>JAULVS010000032.1:0-2798 GCA_032110905.1 Chitinophagaceae bacterium | reverse complement strand
CATTCACATGCAATACAGCTTCTTTTTGCCGGTCGTTCAACCCTTCTAAATAGTTCAGCATAGCTGCAAGTTACAGCAGAATCTTTGTCGGGTTGAAATGTGGAAAAAGAAATCAGAGTCGCGGACAGCGAACTTTGCTGGCGGAAGTGTTTCGAGAATTGAGGAGGAATGTTTTATAAGAGATAGTTGCTTCTGCGCCACCCTGCAACTTAGATGCAGCACTTAGCTTACTGACATTCACATCATAGGTAAAACCAAAACTGAGTTTAGCATAGTCGAGTCGCACCATCGGCATCACTGCATCGTTCAACCGATGAAAAAGACCAAAGCTGATGGCGTAGGTAGGGTCTTCCACTTCTTCCAGTAAATGTCTTGTGTATAATACCCCTCCTTGTGCAAGCGATGCTCCTCCCATCATAAAATAGTCGGCATAGAAAAAGAAATAATCAAAATCGGATGCGGAAGCCGAAAAGCCTGCATTTATTCCGACCCTGCTATTGAGCCGAACATCATTGGTAGCTGTAAAAGCAACTTTTGGTCGATTGAAATGAGCATAAGAAACGCCGAGATAGTAGTTATACTTCTTAGCAAGCTCTCCACCTATTGCCAAGCCTGCAAGAGCATCGAGATAAATTAAATTAGTATTGTTAAATGTTTGACGGGTGGGATTTAGCTGGCTATAACTGCCATTCACAAACTGATCACCAAGCCTGAGCTTTGAAGGATCAAATCGCTGTTGTACAATACCTCCCATAAAACCGGCAGATAAATAAAGATTATTCTCAGGATTCAGTAATTTATGAAAAGTAAAAGATGGCAAAATTTGTGTTTTACCCAAACGGGCATCTCCTGCAACATCATTTGTAACCACAATGCCAAGGCTGTAAAAATCTTCTGAGTACTCATTTACAGCTGCTTTTGTTTCAACCCCCAATCCGGTTGTTTGAAACTGTCCGAATGCGGGTTGCCACTGCGAACGAAAGATGCCTGTTACACGCACATCACCTTTGAAAATTCCGGCAAGCGCAGGATTACGCAAAGCAGGCATTTGGTGAAACTGCGAAAAATGAATATCCTGTGCATTCGTTGTGCAGTTTATAATGAAAAGGAATATGATTGTTATCCGAATTTTCATTTTTTCTGAATGCGATGAAGGTAAAATTATTTTATTAAACTGATGTTTCCTTTATAACTGAAGACTGTTCCGTTTTCACATTCTACTTCCATTGTGTACACAAATACTGAAGGCGGAGAAGCAACGCCTTTTTGTGTGCCATCCCATCCGAAAGCCTGGTCGTTGGGCGAAAAATTATACCTCTCAAATACGATTTCTCCCCAGCGATTAAAGATGCGAAATAGTTTTACTTTCCGTACACCTGTTGCACGCACCACCAGCAAATCATTAATACCATCTCCATCAGGAGTAAATCCATTTGGAACAAAGACCTGGGCGTTTTCGCAAAATGCTTTTATCTGAATTGTATCAGTTGTTGAGCAACCATAAGCACTTGTTGCTTTCACCACGTAAGTGATATTATTTTTAATCGTAGCTATTGGTTCCGGACAACGATCGCAACTAAGATCTGTTGCAGGTGTCCACTCCCAATATTTAACCAGACCATTGGTGATGGTTGATTTTAAAGGTAGTTGTGTGCCTGTAGAAGCGGTAATGTCTTGGCCAAGCTTAACCAACAATGGTTGTCCCACCGCCACCTGAACATAGCCGGTATCGGTGAAACATTTGTTGTTATCAGAGCCTACCACTCGATAGATAGTGGTAGAAGTTGGGTTTGCAAAAGGATTCGAAATTGCCGGATTACTCAGTGCAATAGCTGGCGTCCACTGAAAATTATCCGCTCCGAATGCAAATATTTGTGTTGATGAACCGATACAAATGCTATCCGGACCACTTGTTGTTATTTTAAATGGTTGAACAACGGTGATGTTGACCGTATCATAAACAAAACAACCATTTGCGCCTGTTCCTTTTACAACATAAGAAGTAGTGGTTTGGGGACGAGCTTGCGGTGACGAACAAACAGTACAGCTCAACCCATCGGAAGGCGACCAGTTGTAAGACAAAGCACCGGTTGCTGTGAGGTTAATCGTTTTATCCTTACACAACACTGCGTCTGCAGAAGCAAGCAAGTTCGGAGAACGAAGAACTGTGAATGTTTTTTGGATAGTGTCGTAACAATTGAATTTCGTACCGGCTATGAGTGTTAATTGATAGGAGCCTTCCGTAGAAAATGCATACGAGAAATTCTTATTCGTCAATAACACACCGTTAGAAAGCTGCCATTTATAGAAAGAAACGCTATCGGCACTTTGCACTGACGAATTTATATTCACAGGCGTGTTTGTACAAGTTGGCGTTGGTGGTAGGAAGTCGGCGTTGGGGATAGATCTTACAAAAACAGGAAGATTGATTGTTGCAGTATCTGTACATCCCGATTTGCCCGTTACCACCATTTTGACTTCATATGTTCCCGTAATATTATATCGCTGTATAACCGGTGTTCCGTTTTTAACAGAACCGTCTCCGGGAAACCATCTAACTGCATTCACCCCAAACAAAGAACGGGTTGTATCTGTAAAGCGCACTTCGGTGTATCCGCAGAATTCCTGAATGGTTGATATAAACCCGGGTTGCATGATATCAACCTTGATTGTATCTCCTGCGGGCAATGTATAAGTACATCCACCGGTATTTTTAAATCGAATTATCGGTAAATAATTTCCTGCTTTTGTATATGTATGAAAAACTGTTCCGGTAGTTGTTGTTTGTATAGTACCGT
>JAULVS010000031.1:0-2541 GCA_032110905.1 Chitinophagaceae bacterium | reverse complement strand
CCCTTCCCTCACCCTTGCAACTACCGCATTTGCTCGTAATACTTGTGCCTTCGCCATTACAGGTTGGACAAGTTGTAACCGTTTGCATTTGACCCAGGAAAGTGTTCTGAACCCTTCTCACCTGACCCGATCCTCCGCAGGTACCACAAGACTGGATGCTGCTTTTGTCTTTTGCACCCGATCCGCCGCATGAGTCGCAAAGAATGTATTTTTTAACCTTTATAGTTTTTGAAGCCCCTTTCGCTATTTCTTCAAAATTGAGTTTGATTCGCACACGCAGGTTGCTTCCGCGGGCACCTCTGCTCTTGCCTCCACCTCCGCCTCCACTTCTTCTCCCGCCAAAGAAACTTCCAAAAAGGTCATCCCCAAACACATCACCAAACTGACTGAAGATATCCTCCATATTCATTCCTTGCCCCCCTCCAAAACCTCTACCATTGCCACCAACACCGGCATGACCAAAGCGATCGTACTGGCTACGCTTATCCGCATCGCTTAACACTTCATACGCTTCTGCCGCTTCTTTAAATTTCTCTTCCGCTTCCTTATTGCCCGGATTTTTATCAGGATGATACTGCATAGCAACTTTACGGTATGCCTTTTTTATTTCATCCGGAGAAGATGTCTTTGTTACACCCAGTATTTCGTAATAGTCGCGTTTCATGATTTGATCAGTCAATTAATAAATAAACTTAATGCAGGTTTTTTTATTTCCCAACAACCACTTTCGCGAAGCGAATGATTTTATCGTTCAGTAAATATCCTTTTTCCACTTCGTCGATCACCTTCCCTTTCATCTCTTCATTAGGTGCAGGAATCTCAGTAATCGCCTCATGTTTGTCGGGATCAAAATCGGCGCCTTTGGTTTCCATAGTTTTTAAACCACGCGACTGAAGTGTGTTTCTAAGTTTATGAAAAACAAGGCGCACCCCTTCTTCTTTTTTGCCTTGCTTATTCATTTCCGCCTCAGCACGATCGGCATCATCCATTAGTTCAAGAAGAGAAATAATGATTTCCTTACCGGCTGTTTGCATTTGCTCCAGACGCTCTTTGGAAGTTCTTCGCTTGAAATTGTCGAATTCCGCAAACAGGTATAAATATTTTTTCTTTTCCTCCTCCAGCGTTTCTCTCAGTTTTTCAATCTCGCTCTGTTCATCTATGGCTTCATTCAGGGGGGTAGTACCTGCCGCATTTTCATCGGTATTGAATTCAGGTCCCATTGTTTCAGGACCTTCCTGCTGTGTCTTATTTTCTGCCATTTCGTACGTCTTTAAAGGTGAAAAAGGTAAAATTGTCTGCAAAGGTAATTCAGTCAAGAATGCTGCCAAGACATTTTAAAAGACAATTTGTCTTGCTTTGAAAAGAAATATTAGTTGGACTTCGGGGGTAATGTGTCAGTTTATGGGCTTAGTTTGACTACCCTGAGAATCGGAGGTGTTTCCATAAAGCCTGCACAATGAATGCAGTCATCAGTGATGGCTTTTTCTATGATACGACATTTGTAAGACATTCCAGTCTGCATCCCATCAGGAAGATCACAGGGGTTTGCAACTGTGAATACATTTCGATATTGTTTCCAGTCAATCCCTAATTCTGAGTATTCAGGGTCCTGAATTTCCAAAATAGTAAAGGCGCAAAAACTCGCAACAACTTTCACATCAAACTCAACATCTAAAGTAAGCGGTTCTTTTTCACAACCTTCAAATGAGCCGGCAAACAAAAAAGGAAAAATAAAGGAAGTTAAAAATGCTTTTGCCATTATTTATCTTCTTTACGGATAAGTTTCTCCACCTTGATATTTCTTGAAAGCGAAGGTGTTTCCATAAAAGCCCGACAGGACGCACATTGGTCAATGATGGGCTTTTCAATTATGTAACATTTGAGCAAATCACCTTCTTTTAAATCAGCAGGCAAATCACAGTAATTACCGACTTTAAATACATGTTTGTATTGTTCCCAATCTGTTCCGAGCTGCTGAAATTCATGTGTCTGTACTTCTACGACTGTAAACGCACAAAGTGTTGCGACAACTTTCACTTCAAATTGCTGTTTGGATTCAACTAATTTTTTCTCACAACCATCGGATAAGGTAATCGCTAAGAAAGGAATAAAAAATAAGGTCGATAATAGTTTCATGTTAGATATGAGTTACGGGTTATTAGTTATGAGTTATGGACTTTTATCTACTAACAACAAATAACCAACAACTTGTAAATAATTTCTTAACTCTAAAATACAAAAAATACCTTTGTCTGCTATGGCAAAAGTGATTCTTCAGAAAAAAATTGGAAATCGTGTCCGAAACGGGCATCCGTGGATTTTTGGTAATGAAATAAAAACCATTGATGGCACTGCAGTTGCCGGAGATACTGTGGAGGTGTATACCTATGATCAAGTATTCATTGGTAAAGGGTATTTCAATCCGCAATCGCAGATACAGGTGCGGTTGCTTACAAGAAAGCAGAACGAAACAATCGACGACGATTTCTTTTATCAAAAATTAAAAGAGGCATGGGCGTACAGGCAACAACTTGGTTATGT
>JAULVS010000030.1:0-13456 GCA_032110905.1 Chitinophagaceae bacterium | reverse complement strand
GATTCGGACAACTTACATAATCAAGACTGATTTCAAAAGAACCATCGCGGTGATGTTTGCGATAGGCAGAAATGAATGCGTTGTCGGCTTTGTCGAAATAATTCAGCATACCCTGGTGCAGCGGCAAGCCTGCGCGAAGGATGGTTGCTAAAACAGGCTGACTGCTGAGCATTTTCATTTTTGAAGTACCCAGCGGTGTGGTGATCTCTTTTTCTTCGAATGGAAGCTGTTTGCTGATTTCATAAGCCGCCACTTCACCGATCCGCTCCAGGTTTCTGCGAAAACGCATGCGATCATTCTGTACAGAAGTATCACGCAGTTCAGACACCCAATTGCTTACCAGCGAATGTTGTTCACTTAAGTTGATCACCATGTTATTTGTATTAAATTATGAATGAAAAATAAATCGCATATGGCTTTACTCAAATTGCAGTTCGCGGGAAGCCGGCGGTTATCTTACTTTTACAAAACTAATTTTGATCTCCCACGGCAAAAAATTTATTTTATCTGCCGTATTAACAACAAAATAAAGCTTTATGGTTTATCGTGCATTGGGATTAATGAGCGGCAGTTCGCTGGACGGACTTGATATTGCTTATGTGGAGTTTGAAGTGAGTGGCGGCAGCTGGAAATTTGAATTAAAGGCAACAGAATGTGTGCAATATTCTGAACAATGGAAGGAGAGACTACAAAAAGCAACTCAACTGTCTGCATTTGATTATTTACAGCTTCATGCCGATTATGGTCATTATATGGGGCAAAAGGTAAACGAATTTATTTCAGCAAACAGTCTTGAATATAAGGTGCAGTTAATCGGCTCACACGGGCATACAACCTTCCACTCTCCTGCTACCCGAATGACACATCAGCTGGGAGATGGCGCCGCCATTGCTACTGAAACGGGAATCAACGTTGTGAGTGACCTGCGCAATATGGACATCGCGCTTGGTGGTGAAGGAGCTCCGATCGTACCGATAGGTGAAAAATTGCTGCTCGGAAACTATGATCTGTTTCTGAACCTCGGAGGTATTGCAAATATTTCAGTAAATGGACCAAAGTACCTCGCTTTCGATGTATGCCCTGCAAACAGGGTCTTAAACCTGCTCGCCGAAAAAAAAGGAGTAGCGTTTGATGCCGGTGGAACTATGGCTGAAAAGGGCGTTGTAAACTATGAACTGCTTCGAAAACTTAACGATATCGATTACTATGCGATGCCTTATCCTAAATCACTTGACAATTCATTTGGTACCGATATTGTGTTTCCGTTGATTGAAGCATTTGAAATTTCAGTCGATGATGCCCTTGCTACCTACTGTGAACATATTGCGCTGCAGGTGAAACAGGCAATCCTAAGCGTGATTGATCCTGAAGGAGAAAAAAAACCAAGTCTGCTGGTTACCGGTGGCGGTGCTTTTAATAACTTTCTGGTAAAGAGGCTTCAGTTTCACATTCCGGATATTGACTGGATCATAGCAGATGAGCAGCTGGCCTCCTACAAAGAGGCATTGATTATGGCATTTATTGCCGTACTACGCTGGCGTGAGGAGAAAAATGTATATCATACCGTTACCGGAGCCTTAAGAGACAGCATCGGTGGTTCTGTTTGGGTTGGACAGGAATAACAACACCAGGTTATAGCAATTTTATTTTTAAAAAGTAGCAACCTGCTATTATGCTCCCTTTCTTTATTAAGTACAAAGAAATTTAACTTTGTGCAATTCATAATCAGTATGTCAAAAAACAATACAATAGCCGCGCACATCGCTGTCTTATGTGCGAACCTGCTATTTGGTATCAACTTTAGTATGGTGAAAATTATTTCACCTACTTTGATTGCACCCGCAGCATTGAATCTTGTTCGCGTACTTGTTACAGTCAGTCTTTTCTGGATAATGTTTTTATTCAAGCCATCGGGGGTGAAAATAGAAAAAACAGATTTGAAGCGCTTTTTATTGTGTGCACTGACGGGGGTTACGATCAACCAGCTGCTGTTTATAAAAGGGTTAACTCTTTCAACACCTATACATGGCGCCTTGCTGATTCTTGCAACTCCGGTTTTTATTTTGATATTATCACTCATCATTCGGACAGAATCTGCTTCTTATGAAAAAATATTCGGACTTATCCTGGCTGTTATGGGGGCCGGCGTTTTAATTCTTGCGCGGGGAGAATCTGCTATAGGAGAAAACATTCTTTTAGGAGACATTCTCATTACAATCAACGCTATTTCTTATGCTGTTTATTTCCTTATGGCAAAGCCTCTCATGATGAAATACGGCCCATTGTTTGTTATTCGATGGGTCTTCAGTTTCGGGTTACTGATGATGTTGCCTTTTTGCTGGAATGATTTTATAAATACCCAATGGGTAAATTTTCATCCAAAAGAATGGGCCGCACTGGCATTTGTTGTGTTAGGCGCCACTTTTTTTGCCTATTTGTTTACTGCATACGCGCTTCACAGGTTAAGTCCTGCCGCTGCAGGCTCTTACATATATGTACAACCTGTTTTTTCTGCTATCATCTCTGTCATTTTTTTAAATGAAGAACCTGCTCTTTATAAACTCCTCGCTGCCGCATTGATATTTACAGGAGTGTTTCTGATTAATAAAAAGCAACTTCGAAAGAGAAACGAGCAGGATATTACACCCTCCTCTTCTTAAATTGTTGCATTCTAAGCAAGCTGGTGAATAGGTTAATCGTGATCGTTTCTAAAAGAATTAGTGTAACTATAACCACTGACTACAAAATTAATTTGCAACCACCACAATTTTTATTAATCCTTAAATAACCTTCCCGTATTAAAAAAATAGAATACTTCACATACAAGGTCAATGATAAATACAGTAATCGAATAATAAAGCCTATGCAGATGAAAAAGAAGTTTTAGCAAAGAGCTTATAAAACAGATAGCAAATAACTATGAAACTGCTGTTTAAGATTGAGATAATCCTTTTCAAAACGAATCAATTCATCCCTTAGCTCTTCCTGATCATAAAACGCAGTAAGAGACTTAGTTTGTTCCGGTGTTTCATTCTGTAAAGTTCCCAACTGGATTTGCTGTAGTTGAATTTTTACCAATATCTCATTAATGACACCAGCCTGTACCTCAAGTTGCAAATTCAGATATCTGACATTTTCAATTATGTTTTCTCCTGATTTGTTCCTCATCAGCTCTAAAAGAACTTCTCGCATAGCCGGCAATTCATGACGCTGAATATTCAGTGTTTGTTGCCATTTATCGTTTTCTTCACGATATACGTGAAGCAGGTTATTTGACATCTCCCAACAATTTAACAGGATAACAAAAGCTGCCTAGAAGATACTTGGTTGATAACGACCTGATGAATACTTTGCTTACGTTTAAAAACTCCCGACTAGTTAACCAATGTCCTCAGGCAGCTATAAACACAAATTTGACACAACCTCATTAAAATAAAGATGATTGGTTTCAAGAGAAATTATGATATAAGTCATATTCCTAGGATTACCTGTCCCTTTTTTCAAACAACCAGCGGAATGGTTTGGGCTCTTCGTGCCGTAAAGCAAACCTCTGTACGCTTTTCTCTTTTAAAATCTGCAATGCCTCTTCAACATTGTCTGTGATGGTAAACAAACTGAGGTCTTCCGGAGAAATAGTGCCCTTTTGTTTCATAAGCTCAATATGTTGCGATAGCTCTGCATGATATTCATTACCCATAAGTATCACGGGAAAGTTTTTGATTTTACCGGTCTGAATAAGTGTTAATGCTTCAAATAATTCATCTAGAGTACCAAAACCGCCCGGCATACAAATAAAAGCATACGAATATTTAATAAGCAGTGTTTTTCTGACAAAGAAATATCGAATATTAACCCATTTGTCCAAATAAGGATTCGGGTTTTGTTCATGTGGCAGTACAATATTGCATCCAACACTTCTTCCGTTTACATCTTTGGCTCCGCGGTTAGCGGCTTCCATCAAACCGGGACCACCACCCGTGAGCACGGTAAAACCCATCTTTGCGACTTCAGCGCCAACTCTTCTGGTGAGTTCATAGTAAGAATGATCTTCCTTGTATCGTGCAGAGCCAAAGATTGTGACACATGGCCCAATGAAAGAAAGACTGCGATATCCTTTAATAAATTCAAACAAAACTTTTACAGCAAACTTAAACTCGCTCCAACGGCTTTGCGGACCTTCAAGAAAGCGTATTTCAGTATGCTGGTTAATTGGGTTGGGTGTCATAACTACGAAGATACCCACGAAAAAAAACAGAGACAGACAGATTTATAAAAAAATCATAAAAGATTATCGGGCTTTGCAGATATGTTGTGAATACGGTGAAAACAAATACGACCTTGTTCGTTTAACTCTCCCAATGTCGCTACTTTGATATTTGATGCAGAGACCCAGCCCGCATTGGTGAAATGAAAGAAATGTACTGATATGCCAAAATCAGATTGAAATAATTTTACCAAATAATCAAGTCTTGTATCATCTTCCATTATTATGAATCCATGCGATTGCTTTCCGGATATTTCTGATAATCGAATGAAAGGCTCCTGGTCTTCAGATAAATTTGCAGATTGATCACCATGACCTCTTTTCCATAAAAAACTCATTTTCAGATATGGATAAGAGGCCTGAAACTCTTCCTGTAATTCGCTAAGCAAACGATCACCGTGAATAAACACATACATACTATTAGTTTTAAACTCATAGTTAAAATGAAACCCCGCCGGGAACGGCAGGGCGTAAACCAACCAAAGTATTGCAGCGAATGCTGCTATTTATGAGCAATAAACAAGGGTAATGCCAGCCTCTGAATCAATTCATCGGCAAAGCTTTTGCGAAACAGGTTACTGAATAAACTACGACCGTAGGCGCCAGTTACGAGCCAACTTTTTTCCTGCCCACTGAGAAAGGCTGCCGCTTCTCTTTTGTCGTGCAAGGCTACTTCCTGCAAAGTGAGGTCTGAAAAATGTCTGGCCGCAAGTTCAGCAACAAGATCCTGATCTTCCAACTTGTCGTTAGGACTGATTGTTGCTTCAACAAGTGTAACAGGAAGCTTGCATTTTTCCGGGAAGAGATAGGCAAACTGCTTAATGGCGAAAAGCGATGATGCCTCTCCATCATATAATAAAACAATTCTTTCGGGAGTTTCAAGCTTATCAGGCACAATCAACACAGGACAATCAGATTTTTTCAAAAACTCCTGCATGTATTCGTTGGGCTGATTTTTACTGATGTTTGAGAAAAATGATTCCCTGCTGATCAGCACCAGGTCTGCAAAACGTGTCTCCTTTACCAATGAGGCAAGAGGCAAATTCTCCGCATCATTGTGCACCCGAAATTCAAGCCCTTCCGACACGCATTTCTCTTCAAATAAATCAATATTTTTCTGAACCTGTTCAGAATAATCACTGTCTGCAAGTGAAGGCATTAATGGTACCGCTTCCAGACCTGTGTAGGCAACAATTTTAGAGAGATCTATCGGACTTAAAAACACACCCGCCAGAAGAATTGGGTCTTCTCTGTGCATTGCAGAAGCCAACTCAAATGCTCCTTTCGGAAAATGTTCGCCATCTAATGCAAGAATAACTTTTCTCATACCCGTTTGATTAGAAGACGAAAATAGAGTGAGCAACCTTGATAAAAGATGACCTGTGATACAACAGTAGATGAGGTTAATCAGCAACTATATTTAACGATCAAGCCAGTTCATTTCCGGAACAAGTGCGGGCTCACGGAAATATTTCAACCGAAGCATATCATTCCAACCATTTGGATTTTTTTCAAACGATTTTGAACTATAAAATATCATTCCGTGCACATTATTCGTTTGACGGATACGTTCTATCTGGCGCGGCAGCTGAGAACTGTCTTTCCATGCTTTGTTTGAACCTGCACGATAAACACCGAGCCCGATATAACAATGTTTGCCATAAGTATGACGACTCCACCAGTCGATCAAAGTACCAAACGGAGCTGTTGTATGTTCAAATTCCCAATACAACTGTGGTGCTACGTAATCAATCCATCCCTTTTCCAGCCATAGTAAAATATCTGCATACAGATCGTCATAATTCGTTTGCCCCGCTCTTGTCTGGCTACCTCTCGGATCTTTGTCGCTGTTGCGCCATACACCGAATGGGCTGATCCCGAATTTCACAGAAGGTTTTGTTTGCCGTATGGTTTTATACAATTGAAGTATAATTGAATCCACATTGCTTCTTCTCCATTCATCTTTTGTCATTCCTTTCCCGTAGCGGGCATAGCTTGCGGCATCAGGAAATTCTTTTTCGGGCACACGATAGGGATAAAAGTAATCGTCGAAATGAATGGCATCAACATCGTAACGGCTTACAATATCGCGTACGACATCTACGACAAATTTCTGTGCTTCTTTATTTCCCGGATCAAAATATTTTTTACCCCCGTAAGTCAAAAACCAGTCAGGGTGCTTTTTGGTGATGTGTGTAGGCGCAATGGAAGCAGTTGCAATATTGAAATTTGCACGATAGGGATTACACCATGCGTGAAATTCCATTCCGCGTTTATGTGTTTCCTCAATCATAAACGCAAGCGGATCATACCAAGGAGAAGGGGCTTTGCCTTGTTCGCCTGTGAGCCACTCGCTCCATGGCTCATAAGGAGAAGGATAAAACGCATCTGCGGCCGGCCTCACCTGCATGATGACGGCATTCATGCCGTTTTTTTGGTGGAAGTCGAGCAGTCGAATGAACTCATCTTTTTGCTCCTGTGTTGAGAGTCCTTTTTTTGAAGGCCAGTCGGTATTACTAACTGTTGCGATCCAGACAGCACGAAATTCTTTTTTTTTCTGCGCGTAAAGATTAAAAGAGTTAGAAAACAGAAATACGATGAGAAGAAAGCTGAAGATTGATTTTGTTGGCTTTTCAGGAATGATCATGTTTATGGATTTGTGAGATACTGTGCAAAGATCCAAATTCACTCGCATAAATTTTAAACAATAAAAGAAAATAACTTATCAATAACGGTCCGAAGATAAACCCCCAGAAGCCAAATAAACTCAACCCGACGATTACCCCCAACACTGTAACGAGCGGATGCACATTTCCAAGCTTTCTCATCAATGTTACCCTAGCCAGGTAATCAACATTTCCCGTAATGAGCAAACTCCATACAGTTAACCATATTCCGTTTGCCGTGTCGCCTTTAGAAAACAAAAAGATCACGATCGGCAACCAGATAATGGTTGTTCCAATGATTGGGAAGAAAGCAAAAACCCCTGTTAAAAACCCCCATAAAACAAATTCATTCACACCAAACATCCAGTATCCGAGTATTGCAAACGCACCCTGAATAAATGATATAAGCGGAATGCCTATGGCATTTGCCCTCACCATATTGATGGTTTCCTTAGCGAGAATATCAATATTTTCATCTCTAAGAGGAAGAAAATTGATGAGTGATTTTTCCAGCTGCTCACCTCCTGTAAGCATAAAGAAATAAACAAAGAGCAGCATTGCGATATTGCTGAGCACAAGTGCTGTGGTATTCAGAAAAGAAGGGATAAAGCCGGTCAGTTTATTTTGCAAGGCAGCCAGGTTTTCATTTGTAAGTATTTCTTGTCCTGTCCATTCCTTGATCTGTTCTGAAACGGAGCGAAGGCCCTGCATCAATTCTTGTGTGTGGCTGAACACATCATTTATTTTAGGAGAGATTAGTTGTATGGTCCAGTATCCCGGAAATCCGACCAACAACATAAACCCTATCATAAACAATGTGGCTGTACCATTTCTGTTCCACTTTTTTTCAAGCACAAGTTTTCTGTATGCACTTCTGCTGAGGATATAAAGTGTTACAGCACCCAAGAAGCCTGGAAAAAACAAATACAGTTCTTTGAGTAAAAGGATTCCCAGTGCAAATACGACAAACAGGAGCAAGAGCTGACGAAGTCGATTTGAAAAGCTTGCCATAAACTGAAATTACAATTAATTAAAGGCGAAAGAAATCGTTGTCCTTGTAAATATAGAGCAAAAGACAGGTGAAACAATCATAAAAAGATCTCATCAATGCAACAATTCTATTTAACTTTCCAATTCAACAAATGAGTTATGCCTGTCACAAAAAACGCTGCATTCAGGTACAGAATCATCGATGCTTGTTTAAGAAATAAAAGAAAGCCTTATCCATCGGTTGATGTGCTGCAGGAAACCATCACAGAAGCACTGAATCTGGACAAAGAGATTTCCGCTTCTTCTGTTAACAAAGACCTGAAAGCAATGCGTGATTTTTACAATGCGCCGATTATGTTTTCCAAAAATCACAAAGGATATTACTATGAAGATCCGCATTTCTCCATCAACAGTTTCCCGCTAACAGAAGAAGAAGTACGTATACTTGATCTCTCAAGTTCCTTTCTGAAACAAATCAAATACAGCGGTTATTTTACACAGTTTGAATCCGTAATTGAAAAACTGATCAGCGGATTTCGGCTGTCGAAAATTCCAGGCTATGAAAATCGCCAGTTGCTGGAAACAGAAGAGCCTTTATCCGATACCGGCCTTCGCTGGCTGGAAACTGTTTATTCATCGATTCTTTATAAAAAATCGCTGGAGGTGAAGTATAAACGGTTTAACAGCGACGGCAGCAAAACACATCTTGTTAGCCCCTATCTCTTAAGGGAATACAGAAACCGGTGGTACATGGTTGGTTATTCGGAGAAGGCGGACGCAGTCACTACGCTTGCGCTAGATCGCGTGCAAACAATAGAAGAATCGAAAAGCAAATACATTACACTCGATTCTTTCAATGAAAAAGACTATTTCCGTTATAGTTTTGGAGTAACGGTCTATGCCAATGCTGATCCATATAAAATTGAATTGCTGTTTGATCCTTCTGTTGCCGGTTATTTGTTAACCAAGCCCCTGCATACATCCCAAAAAGCAAATCAGCAAAAAGAGGGCCTGTACATCGAACTAAACTGCTACATCACGCCCGAGTTGGAAATGAGCATTTTAAGCTATGGTGAAATGGTCAAGGTGATTGGCCCCGAACAGTTAAAAAAGAAGATTTCTGAAAGAGCGGAAGCAATGTGGAAACTATATACCGGCAATTAAATCTGAATAAAAGAGAAAATTCCTCCAGACAAAAAGGAAGAAAAAGTAAAAGAATATTTTTAATCAGCTAATTTTGCTCATATCAAGACAATTATAAAAGATAACAGACATATGCAAATTACAGCGAAACTGTCCCAAAAACTGCCTCTTCAAACAGGTGCCGGCAGAAACGGCGAATGGAAAAAGCAAGACATCATAGTTGAAACAGATGGCCAATACCCAAAAAAAATATGTATTTCAATCTGGGGCGATAAAATAAACGATGCTATTCTTGTTCCTGGCAATATGCTCAAAATTGATTTTGACGTGGAGAGCAGAGAATACAACAGCCGCTGGTACACAGATGTGAAAGCCTGGAAAATTGAACCTGCAGAAGGCGGATCAGCCGGCTCGTCAACTTATTCAGATGATAGCAGTTTCAGTCAGCCAAGTTTTCCTGAAGGCGAAACCAAAGACGACCTTCCTTTTTAAGAATTCATAATTAGTTGGCCTACTTACGATAACGACTTATCGACCCTTGTTAATTGAATTGTCTATCAATCCGGCAATCAGAATTCAGCTAGAATGGTAATGCCCGCTTTTACTTTTTCCTGAAGTTTGACATTAATTTTTGTTCCGGGAGGAAGAAGCAGGTCAACCCTTGAACCAAACTTAATAAACCCAAGTTCTCCTCCCTGTTCTACTTTTTGAGAAGGTTGCAAATAATTGACAATACGACGAGCAAGTGCTCCAGCAATTTGCTTTACGAGTATAACCCCTTTGTCATTTTTCAGCACCACACTATGACGTTCATTTTCTGTTGATGATTTTGGATGCCAGGCAACTAGGTATTTACCAGGATGATATTTTGAATACAATACTTCGCCACTGATCGGACAGGTATTGGCGTGTACATTAGCCGGACTCATAAACACACTGAGCTGGATTCGCTTATCATGAAAATATTCAACATCTGTAATTTCTTCGATTGCAACTACTTTTCCATCGCATGGACTTGTAATGAAATGTTCACCAATTACAGGTTTACGATTGGGTAAACGAAAGAAAGAAACTATAAACAGAAAAAGAAAAAGTGTGAGCGCAAAAACAACCCAGCTAATAATGGGACAATCAGCGCATATTTGAAAAAACACGAAATAATTAATTAAACCAAAAATGATGAATGCAATAGATATGCTTTTAGTTCCTTCTCTGTGTATTGTCATATGGCGAAGGTAATAAAGTTTCCCCCTTAAAACCATCCAGCCTTTCGAGTTTGCATTTAAAAAGAAAAAGCAATCAAGGGAAAAACCAAAGACAGATCCATATAGCAGGTGTAGCGAACAATAAGGAATCAAAACGATCTAAAAATCCGCCATGGCCTGGTAAGATAGCGCCGCTATCTTTCACGTCTGCCATTCTCTTTAGCTTGCTTTCAAACAAATCCCCAATCGTACCAGCAACAGCAGCTATTGCTGCAATCATTGCCCACTTGCTACCTGACGCTTGCATCAAAAACTGACCAATTGTCCAGGCAAGACAAACCGATAATACGATCCCGCCAACAGTCCCCTCCCATGTTTTTTTAGGTGAAACCTTACTTAATGGAGTCCTTCCTATCATTGAGCCAACTATATAAGCCATGGTATCATTCACCCAGATCGAGCCGATGATAATCAATGGCATAAAATATCCTTCAAGCCTTGCAAGAGATAATGAAAGCGCAGAAAGCCCTTCCGTATTCCCTTCAGGCAACCATATTGCAGCACTTCTTATGTTTAGTAATAACCCAAAACTTAAAGAGAGATAGAGCAACCCCAGCAATGTATAAATGAAATTTTTTAGATAGAACTGTCGATAATTGTATAGCTCATTTATTAAAAGAATAAGAATACCTAAAGCAAGTATGCTGTTACCAATTATATTCGCAGGAATCGAAAGGTCAAAATTAATGGCAGATGATAAATGAATCATTATGCCCCAGCCAACGCTTATGCTGCCCGCAAGACGAAAGAATCCACCTTTTTGTGTGCGAGAATCTATTTGCTGAATCAACTTCTGGTATTCTATCCAACAACCGGCGTGGATAATAGAAAACAAAATAAAAAAGCTCCATTCGTTCCAAAGAAGACCTGTAAGCATCACCGCAACAAAAAATAATGCAGACAACGCTCGCACCCGAAATGTATGCCAGTTCATTGCCATTATACAGGCTGATTAAAGTTTTGCAAATCGTTTTCAATAACCGGCTCTTGTCTTTTTTTCTCTGATTTAAAAAGCAATTTAAATAAAAAGACAAGGGCTACAGAAGCAGGCAAGCCAATCCATAAGGGAGTTGAATCAGCAGATTCGAGATCAATTTTTTTATCTCTCAGAAAACTGAGGTAAAGGATTGTTACGGTGAGGGCATTGTTAAAAAAATGCGCAAGAATACTATACCAGATATTGCCGGTATAGAAAAAAATATAACCAAGAACAACTCCCAGTGCCATACGCGGGAAAAAACCATACCACGAAAGATGAATAGAACTGAAAATAAATGAAGCAACCAGTATACCCAAAAGCGGATATTTAAACCACCGGATCAAAATCTGCTGCATCCCTCCGCGAAACAATACTTCCTCTACAATGGCAGGAATAACAGCAATAACCAACAAAGAGATTAAATAATCGCCTGTATTCCTAAAAAGAAGGATTGCCCGAATTGCTTCGTTGTATTGCTTTTCCATATTTTCGAAATAAATCCTAAGCGACTTACCAATTGGTATTGCTTTGTTTAGTTCACCAAGTACCCCGCCAAAAAAAACAGCGGCTGTCATAATCAGCAATACCAGCACAACCGATTTTTTATTAAACAAAGAAGAAAAACCAAGATGAGCAAAAGACTTCTTTGAAACAAACATTGCTGTAAAGAGAGCAGGAAGAAAAAAAGTAAAAACAGATGAAACAGATTGAATAACGAGTAATGCCGAACGGTATTCGGGTTTCATCAGGTACTTCTCCATCAAAAAGGGAGATTGACCTGTCATCACCATCCAGATTGGCATTGTAATTAATGCCCCCGCAATCAAACCAAGAATCCACATACCTACCAGTAACAGAAATTCCCGGGCGGGAGATACAGGCGGCTTTTCATACCATTCAGACATAGACAAATAAACTTTTACCTTTGCAACTTAAGTATTTACATGGTAAAGATAGGCAACATCTCCCTTCCCGATTTCCCGCTAATTCTCGCCCCAATGGAGGACGTGAGTGATCCTCCGTTCAGAGCGGTGTGCAAAGACAATGGTGCCGATCTGATGTTCAGTGAATTTATTTCAAGTGAAGGACTGATACGCGATGCGATTAAAAGCCGACAGAAGCTCGACTTTGATGAAGAAGAGCGACCATTTGGCATTCAGATTTTTGGGGGGGACGAAGAAGCGCTTGGACTAAGTGCGAAAATATGCGAAACCGTTAACCCCGACCTGGTTGATATCAATTTCGGATGTCCGGTTAAAAAAGTTGCTATGAAAGGTGCCGGCGCCGGGGTATTGAAAGACATCGACCTGATGGTAAAACTCACTGCAGCTGTTGTGCAATCGACCTCACTGCCTGTTACCGTTAAAACCCGCCTTGGGTGGGATGAGCAAACCAAAAACATTGAAGAAGTTGCAGAACGGTTACAGGATGTAGGCATCAAAGCTTTGAGCATTCACGGACGCACACGTATGCAGATGTACAAAGGAGAGGCCGACTGGACATTAATCGGCAAAGTGAAAAACAATCCACGTATAAAGATTCCCATATTTGGAAACGGAGATATTGATTCTCCGGAAAAGGCGGTGGAATATCAAAAGAGGTATGGTGTTGATGGGGTGATGATTGGCCGAGCGGCAATAGGTTATCCATGGATCTTTAACGAGATCAAACATTTTATAAAAACAGGAGAACATCTCCCACCTCCTTCAGTTGAACAACGTGTTGATGTTTGTCGCAAGCACTTGCATAAATCTTATGCTTGGAAGGGACCTAAAGTCGGCATATTTGAAATGCGTCGGCACTATGCAAATTATTTAAAAGGCCTTCCTAACATTAAGGAATATAGAAGCAAGCTAGTAACAATGATGACGGTGGAAGAAATTGATGCGGTTCTTGATGAAATCGTACAAAAATTCAGCGGCTTTGAATTTGCCCCATCTAAAATTGAACTGATCAATTACCACGAAAAATGTCCGGTAAATTAAGCGGTTGTCGGTTAACGGTTGTGAAAGTTGAAGAAAACGTCATACTGAGCGACAGCGAAGTATTTCGAAGCTTTTGATTCACAAAATAAAGCCAATTAATAAGATAAACTTTCTCCTAAAAATATACATACACAGTATTGCCTCTCTCGAGATGTTCCCGATGC
>JAULVS010000029.1:0-2626 GCA_032110905.1 Chitinophagaceae bacterium | reverse complement strand
TGTACGATAGTTCAATGAAATAACGAGGCATAATGTTATTCGGGAAGCAAAGCCTGAAAACGCTTTTTGTAATAAGGTGTGAGCATCGTGTTTTCCAGTGTATGGAAATTCTGAAAGTCAAGAACAAATTTCATGGAGGCATCGTAAAAACGATACCGGCCTTCCTCTGAAAGAAAAAGAACTCCCAGGTTACGAATCTGCTCAGTAGTAAAACACAAATTCTTAAAAAATTTCTGTGCCTCAGCCACCATCTCCTCGTCTTTCGACTGCTGAGCCATTTTTCTTCTAGCCTTCAGAAAATCTTCATCCGTTGCTGCTTTTTTACAGGATGTATTTTTAGCTGAAGAACCGCCAGTAAGAGAGACTGAACCACTTTTGTCATCGTCTTTTTTACCGGAAACATCAGCATGCTGAATTTCCTTTTCCGGAACTTCTTCTATTTTATTTTTTTGATCAACAAATGCAGAATCTTTTAAAACAGAACTGTCAATTTTATTCACCAAGCTGTCAGCTACCGGCATAGAAATATTCAGAGTTGAATCCTGAATATTCTGCACAACAACTGAGGAGTCATTCAAAATAACTGGCGGCTCTACATTGCTGTTTACCGCAATAGAAGCACTGTCAGCTACATTCAAATTATTTTGTATCAATGAAAGATCTCTGACTGTTGTGTCTGCTACAAGCACTGAGTCTCTTGCTGCAATGTTTATATCTGATATCGGATCTGTTAAAACATCAGAAGAATCAACAACAATTGCTTCTGTAGGTATAAAACCTATTACTGTATCCCTGGCCGTCTGCTGCATACCAACAATAAAAACAATTTTTGTTCCTTCTGCATCAGTTTCATTTGACTGAAGAGAGATTTCCGACTTTGGAAAAACATTTTTTAAAGAAATATCTACAGAAGCTGTTGTGGAATCTTTTACTACTTGCACAACTGCAATAGTATCCGTAATAGGAGTATTATTCAAATCAGTTACTTTAAGATCATGGCGTCCTGAGGAGTCTACTGATATCCCTTTTGCCAAAGTGGAATCTTTCTGTATTGATACTACCGTATCCACCTTTTTAGGTTGCACACTAACATACTTAACGGTTGTATCCCTGGTAACATCTGAAAGCATGTTTGCAAAAGGGTCGTTTGACGGTTTTTCATTCTTGACCACCGTCTTTGTCGCAGAATTCGATTCGTCCTGCATAGCATATATTACTGAGGCATCCTGAAAATCAAAAAGCCCCCAGCCTTTATCGCCGAATGATTTAACCAGCACCCCTTTGCCACCATTTGAAATCGGCAAACGAAACAACTGCTCTGGAATTGAATTTCCGGGAAAGCCAATTTGAAAAAGCAAATCATTCTCCGGAAGCTTACCAAGAATAAGGTATCCGGAAGCAGAAGAATTATAAATCTGATTGTTACGCTTCACATAAAAGGGAACACCTTCTTCGCTCTGAAGATAAAGAAATGCTGTGCGCTGCGCCTGAATTCCCTCTCCAAGAGCGAAAACAATTACAATTACAAGAAAGAGACGCAACAGGATATGATTCATCTTTGAATACTTAAAGTCTTTTAAAATACTGCACTCGTTTTATGGAAAGTAATCACTTTCCGGTAAGGCGCTGGATGTGCTATATAAACAAAACTAAAATTTTTATCCCTGCCCACGACCATCTGTCAAAAATAATTAACAGTTTCCCTACCGGAGGTATCTTTGCCGCCTTAACTTTTATACAATGAGAATACACGTACACATCTTTGCAATGCTGATCTTTTTATTACAATTGCCTGCTTTTTCACAAACAGAAACCGGGGAAGAACTGGCTTGGAAAAACATCTACCGGGAAAGTCCGGAAAAAGTTTTCTCCCTGAAACATACCCGCTTGGAAGCCTCCTTCGATATTCCGAATGCCAGGATGAACGGAAAAGCCTGGATTTCTTTAAGCCCGCATTTCTACAAACAGGATTCCCTTATTCTCGATGCAAAAGGGATGCAAATCCGAGAAGTTGCCATTGTAAAAGGAACAAAGAACATCAAACTCAACTATACCTATGACAAAAGGCAACTGAATATTCGTCTCGATCGGTTTTACAGCAAAGAAGAGACCCTAACTATTTATATAGATTATACCGCAATTCCGAATGAATGGAAAACGGAAGGAAGTGCTGCCATTACCGATGCAAAAGGACTCTATTTCATCAACCCCAAAGGCGAAGAAAAAAACAAGCCGACTCAGTTCTGGACACAAGGCGAAACAGAAGCTACAAGTGTTTGGTGTCCTACGATTGACAGACCAAACCAAAAAACAACCAATGAAATTCTGATGCGCGTGCCTTCAAAATGGGTTACATTAAGCAATGGCAAACTGATAAAGCAGACAGCAAATACTGATGCAACACGCACCGACCACTGGAAAATGGACCAACCGCATGCCCCCTATCTCTTCTTTATGGGTGCCGGTGAAATGAGTGTGGTGAAGGACAACTGGAAAGGAAAAGAAGTATCCTATTATGTAGAAAAAGAATACGCATCCGTTGCCGGTAAAATTTTTGGTAATACCCCTGAAATGATGACTTACTTTTCCAGAATCACAGGTGTGGAATACCCCTGGAATAAATATG
>JAULVS010000028.1:0-64013 GCA_032110905.1 Chitinophagaceae bacterium | reverse complement strand
GAAGATATTCACCAGGCGGTTTGCCGGAAATATCAATTTGACCGGTCTGCATTAAATTTATTTGATCTACATACTGGCCATTTATACCAAGAACCTGGATTTGTAGCGGTTTCGCCGTATGAATCATCATCTTACCTGTAGTTACTGTTGGATAAACGAGTAAGTTTTCTTCCGGCAAGTCAACAACATTTGTCGGAACCTCAATACGTGTAACAGCATCCGGAATAGCTGTTGGATCCGGAGGTGCAGATTCGAAGTTCCCGGCTCTGTCAAAAGCAATACTGTAAAATTTATATGTTTTGTTTGTTTCACCAACAAACGTATCTGAAACTGCAGAAGAAAATTCTTTCCATTTCCTAAAGAGTCCGTCATTTTCTGAAACATAAACTGCATATTCGTTGATGCCGGAATGTAAGTCTGAACCGCCCCATTTTACTTCAAATCGTGTATTCGTTACAACTGGAGGAAGTGTTGTAACACGACTTGATGGAGGCAGTGTATCAATGATATGTACCCAAACTGGAGTGACAATCGGTGCATTAGCATCAAATATGATACTCGCCTTATTGCTAAGCACCGTACCTGATACAACTCCGGCTTTGGGCTCAATAGTAAAAGAAACAAAGCCCTCACCGCTCTTGCCATCTTTATTAGGAGGAAGAAAACCCTGATCTGGATCATCGGTTAATTGCAAAGTAGTAGTATCAAGCGTATAGAATTTCCATTTAGCAATTCCTTTTATGGTATCTAATCTGAAATCAATTCGAAGCAGATTAGGTTTTGCTGGTCGAAGATCTTTTACAACAGAGTAATTGTTGCGGTTTGCATCAATCTTTAAAATACTATCTCCCCATCCAAATCCGGTAAGTTGTAAGGTTTGTATATCAAACCTGCTCATATCTATCGTATCCGTTATTTCAGCGTAAGCCGCAGGTGCCGTGGCAGCAGGCAGATTTTCAAAATATATAGTATACCCGTGTGCGCCTAAATAATTTACATGTTTCAACTGGTTATTATCTCCAGGTCCGATTTTTATATTTGGATCATATGAAGCCCGCTCACAAAACTTTTCACATCCTACTGTTGCTGAGTTAAGTCCACAGAATCCTTTACTTCCTTTCGGACCAAGCATTTTAGTAAACTTCTTAAATACGAATCTGCCAATCTGATTTTGAAGGTTATCATCTTTGAATAACACATCAGCCGCTGCTTTACATGGATCACCAAAATCTTTACACAACTCCGCCAGTTCCGGGAAGTTGGCTGCACCGGGACAATCGGCATTTTGAGTTGACATAACTCTTCCATTTAAAGTATTCTTATTTGTTGAAGGGGCCACTTTATTCCTGAATACAAATGCATCCGTTGTATCAAAACATGGACGACCTAAAGAGTCCAGATTTTCTAAAAACAGCCAGTTATATGTTACATCTTTAATAATACGCTCAAATTGCGTCGAGGTAATTGTTGTGGGTAATCCTGTACCACCACATTTCGCAATCTCCGTTAGTAAAGAAGTATATACTGCTTTCATCGGAATTGACTGTTGTTGCAGTGATAAATCTTTCACCACATCACGCACTGTTTTCGATAAAGTGTCAAAGGCAGTATTAAAACAATTAATCCAGGCAGTTTCATTGATTGGTGCAGAAGGTATATTTTTCTTGACCGCTCTTCTTAAGAAAGAGTTCATACAATCCCTCGCATTGTCTGCGTTCATATCGCCCAGCACTATACTTGATTTGTAAAGCGGAGGGTAAACTACAGAACGATTGTCATATGTTAATGGAGCAAACGTATTGTTAACACGCGAATAATTTCTGACATAGCTTTCTGATGGTACCCTTATGCGATAATAAGCGAGCAATTGTACTTTTCTTGTGGTATCAATATCTTTTTCACTCATCACATCGGTAGAAATATTATTTGCATTTAGATATTCATACGCTCCTTTGAAGATGCCAACATTGAACAGTTGCGCCATGGGCTCCATCGTAATAAGATTAATAGTCCCCGGGCGATATCCTACCAATGTGCCATAAGGCACCATGATAGCATCTTCATTGCCCATATTCTGCAACAGATTGGCAAACGTCATCTGACCAAAGCGAGCAGGATTTCTTCCTCCTCTTACATTCATTACATAAGGATACACAGCAGGAACAACCTGGAATCCGTTCTTTAATGTGTCAAATGAGCCTCCACCTAAATTAGCAACGATATTATAGAAACCTTCTTCCGCACCGGCAAGGTCGAAGTATCCAATAAACCTATCTGAAGCAACAAATTGACGACCCGAAGGCAAAATAACTTTGCTGCCCTTCTGTAACTGAATCGGAGTAGAAGGCGTAAATCCATTACCCGTAATAATCAACGTCGCCACTCCGTCATTACCCGATTTTGTAGCATTGGCACTTACAATTCCATTGATGCGAACAACTTCACGAAGTGTATCGCTGGCACAGATATTTTTACTGATTAATTCCAAATTAAAATTGCCTGCGCGACTATATGTCTTGATTGGATTCAGAACGGTATCTGTTGTGTTGTCTCCGAATTTCCACAATGTTGAATCGGCATTACTAGATGTATTTTCGAAAAACACTTTATTGCCTTCGGCATAATAAGTCATCTTAGAAACCGGGCCATCCTTGGTACAGACCTTGATCTGTTTGGTTTCGGCGAGACTCCATTTCCCTTTTGTATTGCGTACTCTGATGCCCAATTTGTGATTGCCCAAAGGCAGCGTTCCCAATGGGAAAAGAAGTGTATCACGGTAAATACCTACAGCAGGATCAATGGCTATCTGTGTTGCTTTCCCTGCTCCGGGATCTGTATTGTAGAAATATTCAATGGCTGTTATGTCTCCTGCATCTTCTGCATCAGAAGAAACATAGAAGCCTCTTGCTTCATGTAGCCCCCAAGTGCCGGCTGCATCTTTCATACGAATGACCAAGTGGTGAAAACCAGGACTTAAATTCTGGGGGATCGTAGCCGTAAAATTCACCGTAGCACCGGATGACCCTATATTTATGGCCGTTCCTTTACCCACGCCCGGATCAGTATCAAAATAATATTCTGCAGCAACAATATTAGGAGCATCAACCGTTGCCTGCGCTACATAAAATCCCCGCGATTCAAACAGGCCCCAAATCCCATCAGCTCCTTTGGTACGTATACCCAGAAAGTGAAAACCGGGAGATAGATTTTGAGGGATCGTTGCTGTAAAATTCACAGAGCCGCCGGATGAACCGACATTCAATGCGTTCCCTTTGCCTACGCCGGGGTCATTATCCAGAAAATACTCAGCAGAAACAATATTAGATGCATCAACCGTTGCCTGCGTTACATAAAAACCTCTTGCTTCAAACAAACCCCAAACACCATCTGATCCCTTGGTGCGAATACCCAGAAAATGAAAACCGGGAGATAGATTTTGAGGAATAGTGGCTGTAAAATTCACTGTACCTCCCGATGCTCCAATATTCAAAGTATTTCCTTTTCCTATGCCAGGATCATTATCCAGAAAAAACTCAGCAGAAATAATATTAGATGCATCAACCGTTGCCTGCGTTACATAAAATCCACGCGATTCAAATATTCCCCAAACCCCATCAGCTCCTTTCGTACGAATACCCAAAAAGTGAAAACCAGGCGTTAGATTTTGAGGTATGGCCGTAACAAAACTTACCGTGCCGCCGGATGTGCCAACATTTATAATATTCCCCTTGCCTATACCGGGATCATTATCCAGAAAATACTCAGCAGAAACAATATTGGCCGCATCTGCAGTAGCTGACGTTACATAAAAACCTCTTACTTCAAACAAACCCCATTTACCGCCGGCATCTTTAGTACGAATACCCAAAAAGTGAAAGCCGGTTCCAATAGTACCTAAGGGAATATTGGCAGTAAAATTAACAATATCACCGGGAGTTGATACGGTTATGGATGTACCCTTACCTACCCCTGGGTCACTATCTATAAAATATTCTGCTCCGGTAATATTCTGTGACCAAGCGAAACAGGATATCAGCAATAGACACGACAGCAACGCTATGAAACGTTTCATGCAAATAAGATAAACAGTTGATAAAAAAATTGGATACCAAGAATTAATTGTTCTTTCTGGCTTCTACCTTGACCTCCATCGTTCCGCCTTGTGAAATGGTAGGATTGGTAATATTCATGCTGAAGATATAAGGCAGACGACTGCTTCTGCTTGTTGCCCAGTTAAGACTTCCTGTAGCATCATAAAGCAATCCCATATCCTTGCCATCCGTACCGCTGTTATTAGCAGGTCCTGCCGCAATGGTAAAATCTAGCAAAGGTTCATTAGTGCCGTTATTCACAGCAGTCTGTGACACCATTTGCGGACTCTGATTGGCCACATTTCCACCGCCATTTACATTACTGTTTGCCAACCAGGGCTCATTGTTGCCGGCATTGAAAGTGATATTGCTGGTAAAAGTGCTTAAGCTATTTTGGTCTGCTGCATTGCGATTCACGAAAATATTATTGGTGAGATTTAGAAAACGACAATTACTTGAGAAACAAGAACGCGTATTCCCAATACCAGGTCCATACCAGATATTATGATTAAACAACACATTAACAGAATTCACAAATGATGAAATATTGCCTCCTACACAAAATCCATTTTCATAGAAAAAATTATTCTGAAAAAGAAAATTTTGATAAGTACTAGCTGATGTCGCGACAACCGCATTTTCAAACCAGTTGCCCTCAAATAAATATCCCGAATAGGTTACCCCACCTTGATTAATTGCAATGTTTTGAGCGCACGCAAACCGGTTCCTTATAAATCGGATATTATCAGCTTTTTGAGTATTGATATTAATGCCACCACCGACAACAACAATCCCCTGTATTTCCGAACCACTGGAACCTGCTCCGTTTATCGTTATACCGGCAACATTGGCCGTAAGCGGCAGATTTTTATTAGGCGCCCAGCCTGGACCAATAACCGTCAATAATTTAGATGAAATCGTAAATCCTGCATAGGTGTTCGGACTACCGTATACATAGATGGTATCACCACTAGTGGCTGCATCCGCTGCCGCCTGAATGGTATTAAACTGCGCGATGGTGGAAGGCACATTGCTGACAGTGTGAATTGTGGCAAAACAAGAGAGGTGTAAAACAAAAAAGGAAAGAACGGCCAAGGAAAATTTCTGTCTCATGTTGTTTGGTTTATGGTTGATCTAAAAATTGAATGCCAAACAAAAATGAACAAAAAAGAATAGCCCAACAATACCTAAATTAAGTGACGAGCGACAAATTAGCTAAGGTTACGAATTGTATAGGTTCTTGTAATAATAAGCGATGGCTTCTCCAAGAGAACTTACATGGATTTTTTCGTAGATTCTTTTAGCGTGTGTGTTTACTGTATGCACACTGATGTTCATAGCATCTGCTACCATTTTGTAACTTAACCCATCAGCCAACAGTTGCAGTACTTCAACTTCCCTGTCGGTAAGCGGATGTGCTATTTTTGTCGGTTGAAAATGCTCCAGTACTTTTGATGCAATGGCGGGATTTAAAACAGCACCGCCATCATATACTTCCTGTATGGCCTGCAGAATACGAAGAGGAGGATCCATTTTCAGTATATATCCACTGGCACCGTTTCGGATACTTTCAAAAATCATTTCTGTATCATCAAAAACAGTTTGCATTAACACTTTGATATGCGGATACAGCTGTTTAATTTTCTTCAGTCCTTCAATACCACCGGCCTCGGGCATATGAATATCCATAAGTACAACATCGGGAGAAGAAGTTTGTATGTCTTTTTCTACCGCTAAACAATTAACAGACTCTCCACAAAATTGATAATCAGCACTCAACTCCAAAAGAGATTTCAAACTGTCACGCCGGGCGTGATTGTCATCATATATGAATACCCGGATGGACATAATTGAATATTTTGATTTTATAGATCAGCATAAAATTGCAATCTAATCCAATTCAGGATCTTCATATATCCCTAGATTTAGCGAATGGCATTGAGCGGACAAACAACCTGTATGATGGTTCCCGTTGCTTCTTTTACCTGTAAAATTGCAGATTTTCCATTCAACTCCTTTGCACGGTGGTAAATATTATTGAGACCATTTCCGCGCGTAGTATCCGACTGAACAATCCCTTTCCCATTATCTTCAATTTCCATAATCAAATGTTTCGCTTCTTTTCGAAGCGCAATACGAACCTGAGAAGCACTACTATGCTTTGCGATATTATTCATAGCTTCTTTGGCAATGAGCAACAAATTCTTTCGGGCAGAGATGCCTGTAATGAACAAATCGACATCATCGAAAAGATCCATTGTAAAATAAATATCATTTTCACTTAAAAAAGAAGAGGCATAATTTTTCAATCTGAGAGAAAAAGAGGCATTACTCCCCTCTGTTGTTTTCATACTCCAAACGATATCATTCATATTCGCCATTACTTCCGCTGATTGTTGATTGATCTTCTTGATCATTTCCCTTGCCTTTTCAGGTTTTTGATCAAGTGATTGCCCGGCAATCGTTGCATAAATCTGCATACTACTAAGTGAAGCTCCGATATCATCATGCAAATCCTGACTAAGTTTTTGTCGGATCAAGGCAACAGCGTGACGTTGATTCTGAAAATAACGATAAACAAAAAAAGAGATCATCAAAACAATCAATAAAAAAACAACGAATACTAAACGGCCGTTGGCCAATCGTTGCTTTTGTTGGGCTCCCGTAATTTCCAACCCTGCGATTCTTTTCTCATTATTCAAACCTGCAGTAAGTATTTGCTGTATCTGAATATTGCCGGACCCTATATTAGATGTTTCTATATCGGATTTTTTTTGAATCATTCGGATCAATTGACGCTGATCGCCCATAAATTCCAATACTTCAATTGCCTGCGTTAAAAAACGAAGGGAATAATAATGATTCATTCCCGGATTACTATCCAATAAATCCGATCCTTTGTTTAAAAAAAGAAGCGCTTCTGATTTTTTATTTTTAGAATATGAGGATAATGCAAGACCTGAAAAAGCAATAAGTTCAATATCTACATCTTTACTGGTATTTGCTATTTGCTGTGACTTTTGAAAATAATATGATGTACTATCTGGCGCTTTAAGCTGTTGAAATGTTTCACCAAGTCCATAATAGGCAACGGCTTCACCGCGCTTTGCGTGAATTTCATTCGCAAGTTGTATACTATGATGATAATCTTTTCGTGCAGATTCATAATTTTTATTCTTAAAAAAAAGCTCTGCTCTGTTGCCGAAAACATGATGCGGATTAGATAATGGAGGATAGGAAGAAGGATTGGTATGTTGTCTTGTATAGCGAACTGCCTTATTAAAAGCATCATTTGCCTTCTGCAGACTATCCATATTTGTAAAAAATAAACCCAAGAAATTATAGCTATCCGCCAATAGAAAACTGTCTTTTAAAACTTTTGCAATAGCTAAAGCACGTTCTATTTCCTGCAGGCCCAACTGGTGAAGATTGTTATAATAATACACCTCAGCCTGGCGACTGAGTATCGTATAATCCTTTATAGTAGTTGCTTTAATTGGATGGCGTTCATGTATCTTATTGAGCCATAGCTGCGCTGAATCATAATACTCTGTATCCATATAATAGTCAGCCAGTCGCAACCAGTTACTGATAAGTGTGTCAGACTTGTGCTCTTCCCGAAAAACAGAAACACCTCCTATTTGGACATTGTCATTGCAGGAAAGCAGCAGTAAAAAAATAAAAGCTCCGAGAAATTTTGTGATATTTTTATTCATTTGCCAAAAACTAACTTAAATATTTCCCAACAATCGGCATTCTTCTTCCTACTCCAAACGCCTTCGGGCTGATCCGAATAATCGGGCAAAACTGATTTCGCTTGTACTCATTGATATTTACCAATCGCAATACCCGATCAACAAGAGCTGTATCATAACCCATCGCCTTAATCTCATTAGGGCCTTGCCTGCGTTCGATGTACTGATACAGGATCGGATCTAAGATTAAATAATCCGGCAGAGAATCCGAATCTTTTTGTCCAGGACGGAGTTCCGCGCTGGGTGGTTTGGTGATGATGTTTTCAGGAATAATTTCTTGATCGCGATTGATATAGCGCGCCAGTTCATACACCTGTAATTTGTAGCAATCTCCAAGGACACCGAGTCCGCCCGCCATATCACCGTAAAGTGTTCCGTACCCTGTTGCCAGCTCGCTTTTATTGGATGTATTAAGCAGAATGTATCCAAATTTATTGGCGATAGCCATTAGCAAATTGCCTCGTGTTCTGCTCTGCAGATTTTCTTCTGCCAAACCAAAAGGGAGATCACCAAAAATCGGATTCAGTGTGTCTAGTAAAGAAGCATATACTTCTTTAATCGGAACAATATCGTACGGATTCCCAAGGTTCCGGCTCAACTGTTCAGCATCATCTACACTGTGTGAAGTAGAATAAGGCGAAGGCAATAACACTGCACGCACATTTTCCTTACCCAGTGCTTCACAGGCAAGTGCCAATGTAACTGCGCTGTCAATACCGCCGCTGCTTCCCAAAATAGCTTTGGCAAAACCCATCTTCATAAAATAATCTCTGATACCCGACACCAAAGCATCATGTATCTCGGCAATGCAAAGTGTGGGTTGAAGTGTGATTGGACTCAACTCTTGTTCCGGCAGAAGGAAGGCTGCAGTTTGAATTGGTTCAGTAAAACAGCCATCCTCATTTAGATGCACAGCTTCCAGTGCTTCTTCAAAAAGAGGAAACTGTTTCACAAGATTCGCCTTCGCATCAAAAACCAGTGAACCGCCATCGAAGACAATTTCCGTCTGGCTGCCAACACAATTACAGTAAAGCAACGGTATGTTGTATTTTTCTACATTTCTTCGAATAATAGCCTTGCGGTCTTCTACATGGGTATAATCAAAAGGGGAAGCCGACATATTCAGAATCAGATCGGGATGCTGTGGAAGAAGTTCATCCATTGGACAAGTACGGTACAAAGGGTTATCGCCCAGGTTCCAGATGTCTTCACAGATGGTTACTGCAATTTTTTTCCCTTTAAAAGGAACAAGGCTCCATTCGTAAGCCGGCTCAAAATAACGGTTCTCATCAAACACATCATAAGTGGGAAGACAAGTTTTGTGTATGACCGATTTAATTTCATTTTCGTATAAAAAATATGCGGCATTGTGAAGATCCTTCCCTTCAATCCTTTTATTACGCACAGGCGCCCCAACAATGACAGCTATTGTATCAGCATGTTGTCTGATAAGATCGATCGCTACATCGCATTTGGCAATAAAATCCTCAAACTCGAGGAAATCCCGGGGAGGATAGCCGCAAACAGAAAGCTCGCTGAAAAGTATAAGATCCCCTCCGGCAGCTTTTGCCGTTTCGATTGCATCGATTATTTTTTTTGTATTCGTTTCAAAATCACCAATCAGGTAATTTTGTTGAGCCAGGAAAAGCTTCATACTGCGAATTTCCTGTTTTTCATCCACAGAAAGAAATTACCAGTAAAGGTTATGAGAAAAAAGTCAGATACTAAAGAACTGAATTCTTCGTTTGATTATCCAATGCGGCTATTTACTACCCTTCTGATTGTGTCTCTTCTATTTTCCTGCGGAAAGAAGAAAGACCTGCCTGACATCTCAGGAATTAAAGTCGAACTGGATCTTCGACGATTTGAGCAAGACTTTTTTCAGATTGACAGTATGCAACCGAAAGCAGGCCTGAGTAAAATAATTACTGCCTATCCCGATTTCGCGCCTTTGTTTGTTTCAAACGTACTTGGATTAGGCTCACTGAACGATTCGAATCCTTTGGTTGAGACAGGCATGCGGCGGTTTCTTCATTTAAATCAAACTATTTATAAAAGCACAACGGAAAAATTCGGCAATACCAACGATTTAGAGAAAGAGCTGACTCTTGCGTTTCGCTACCTGAAATATTATTTCCCCAATTATAAAATCCCTACTGTTTATACGACCATTGGTCCGATGGATGCTTTGCCACCACTTAGCAGCGGCGAACCAAGTCCCAATTATATGGGAACAGATTTTATTGCCATCGGGCTTCAGTTTTATCAAGGGAGCGATTATCCGCTTTATGAGGAGCCGGCTTTTGTGGCCAACATCGTCCCGGCATACCGGAGCAGAAGATTTTCAAAGGAATATATCACCTCAGATATTATGAAACTGGTGATTGATGACATATATCCCGATAGCAGCGCGCGCCTGACATTAGGAGAACAATTCATTGAAAAAGGGAAACGGCTTTATATATTGTCCTCTTTCCTCCCAAAAACGCACGATACCATTGTTACAGGCTATACCAGTAAACAACTTGAGTGGTGCAAGGAGAATGAGCGGGAGATATATAATTATTTTTTACAACAGCAATTGTTTTATGAAAGAGATCCCTCGCTGATCATGCCTTATATAAATGATGGTCCTTTTACACCAGGGATGCCTGAAACTTCACCTGGAAACACCGGCGCCTTTCTCGGTTTACAAATCGTGAAAGCTTATGTGAAAAAAAGCCAAGACAAAAAGAGTCCTGTTGAACTGCTTAAAATTCCGGCGTCAACAATAATAAAAGAATCAGGCTACAAGCCCCGCTGAATAATTTGAATTTGGTTGCTGTCCAAGTAGTTTCATCATTCTGAAATGGGAAGAAATCGCCTTCCACATAGTTTCATTTGTATTGTAGGAAAGACCAAACTCCTTACATTTCTGTTCAACAATTTTACTTAATGCAGGGTAATGTACATGGCTAATCCTTGGAAAAAGATGATGTTCGATCTGATAATTTAATCCACCAGCAAACCATGAAATCAATGGGCTGTTCGGCGAAAAATTCGCAGTGGTTCTCACCTGGTGAACCGCCCATTCATTTTCAATTTCCAGGTCATTCGTTCCGGCAAATTCAAATTCAGTTTGCTCTACAACATGAGCCAGTTGAAACACAATAGCAAGTGTAAGGCCCATAAAAATATGCAAAACCGTAAATCCGATAGCCCAAGATTTTAATCCTAGCAGCAAAATAGGCAACACAATATATAGGAAGATATTTAACAGTTTGCTGAACCAGAAAATCAGATGATCTTTCAGATCCATTTTTTGTAAAGGCGTAGCATATACTTTTTGTTTAAAGTATTTATTAAAATCCATAATTGCTACCCAGGCAAAAGAAGAAATCGCATACACAAGGATTACATAAATATGTTGAAAGCGGTGAGCGGGTACCCATTTTTGAGAATGGCATTGTCTCATCAGCGGACTCTTCGCAATATCATCATCAACCCCATCAACATTCGTATAAGTATGATGAACAATGTTGTGCTTAAATTTCCAAATAAATGCATTCCCTCCCAATAAATTGATTGAATAACCAAACAATTCATTCACCCATTTTTTCTTACTGAAACTCCCATGACATGCATCGTGCATTACATTAAACCCTATACAGGCAAAAAGAAATCCTAGAATGCCGGAAAGCAACAAGCTAACAAACACCGGTATATTAGTAAATAACAGAAGATAATAGATGATAACTGCAGCAGGCAACAAAACCATTGCTTTTACATACAGGTGGATATTCCCTTTCGAGGAAATCCCTTTCGTTTTGAAATACTCATCTACATCTGCTTTAAGCGATGTATAAAATTGGGCATGCTTATTATTGAATGTAACTTTTGGCATAAAAAAATGGTTGATATAGCTTGACAAACTCGAAGCTTACAAGATACGAAAATAAAGGGAAGGTCAAGAGAAATAATTAGTTGTATTTGAATGGGGCTATCAAACTGAAACGAGGAATAGCTGCTTTAAACTGTTGAAGGTTATTGTGATTTTCAAATATATAATATCCCTCCATCTGACCCACTTCCGATTGCAGGTTACAACCACTCATATATTGGTAATATTCTCCCGGCAAAATAATTGGCTGCACACCGATAACCCCATCTCCATCAACAGCTTTATACCCTCCGGTACTGTCAAAAATATGCCAGTGTCTTTTTAGCAAACGAACAGAAAAAGGATTATGATTTTCTATAGTAATACGATAGGCAAACATATACTCCCCCGACAACGGATTGCTGTATTCGGGTTGGTAGAAAGATTCTACGATTACTTTAACGCCACAGGTAAGAATTGACGACATAGCTACCTAAAGTTAAAGGAAATCCTGAAAATCCGGAAATGATTAAAATAAAAACCGGTCAAACCAGCGGCCAAGTTCGGTTTGGCGTATCAGGGCAACAATTCCCATTAATATCAATACAACTCCGAAAAAAATCATCCACAATAAAGCCCTCTGTCTTTTGCGGCGCCGGGTCGTGGAACCGGATGCCTGGAAGTATAAATAAGTACTCCAAATAAATCCGCCAAAAGCAAACATGAGAAAAAAATAAAATAACATGATTTTGGCGGTATAAATTCCCAGTAAATACATATTCATAAAAGATAAATAAAATAATTCTGTTAAATCAAAATCACCTGCCTTTACGGGCTTTTAAAAACCCTTTTTTCTGCAAGTAAGTGCAAAGTTTCTCAATTTGATCTCCCTGAACCAAAATAATACCGTCTTTTACACTTCCGCCTGTTCCACAATGAGTTTTAAGATCTTTACCCAAGACTTCAAGATCTTCTTCTGTTCCGACAAAGCCCTCAACTAGTGTTACAGCCTTCCCCGCCCTTTGCTTTCTGTCAATTTTGATTAAAAGAGGCTGATCTTTTTTCTCAAGGGTTTGTATATCATTTTCGGCCTCTTCTTCAAAACGAAACGAAGGATCTGTGCTGTAAACAATTCCACCTTTTTTGTCTGACTGCTTTTTGCTCATTATTTTCCTGTTTACGATAGGATTACTGCTTTTAAACTCAAATCCAGGCTTCTTGCCTGGTGAATCAGTGCTCCTGAACTTACATAATTGACACCAGTCGCTGCAATTTCCTCTATATTTTCGAGATTGATGCCCCCGCTCGCTTCCGTCTCAATTTTCCCATCAAGCAATTTCACAGCCTCACGCAAATCAGAAACGGAAAAATTATCCAACAAAATCCGGTCTGCTTTTCCTGTATGCAATACCTGTTCAACATCAGTAAGCGACCTTGCTTCAACTTCAATTTTCAATCCGGGTTTTATTTCCTTTATATAACGATATGCACGTTCAAGAGCCTCTTCTATTCCGCCGCAGTAATCGATGTGGTTGTCTTTAATCAAAATCATATCGTAAAGCCCAAACCGGTGGTTGCCCCCTCCTCCAATGCGAACTGCCTCTTTTTCCAAAAGCCGGAAATTAGGTGTTGTCTTTCTGGTATCGAGAATTTTCGTTTTGTACCCTTTCAGTTTTTCTACATATCTGCTTGTAAGTGTAGCGATGCCGCTCATTCGCTGCATGGTATTCAAAACCAGTCTTTCACACTGAAGTATGACCGAAGCAAAACCTTCTACTTCGAAAGCAATTTGTCCGGCCTCCATCTGATCTCCGTCTTTCATCTTTACATGAAACTGACAATCGGGCTGCATCGATTGAAAAATAAATTCTGCCACTTCCACACCGGCAAGAAGACCTGATTCTTTTATTTTCAAAACTGCTTTACCCCTTACATCCGGACTAATCGTGCTAATAGTTGTATGATCTCCATCACCGATATCTTCTCTCAAGGCAGATTGTACCAGCTCTGATAACTTTTCCTGAAATAAAGGACTCATTCTGCAAAACTAAAGGAAATAATGGAGGCGCTGATTTAGTTGAACAGGAGCCAATCAATAAAATTTCCGTTGTTCCTTACTGCGTAAATCAAGTAATTTCGCGGAGCAAACAATCAGATATAAAAGACCATTAAAAGATCGATAAAATGAGTGACAAAAAAGTGATCCTGATTATTATGGATGGATGGGGACTCGGACAAGTAGCCGGTTCCGATGCGATACAACAAGCAAATGCTCCTTTTGTAAAAAGTCTCTACAAAGAATACCCTCATTCAACACTTGTCACCTGTGGTGAGGAAGTGGGATTACCAGAGGGACAAATGGGAAACAGCGAAGTGGGGCATCTCAATCTCGGAGCAGGTCGGATTGTATACCAGGAACTGCAGCGGATACATGTTGCCATTAAAGATCATTCATTCTTCAGCAATCCCGCTCTTTTGGCAAGTATTGATTATGCAATTCGTGAAAATAAATCTTTACACCTGCTTGGACTTGTCAGCGACGGCGGCGTGCATTCTCATACAGATCATTTGAAAGCGATCACTCAGCTTTGCAAGGAAAAAGGGCTTTCAACTGTATTTATACATGCATTTACAGATGGAAGAGACACAGATCCAAAGAGCGGACTTAGTTACCTGACTGATCTGCAACAACATCTTTCAAAAACAGCTGGCACCATTGCTTCCATTACCGGTCGCTATTACGCAATGGATCGTGATAAAAGATGGGAAAGAGTAAAACTTGCTTACGATGCACTTGTATCAGGAGCAGGCGAACAGTCTAACAATCTTTTGAAATCTGTAGAAGACTCTTATGATAAAGAAATCACTGACGAATTTATTCAACCTATCATCAATGCAGAAGTTGACGGCAAAATTCGTCAGGGAGATGCGGTGATCTGTTTCAACTTCCGTACCGATCGTTGCAGAGAAATAACGCAAGCACTTACGCAGCAGGATTTCCCCGAATACGGTATGCAAAAATTAGACCTTCACTATACAACGATGACGGAGTATGATAAAACTTACAAGAATGTTCATGTTGTATTTGAAACAGATAACCTCAACCAAACATTGGGAGAAGTAATTGCGGCCAATGGTAAAAAGCAGATTCGAATTGCAGAAACAGAAAAATATCCGCATGTGAGTTTCTTTTTCAGCGGAGGACGCGAACAACCCTTTGAAGGAGAAAAACGCATTATGATCCCTTCTCCGAAAGTAGCCACTTATGATCTGCAACCGGAAATGAGCGCGCCAGAAGTAACTGACGCCATCTTACAGGAAATAAATCAGCAAACGGCCGATTTCATCTGCCTGAATTATGCCAATGCCGATATGGTAGGACATACAGGTATTTTCAGCGCAGGCATCAAAGCCGTTGAAACAGTAGATGTCTGTGTACAGAAAGTAGTGGAAGCAGCACTGGCAAATGATTACACTGTTCTTTTAACTGCAGATCATGGCAATGCTGACTATATGATCAACGAAGACGGTACACCAAACACCGCGCACACCCTAAATCTTGTTCCGCTGTTTCTGATTGATCGGAATAGGAAAGGCACATTGACTCCGGGTAAACTTGGTGACATTGCACCAACCATCCTTACATTGATGAATCTTCCTATACCGAAGGAAATGACAGGTAAAATATTATTTGCTTCTTGATTAAATACAGAAACCATATAACCGCAATCTTTTTACTACTATTACTTGCTATTCCTGTAATACTTACCTGTATTACGATGATCAAGGAAAAGATTGTGAAATGGGAAATGATGGAAGCTCTCGAAGAGAAAGAGCTGATCACCATTTTATTGGATTCAAAAGATATTCTATGGGAAGATGAAGGGAAGGAATGCCGCATCAACGGGCGCCTTTTTGACGTAAAGGAATTTGAAAACATAAATGGGCAATACAGGTTGAAAGGGTTGTATGATAACCGTGAAAGAGAAATAGAAGAACAGCTTTCACGAATGACAGAGGAGCAAAACAAACACCAGGATAAACTGATCGGAAAGCTATTTAAATTAAGTTATGTTCAGTGGGATCAATTTACTCTTTTAATCAGGTCATTATTCCTCCCAAAACCGAATCGATTCTTTATTTCAGAAAAAATATATCTTTCCCCTTACTTGTCTGTCTTCTCTCCTCCTCCTGAAGTGATTTAGAAATTTTTGCTTTTATCTTACCTAAAGGGTGTAAATAAAACATACACACTTTCGGTTAAATGTCGATAAAGATTACTATTGCTTTCTTTATCCTGTTTTATTTATTTACACACTTATTAAATCAGTGATCTAAAATTATTGATATGGCAAAATATTTTAATTGCCTAATAATAACTCTTTTCATTTCATCTATTTCGTCTTTCGCACAAAAAACAAAAAAGGATTCTCTTCCTGTTTCGTTAGATGAAGTAGTGATCAGCGCCAATAAGTTTCCGGAGAAGAAAAGAAATATTGCACAGCGAATTGAAAAAATAAATTCATCATTTATCAGACAGGCGAATGCCCAGAATACCGGCGATTTACTTACACAAACAGGAAATGTATTTGTACAGAAAAGTCAGCAAGGCGGTAGTAGTCCGGTTATTCGCGGTTTTGAAGCAAGCAGGGTGTTAATAGTTGTTGATGGTGTAAGACTTAACAATCTAATTTACCGCTCGGGTCATCTGCAAAATGTAATTACCATTGATCAAAATATGCTTGAAAGCGTAGAAGTCTTGTATGGCCCTGCATCTACATTGTACGGAAGCGATGCACTGGGGGGAGTTGTTCACCTGCGTTCTCGGTCTCCACTTCTTGCCAATGACTCAATAAAAATAATTACGAAAAGCAATAGCTTTCTTCGTTACAGTTCAGTGAACAGGGAAAAAACAATGCATACAAACTTGAATCTAGGTTGGAAAAAAATTGCCTGGCTGCAGTCTTATACAATCAGTGATTTCGGAGATATGCGAATGGGCAAAAACTATAGGGGTGAATTTGAGGGTTTTGGCAGAAGAGACTCTCTCATTACACGTATCAACGGCACAGATTCTGTTGTTAAAAACAATGATCCTTTCTTGCAGAAATTTTCCGGATACCGCCAGTGGGATATCACCCATAAATTACTTTATCAGCCATCAGAAAAAATAAAACATCAGCTAAATTTTCAATATTCAAATACAACAGATGTGCCTCGTTACGATAGGCTACAAGATAGAAGAAATTTCGGAGGGGCTATCGGAAATACCTTAAGATGGACAGAGTGGTATTATGGTCCACAAAGAAGATTGTTGACTGCTTATGAATTAAACATAGGGAAAGCAAATTGGTTCGATGCCTTAAACCTGAATATTAACTATCAGGATATTGAAGAAAGCAGGATTCAGCGACAATATCGTGTGGCGAGTAAAGAATCCAGAATTGAAAGAGTGAAAGTAGCCGGTTATATTCTTGACATCAGAAAAAAATGGAGAGACCATGAATTGACAACCGGAGTTGATGGTCAGTTTAATTTTCTCAAATCAAGCGGAACTATCACGAACGTAAATACAGGAGCTATCTCAACTCTTGTAGATACCAGGTATCCTAACGGCAACAACAGAATGAACAACTTCGGAATTTTTGCACAGCATATTTTCAAATTCAACAGCAGAAAATTCATATTAAATGACGGAGTACGCCTACAGAACAGTTCCCTTTATTCAAGCATTGCTGACAATTCATTCCGAAACCTTCCCTATATTGAGATTGAACAAAAGAATACGGCATTAACAGGAAACATTGGCCTTGTGTATTTACCGGCATTCCAGACAAAATTATCGACCAATTTTTCTGCCGGGTTCAGGGTGCCGAATATTGATGACCTGGCAAAGATTTTTGAATCAGGTACTACCGGTAACATTCGTCAGGTGGTTGTTCCAAATCCTGATATCAAACCGGAACGAACCTATAACATTGATCTGGGAATCAGTCAGCAATTAGGGTCAATGATACGAATTGAAGCAAGTGGATTTTATACCTGGTTCAGGGATGCACTGGTAAAGACTCCGTTTCTTTTTAACGGACAAGATTCCATTTTATACAATGGCGTAAAATCCCAGGTCCTTGCTAACACAAATGCAAACAAAGCCTTTCTCTATGGATTTACAGCCTCGGTTTTTGCAACATTCAATCAATGGATAGTAAGCAGCACCATCAACTATACAAGAGGCTTTTTCGAAACTGATCCCGGAAAACTTTCGAATGTGTATGAGAAGCAGCCGAATGGATCCTATTTGCTTGTGAATAAAAATGTAGAAAGAAAACCGCTCGATCATATTCCACCGGTATTTGGGAAAACCAGTATTACCTATCAGAATAAAACTATAAGAGTAGAGCTTTTTGCTTTATATAACGGCTGGAAATATCTTGATCAGTACAATGCAGATGGCGAGGACAACCCTCAATATGCAACCATTAAGGGAACTCCGGCCTGGTATACATTAAACTTTCGCACATCTGTTGTTTTTTATAAAAAATACGAGCTTCAGATATCCGTTGAGAACATCTTTGACCGTAACTACAGAACATTTTCTTCCGGGTTTTCAGCACCCGGAAGAAATTTTATTTTTTGCTTAAGGCATACACTTTAAAATACTTTTTCAGACTAATACTACATTCTTCAGATTCGATAATTCTGACGCGGCTCCTCTTTTTTTATGTACTGATATAAATCATTGAAAAAAAAGGAATAAAAACTGTTTTTTGCGTATATTAGAAATACGAATTATGACAGAAGAATCTATACTTAACGGTTGCATACAACAAGAACCAGCCGCTCAGAAAGAACTTTATGAACGTTTTAGCGGGAAAATGTTTGCTGTTTGCTATCGTTATGCAGGCAATAAACAAGATGCAGAAGATATGCTTCAGGAGAGTATGGTACGCATCTTCTCACAAATACATCAGTTTCAGCAAAAAGGATCTTTTGAAGGGTGGATTCGAAAAGTCATCGTGCACACCTGTATTAATCAACTAAAGAAGCAAAAGAAATTTAATGACTGCGTCGAGATCACGCAGGCCGAATACCTTTTATCAAAGGCAGATTCAATTCCTTCTATCGTACAAGCAAAAGAAATCATTGAATGTATAGGCGCAATGCCATCCGGATACAGAACAGTACTGAATCTTTATGCATTAGAAGGCTATTCACATCGTGAAATCGCAGAGTTGTTGGAAATAGAAGAGTCGACTAGCAGATCGCAGTATAACAGAGCAAAAAAACTTCTTGAAAATCTGTTAATCAGCAAAAACATCATCCTGGAATCTAAACAACTCAGTAGCTGGCAACAACTGAAAACAAAACTCTCCGTCTAAACTGATAATATGCCCGGATCAGATTTTTTTGAACAAGAACTCAGAGAGCGCATACAGGAGTATATCATGCGACCTTCCGGAGAGCTATGGGAAAAAATCGAAGCCTCTTTGCCTATAAAAGACCGAAGAAGCAAATTCTTCAAAAAATATGTTTTACTTCTGCCCTTTCTGATTCTGTCTATTTCGTTTTCAAAAAATAATCACATTGTCGGATCATTGCCGCTTATTAAAATACAATTACCGAGTAATAATAAAGTATTTGTAAAATCAGAATTAGATATAAGTATTAACCACTCCTCGAATCAAATTTTTGGACCCCATTTATTTAATGCAATAATAGAAGATGCAAGTTTTTTGCTACCAAAAAGTAACACAACTACAAATGTTTCCTCTTTTTATTTGCAACCAGATATTTCTAATCAATATCAACGCAATCAGTCAATTACATTTTATACGAAAAAACCAACTACACTGCCAACCCCTTCATTTACTCTGAAACCAATCTCCATAAACTATTTATACAATAAAAATATCTTTTCAGAGTATATACAAAAAGAACAATCAGGTTTAGAAGAATCTAAATTGAAAAAAAGAAAAGCTCTTTTTGTATATTTTTCTCCTACCATCAGCGATCGTTCCTTTAGTCCAAAAAATAAATTCAGCTATACAAACTATGGGCTGAATAACAACGGCAATCAGATTGCTCATAAACCTGCTTTCGGCTGGGAGGCAGGCTTGGCATTTCTTAAGCAGATAAAACCAGGTGTTCAAATAAGATCAGGCATACAGTTTAATTACAGCTGCTATACCATTTCTGCCTCGCAAGGAGCTCCGGAGTTTACTTCATTGTCTTCGAATGGAATATCAGTATCACGACGTATCAGCAATCTTGAAAATAGAAATGGTTTTAAAAATCAGAAGTACCCCAATAGCAGTTATCAGATTTCTGCTCCGATTGGTATGATGATTCGTCTTAATAAAAACCCAAAATCAAATCTCAATATTGGCATGTCTGTGCAGCCTTCCTACACGGTTCACGCCTCGGCATACTTATTGTCTGCCGATTACAGAAATTATGTAGAAGCGCCCGATATGCTTCGTCGTTTCAATATATACAGTGGAGCAGAGTTGGTCTATTCAAAAAAGATTGGACAATACTATATGATAGCGGGTCCACAACTCCGCTATCAGCTTCTTTCCGGTCATAAAAAGGAGTATTCATTCAGAGAAAACCTGATTGATTATGGCTTCAAATTGGGATTTGTCCGGGATCTGCCTTAGTATCAAATATTTTTAACGTCTATTGAAGTAATTTTACAGCTCCTCTTTGACTCACGGTGTGAGATAAAAAAGGTGTATGGTAATTAATTTCAATTCAGACAACATATATCAACGGCAATAATAAAATTAAAGAATGAGCAATATCAATCCTTTTTTCGTGTTATTACTCGCATTTTTTTTAACAATCGGATGTAAGAGCGAGAAAAAAGAAAACGAAAAACACATCAATGTATTTGGCTATATCAAAGGTCAGTTAAAACATCTTGATACAGTTCCCTACGGTATTTTAAAAATAGGACAAGTCGATACAGTCATTACTGATTCGGTTTTTATTGATGTTAAAAAAGTAAGAGAAATGATTAGGCCATTTATGGAGCAAGAACCTGATGAAGATTATTTTAATGATCATTTTTCACAATCTGTTTTCGGAGATGCCACCATTGGCACCATTACGGTTTCATACCTTAGTAAAAATGACACCGAAGCTATTGAGCGAATGGATGTTTATGCTAATCCATCAAACGGGGAAATAAAACAGGTTTACATTCTTAAAAGAGAAGAACCTTCGAAAAAAATAGGGAAACAACAACTTTTATGGACGCATAACAAAGGATTTAGCATTTTTACATCTTCAATATCCAAAGATGGTTCAGAAAGCACAGTCACAAGTAAAGTGATCTGGCAATAGCAGTTGCATGGATAAAAAAACTTTTCAATCGCTGGCAAACAGCATTCCTGCAGATCCGGGCATTTATAAATACTATGATGCCGGTGATCGTCTTTTATATGTCGGCAAAGCCAAAAATCTACGTAAACGAATCTCCAGTTATTTTTTAAAAGAGCATGACAACTATAAAACTGATGAACTTGTTCGAAGAATTGCCCGAATCGATTTTACAATTGTTGAAACAGAGCATGATGCTCTTCTCCTTGAAAATGCATTAATAAAAGAAAACAAGCCCGTATTTAATATAGAACTGAAGGACGACAAAACCTATCCTTATATTGTTATTAAAAAAGAGCCATTCCCTCGAGTTTTTTTAACCCGGAAAAGAATCAATGATGGCTCTGAATACATCGGCCCCTTTTCCTCTGCCAGCAAAGTCAGAGACTTGCTCCAACTGATCAAGCAGCACATTCCTCTTAGAACATGCAGACTCAATCTTTCTGAAAAAGAAATTCAAAAGAAGAAATACAAGGTTTGTCTTGAATTTCATCTGGGTAATTGCAAGGGGCCTTGCATAGGTCTTCAAACGGATCAGGAATATAATGAAGAACTGAATCAGGTAAGAAATATGCTGCGTGGAAACATTGCGCCTGTTCTTCAGTATCTACGGAATGAATTAAAATCACAAATTGCAATGCTTGCCTTTGAGAAAGCAGCAATAATTCAGCATAAAATTGATCAGCTTGAAAACTACCAATCAAAATCTGTGGTTGTTAACCCCAATCTTGGCGATCTTGATGTATGTGCTGTTATACGTTATGAACAAATCGCTTTTGTGCATTATTTAATGGTCCGAAACGGAAGCATTATACGAACAGAAAATATTCAAATTGAGTGTAAACTTGACGAGAGCGTAAAAGACCTACTTGAAAGTTTATTGATGCGGCTACGGGAAAAATATGAAAGCACTGCTGCTGAATGCATTGTTCCAGTTGATTTGCAGTTGCTGAAGAGTGATTTTATGACAACCGTGCCTGCAGGTGGCGCAAAGAAGAAGCTACTTGAGATGGCTTTTAGCAATGTCGGTCATTTTATGAATGAGTACCGAAAAAAGAAAGTACTTCTTTTAAGCAAAGAGAATCAGAAAAATTCCGACACAATCCTAACAGAACTTCAAAATCTTCTTAAGCTTAAAGACATTCCTATTCATATCGAATGTTTTGATAACTCCAATTTTCAGGGCAGCTATCCGGTAGCGGCGATGGTTTGTTTTAAAAACGGAATGCCGGAAAAATCGGAATATAGACGCTTTAATATCCAAACAGTAAAAGGTATCAACGACTTTGCTTCGATGGAAGAGATTGTATATCGTCGTTACAGCCGGCTGTTAAAGGAAGGCTTGCCACTACCTGATCTCGTCATCATCGACGGTGGCAAGGGACAACTTTCTGCAGCAGCAAAAAGCATTGATGCGCTTGGGTTAACAAATCGTTTTACTGTAGTCGGACTCGCAAAAAATATAGAAGAAGTTTTTTTCAGAAATGACAAAGAGTCTCTCAAATTATCATATCAGTCGCCCGCTTTAAACTTTTTGAGAAAAATCAGGGACGAAGTGCATCGGTTTGGAATTGGCTTTCACCGAGATAAAAGAAGCAAGGGTGCTGTAAAAAATGAGCTTGAAAATATCCCCGGGATTGGCAAAAAAACCATTGCATTACTACTGAAAACCTACCGTTCTGAAAAAAATATCCTTGATGCAGGAAAAGAGTCTGTTTCATTGGTTATTGGAAATAAAAGGGCTGAATTACTTTGGCACTATTTTCAACAAAAATAAAAAGGGGTAGGATAGAAATCCGACCCCGTCTTTTATATCCAATATCCTATGAAAAACCGAGGTAAAACTATGTTACAGTCAATTGCTGTACAATACCATAATAATGGTATTTTATATGATTTAGGTAAGGGTATTCGGGCGTTGTAAATCCGCCTTACCCATAAAACACAAAAAAACCGGCATTAAGCCGGTTTTCTATTTTTTAAAGGATCAGATCAATGAGACCACAGATCCTGTTCGTAGTTGAATATTTTCTCCATGATGCGATCTCCTTCAAGCAGGCGAAGTATCGGATCCTTGATGTAATCTTTAATACGACGTGAATAAGGATTATCAAGGGTAGACATCGTCACATAACTACTAAACATTCTGTTTTCGAAAAGCTCTTCCCAAGTCATTTTTGCTCCGAAATTTTTGGGATTATACGCTTCAAATTCTGCAAGAAGCGGACGAAGCTCTGTAGGATAATAAACCCAGAAAAGAGGAATCATTCCAACGAATACACCTGATGAAGTGTATTGAGGTTTTACCGGGCAAATACCTAGAATTCGGATAAACATTCTAGAAGACTCTTTGTCGAACACCCACTCTTCTTTAATTCTGTATTGATAAATACTGTCGGGGTCAAATTCACGTGGTCTTACTTCATATGCTTCGATATTACCCTGCATATCATATACAGGAACGGTGTCAACCCCTCCGGAAAAGAGCTCCATCACTTTATCTGCAGCAATATAAGTAGTAAAACGATCGTCAACAGGATCGAAGGCCATTATTTTACCCTGTTTGATTGCATTAAGAATGATCGTAATGAATCGCTGATTACCATTGTCCTCATCCCATGCATTTCTGAAAACGGAATTCATCTTTTCACGCGTATCGATTTCGCGCCATACACGCTGACGATATACGGCATCATCTTCACGGATATGTTCGAAATTCAGAGGCTTTCTCTCTTTAACCAAATTTCTTTCGATTGCTTCAGGTCTTTTAGAAGGGAGCACTGAATCAAGCGCATTGCCAGATTTTCCGGTAACCGTTCTGATGGGTATATTCGACAGAGGTTGGTTGCTGGGTTGAGGCTGGTTATTGCTGCCATATGAAGAACTTCCATATGATGATGACCCGCCACCACCAGTTCCAGTGGAACCCGAGCTGCCACCGCTACCAGAAGAAGTTCCGGATCCGTAAGAGGAACCACCACTTCCATAAGAAGATCCTCCGCTGCCATAGCCTGAGCCACCACTGCGTCCGGATTTTTTGCGTTGAGCAGATGCAACTCCTGAAAGCATCAGTGAGACGAACAGAATTCCTGCAATTGCCTTAATGTTCATGTTTGCGATTTTCTATTAAACGATCAAAATACAAAATATATTATACCTTCTATGCTTAATAAAGGTTAAAGAATATCCCAGGTATCTTTCTTGAACCACCTGGGCCCGATACTTTTACCTCGTCCACGGTAATTGTCGTTCCCGGTTTACACTTGTTGATCAGATCCTGAACTGCATCGAATGAATTGCCGCTTACAGTACGATATTGCGGATCAGGGAATCCTGCGCCAGTACAATAGAGTGTATAGCCAGTAACAGAGTATTGTACCCCTTCAAAAACGAAGTTCTCTAACTCTGCCCTTAAACCGCGCTGGGCTTTAAACTGATTTGAAGGAAGCCTTCCGCCTTTGCTAGCACCTACCATACAAACGGGATCAGGTACTGTTTTCACACGGAAATTAAACTGTGAAGATTTACCATCTGCACTTACATTAACAACTGCGTTTCCGGGACTGCTTGGACTCGCAATATATCGACCGGGACCAACTTTTCTGAGTGAACCATTGTTAATGCTGGCGCTAACTTTTTCGTCGCCTACATTACCACCTGAAACAGCGAGTTCATTTTCAAGACCGATGTAAAGTACTTTTACTTTTTCAGCACTAACGAAAGCACCGGTAGGAGTACCAACGGTATAGTCAATTTTTCTTTCAGCAACCTGGTCGTTACCATCCTGGTCTTTATAACGAATAACGATGGGAACAGATCCGCCTCCACCACTTACTGTAGTTTTATATACAGCAATACCATTTTCATCTAGTGGAATACTTCTTCCTCCGATTGATACCTGAGGGAGTACATTTTTACTCATCGCTCCTATACCGGCTGAAATTTGCAATTCCTGACCGGGGAAGAGATAGGTTGAGTTAGCACCCACGATCGGCGCGTAAGTATCGAAACGTACTACAACCTGTCCTACCCTGTTGTGAAATTCATTTACGAATTTATTTTCGGTTGTTTTAACGTCATTCTGGAATTTACTGAGCATCGTTAAAGCTGCAACTGTTGGAGTCATATTAAAGTGAACAGAAGTCCATGTCACTTTAGCGAGGGAACTGGTGGAAGGTTTTGGCACAATCAACTTGCCATTTGCGTCCGTAGAAATGGGAATTGAATTTTCCAGAAGTTTACCTACAGTAGGATCGATAGCCAATAGACTTTTTTTGTATTGCTCGATCTTTTCCTTGAGCTTGTTTCCGAAACCTTCCTTATCCATAATGCGTGTTGCAATATCGACATTGTCTTCCTTAAATCCGGAATCTCCCTTGGCCGGGTTAAAACCTGCAGCTGTCTTTATTTTGGTTTTAATTTCTTCAATAAGATCTGTTACCTCTTTTGAGTATTTAATAACCTGTTCTGCTTTGGGCATCCAAATTAACGCCTTGTCCTTTGAAGAAGGATCATTCATTTTCTCGTCAAATGAAGCCATAATCGTTTCTGTCGAATTATTAACCACACGACTGGTGGTCATCAAACTATTATCAACTACTTTAAAGGCGTTGATAATTTCTGCTGATACGTTCAGCGCCAGGAGGGCAGTCAACACGAGATACATCAGGTTGATCATCTTCTGCCTGGGCTCCTTAGGTAATGCCATGATGAGTTCTTTTTTGGGGTTCTTTTTATCTTTTCAAATCTTGTGTAAAACAGGGGGTCTTATCTTCCCTGCATAGCATTGATCATATTGCCATATACCTGGTTCAATGTGCCGAGGTTTTTAGCCAAAGTAGAAATCTGATCATGTGCCTTTTTCGCATCATCTACACTTCCCTGAAGTGTTTCTGACACCTGTGCAAGACTTCCATAGAACTTATTCATGGTCTTAAGGTGATTGTTTGTATCCTGCAACTCAAGCTCATAAATAGTATTAAGAGAGCTTAAATTTTTAGTCATACTCTGTACCTGCTCATGGTATTGCTTTGTAGACTCCGCTGCAAGGTTAAATGAGGAAACTGAAGCAGAGGCTTGCTGATAAGCATCTTTCATACCAGATAAAACCTGTGCGGCTTCTTTAGATTTAGCACTGAGTTCGCCGGTTGAGGCAACGACATCAGAAACATCTTTGATCCCACCAACTGTTGAATTCAACTTCTGAAAATTATCACCCAAAGATTTTAAGCTTGTGGGAGTAATGTTTGCATCCTGCATCATTTTATCAAGAGAAGCGAGCGCAGGAGATCCTTTTGGAGCAGCTGCTTCTGCAGGTTCATGTAAACCATAACCTTGCGTAGAAAGATAAGCGTAAACAAGGAAGATACCTGCTTCTGTTAGCAGTCCCACCGTAAGCATAAGGTCAGCAAAGCCAAGGTGTAAAATTTTCGCCCAGGCTCCGAAGATAACCACCGCAGCACCTACGGATACAATAATGTTCGTAATTTTTTCAGTTGTTCTAGAAACTGCCATACAAGTTGGTTTTTAAGAAAGGTTTAAATGAATATGTGATACTTGCGCTCGGACATAATTCTGACGCCAGGCGCAAAAAATTAAATCAGATTTCAACGTGTTCAAAAGGGTAAGAATTATCTCTGCATCATTGGCGGAAGGTCAACCACACAACGGAAACCAATGTATGATTTAGCCGTATCCTGATACTCATAAGTCCTTGTTCCTGTCTGAAGGTAATAGCCTACATCTTTCCAGCTGCCACCACGAAGCACTTTACGCTTCATACGGGGAGGATCACTGTCTTTAGCATTATAACGAATATCTGGATTCATATCATGCGCAAAATTATAACCACCTTCATAGTAAAGTGAACTTGTCCACTCTGCTACATTACCAGCCATATTATACAATCCAAAATCATTGGGCCAATAGGCATCAGCTCTTACTGTATAAAAACCGCCATCTTCAGGATAGTTACCACGACCAGGTTTGAAGTTTGCCATCAAACAACCTTTTCTATTACGGAGATAATAGTTACCCCAAGGAAACATTGATTGAGAACGACCTCCACGGGCTGCATATTCCCACTCAGCCTCAGTTGGAAGTCTAAAACTAGATTCGGTAGCGTAATTTTTAGCCTCCAGGTAAGAATTCAAAAATCTGCTGCGCCATGTACAGAAAGCAGAAGCTTGTTTCCAGCTTACACCTACCACCGGATAATTGGCAAAGGCAGGGTGATCAAAATAGCGTTTACTCATTGGATCATTATATGCGTAAGCATAATCGCGTACCCACACCAAAGTATCTGGATATATCCTAACCTTATTTTTAATAATGAATTTAGAACGAGGCTCATTAGGTTTTCTGTACGCTGCTGCTTTGTAATCGACATATTCTTCCTGATATTCCAATTTGTCAGGGTCAATCTCCATTCTACCTAAAATACGATCATCCGGAGCCATCATCATCTGACCAAGTTGCTCATAAACATTTTTCTGCTTCCAAATCCCAGCCATTCTTTTCTGATCGAGATTGCCTGTTTTGGCATCTTTATAGTCAAGGATCGTTGCTGCAATAGAATCGCGAACCCAATGAACGAACTGCTTGTATTCACTGTTGGTAATCTCAGTGGCATCCATCCAGAAACCATTGATCGATACCTGACGATTCCTTGCAGTAAAAGAATAGTTTACATCCTCATCACTTGGCCCCATATGAAATGTGCCTTGCGGAATATGTACCATTCCATAAGGACGGGCAGGGTTTTGTTTGGCTCCATACACAGCCCCGACAAGCTGACCATTATTAGCCAAAGATGACTTTGAATTACCACAAGCGCTGAATAATGCAGCAGCAGATAACAAAGCCAGGGAAACAAAAATTGGAGTTTTCATCACGATCTTGTTTTATTTTCCTTTAGGATTAAACCTCTTTTCTACTAATGAGCGTTAATTTTATAAGCAATGCTAACATAATTTACGCAATCTATCAAAAAAAACAGGTTTACACCATCTAAAACGAAAAACTTCAGGTTTTATTGTAATAAAAAATATTTGTTGGAGAGCTCTCTCCGACAGCAGACAAATATAGAAAACAAAGCCTTTGAAACAATTTTTTTTACCCATTATTAAGTAGAAATGCTTACACATTAAATCGCCCTTCTATTCCTAAACGTGATTTTTTATTTCTTATGCCTGGAAAACAGGAATTTATCTAGGGCGGAAACCATACTAGGAACCTGAGGTTCCGGTGCTTTTATGTGTAATTCCAAGCCGGCTTCGGTTACAGCTTTGGAGGTGTTTTCTCCAAAAGCTCCGATAAAAGTGGCATTTTGTACAAAAGAGGGAATATTCTCACACAGGCTTTTTACGCTGCTAGGCGTAAAGAAACATATTACATCAAAGCCCCCTTTCAAAACTACTTCTTTGATATCATTGCTTACAGTTCGATATAGAATCGGTAAGGCAAATTCACATTGGTTTGCCTTCAGCCACCCAACAATTTCGTTGTCTGCATTTTCGCTGCAGGGATAAAGTATCTTTTCGTTGTTTTTGTGCTTGGCAACCATATCAAACAAGCTCTTATTAGACCCGTCTGCTCCGTAAAAGACCTTTCTTTTTCTGTAAAGGATAAACTTCTGAAGATACAAGGCAACGGCTTCTGTAATACAGAAATATTTTGTATCCTGGGAGACGCTCACTTTCATTTCTTCACAAATACGAAAAAAATGATCGATGGCATGCCGACTTGTAAAAACAACCGCCGTAAACTCGGGCAATTCAATTTTTTGCTTTCTAAACTCTTTGGATGTCAGGCCCTCGATACGGATGAAAGGGTGAAAAGAAAGCGAAACCTGGTATTTACGCTCCAACTCAAAATAAGGTGATTTGTCTGAGTCAGGACGAGGTTGTGTAATGAGGATTTTACTGATAGCCCCTGTTTTTTTAGACTTGGCAGTTTTTTTCTCCATTCAGTAAAAGCAAATTTTTTGCAAAATTATGAACATTTTCTAAAAAATGTTCAATAAAAGACGCGTGAGAACCATAAGGGGGGCGATTTCCATTGCCAGTACATAGAGAAAAAAGTGAAGATTACTCAACTTCGATATTCCGCTTCCAGTCTGATAACCAAGTAAACTTCTGTAAAAAAGCAATACGGTTAACACCAAAAAAGAAATGCCAATGGCGCTTTCAACAACAAACAAAGGCGCAAATGCGATGATCACCAAAAAAGGAAGCAGCATAATGCCCGCCATTTTGTTGAAAAGAAAAACAACAAACAGATAGGTTTCGGCAGCCTGACCGACATTAAACAGCCATCCTGCAAACCTGAGAAATAAATACTTTCCAAGATAAATGAGCAAAAAACCTCCTGTGCACATTAGTAAAAGAACCGACTCGGATTTGTGAAAGGGAAAATGATAATGAATCATCAACAAATACAAATAAAAGCCTGCCGACAGAAAAAATAAAAGATTGAAAAGGAGGGACTGCCAAACGGAAGCGACAAGCTGCTCTTTGATTTGATTCGCTTTGAGAGAAGTTCTGAAAAAGACCCGAAAAAGATCATTCATATATCGCGGATACAAAAGCTTGATGAGTGCAAAAAATAAAAAGACAATGAATAAATAATGAAAATGCCATTGAAGTTTGTTCTTAAACTTCTTCTTCTGGCTGATGCCACCCCCTTCTTTCCCAATTGGTAAAGAAGATTTTTTTAAAACAAGAGCCCTGCAACTGTCAAGTGAAACATTACTTACCTGAGAGTTGGACACACGCAAGGAGTCAACTACTGATATTCCGGAATTCTCTTGAGCAATTAGAGAACCGGAAAAAACAAAAAACAACAAGGTAAAAACAAAAAATCTCATCCGTCGCAAATGTAATTGATCTTAATGAACAGACATTTCTAAAACCTGTTTATATAGCCGAGATGTATTTTGGATTGACGAAGGTTCATACTGATGCCCCCACCTCCGCCAACAGCAAAAGCCACATTGAACATACCGGCCTTTGTTTCAAAAGCAGTTCCCAGTCCCGTACCCAAAAAGGTTTTAAATTTCCTGGATAAAGTTTGATTTTGAATGTGACCCGCATCTGTGAATACATAAAGAAAACTTGACGGCCCGGTAAGAAGCCGGTATTCCAGACTCAGCACAGAATAATATGATGCAAAAATACTTTCATCATCAAATCCTCTCATTAGCTGCAAGCCACCTACCTGAAATAATTCATTCCTGAATAGATTGCTGTTCTGCACAAGCCCTGCCCGAAGAGAGGTTTTCACCACTCCTGTTTTACTTACAGAAAAAAATTGTGCAATATTAGCTTGAATGCGAAAAGTTAAGTCTCGCAGTTTTACGGAATCATAAAGTGATGCATAATCGAATGAAGAATTATCAGCAGTCTTTATAGAAGTAATACTGTTATTAGGCCTGATCCTTCTGATCCCCGCCATACTCGTTATCTGAAACTGCGTTCCTTTACGCGGACTAAGTATGCCGGCAATATTGCTTCTGCTCCAGTCTATTCCTAAAAAAGAGGTTCTTTGATCAAGCTGAGCAGGGAGGCGACGCGTGCTTCTGATCAATGCAGTATCCACATAATCCAGTGTGGTGATAAATTGCTGCAAAAACAATTTCCCTTCGCTATTACCACCAAAGGTAAACTGTGCTCCGGCCTGAAGCCTGATATTTAAAAAAGAACTATCCTTTCTAAACCCGTCGAATGCAAGATCAAGACCCCATGCAGAACCTCCGATATACGGATGCTGATAGGACATTTGCAGTCGAGGCGACTTAAACTGTATCTGCTGAAATAACAAGAATAAACTCTCTCCTTTGCCGAAACTATTTATTAGTCGGATATTTAGATCACCTGTTAACAACATTTTATTGCCCCCCAACTGATCACTTGCAGGTAGAAAACCCAGAAATCCATTCAGTTGACTGCTCTTTTTGTTTTTCAGGTAAAGGTCGAGCACAGAGCCTGCACCAAGCATATTCAATTGCCAGGGCTGCTCTTCCTGCAAATAAGGCAGACGTTTCAGCATCGGTGTAATCTGATCTAGTTTACTCTGCTGATAAATAATACCTTGTGGAAGGTGTAGGTAGCGGTGAAGAAATTTCTTGCTGATAATCGCATCTCCGAATACCCGAATCGAATCAATCTGATACAAGGCCCCCTTTTGTATGAGCAAATGCGCACTCACAGCACCGTCTTTAACTTTTAAACTATCAAGCATAACCGAAGCAAAAGGATATCCTGCGTCTTCCATTTTTCGCAGCACACGGCTTTTTAACAACTCTATTTCTGAGGGATCAATAACGGCAAGATTGAATTTTTTTTCATTATACCCGGATGCGTCCAGCAGAGACCTGTCAACTTCTTTGACCCGTAAAGAAAGCCACTTGTATTGTTTGCCTAAAAACAAGTTCACCATTGCTGCATCAACTCCCCAAAAAACCGAATCTACAGAAGCGGACAAATAGCCTTTTTTCCTGAGTTGATCCGGCAATTGCATCAGGTAAAAACGGCCCACTTCTTTTGTTGCAAATAACGATGTCAATTCAAGGTTCTCAATACCTGACACTGTATCCGTAAATCGATATACCAATCTAAAAGTATCTCTATCACCCGCTTGCAACGACGGGTGAAAAGCAATCATACTTAATAATAGAAAGCAACACCGTATTCTTTTCACATTGTGGTAATTTGCAGCTTCTAAATTACGTGAACATTGGCGGGTATTTACATTCATATTCCTTTTTGTACGCAACGCTGCCGGTATTGCAACTTTCACTTCAGCACAAGAACAGCCGAAAAAAGTACAATGACAGATGCGCTGGCAAACGAACTACGACTAAGACACAAAGATGGTTTTCTCAACGAAGAGATTCATACAATCTATTTGGGCGGAGGCACTCCCAGCCTGCTTTCAGAAAAAGAATTAAGCTTTTTACTTGAAACCATCTCTAAGTTATGGACGATACATCCACAAGCTGAAATAACACTGGAAGCTAATCCGGAAGACACAGATAAAATCCGCAGCACGGAGTGGAAAAAGGCCGGCATCAACAGGATCAGCCTTGGAGTACAATCTCTGTTCGACGATGAATTGACATGGATGAACCGTGCCCATAATGCCGAAGCCTCACAAAAATCCATAGACATATTAAAACAAACCGGGTTTGAAAAGTTTTCTGTCGACCTGATCTACGGAAGCCCTTTTATGACAATGAAGCGGTGGGAAGAAACACTCAAGTGGGTGGAGAAGGAGGAACTAACTCATCTCTCCTGTTATGGCCTGACGGCAGAACCCAAAACACCTTTGGCAAATAGTATTAAAAATAAAAGCATAGCGCCGCTCGATGCAGATAAGATGGCGAAACAATTTGAAATGCTGATGTCATATGCCGATATTCACCAATGGGAGCATTATGAAATTTCAAACCTTGCAAAACAAGGACACCAGAGCAGGCATAACAGCAGCTACTGGAAAGGTGTTCCGTACTTGGGCATCGGCCCTTCTGCTCATTCGTATAACGGACAAACAAGGAGATGGAATATTGCAGACAACAAAAAATATGTTGAGCAAATAAAGAAGGGAATAATACCTGATGAAATGGAAGTGCTGTCTCTAACTCAGAAACTAAATGAGACAATTATGGTAAGATTGAGATGCGCAGGGGGGTGCGACCTTTCAGCAATCTCAAAACATTTCGGAGAAGAAAAAGCAACAATGCTCCTTTCGGGAGCTGGAAAACATATTGGTGCCGGTCAAATGATTTACGAAGAAGGATATTTAAAATTAACCCGAAAAGGCAAGCTCTTTGCAGACAGCATTGCTGCCGATCTTTTTTTTGAAGAATAAAGATCCTGAAGCCTTAAATCAAATGAGCGTTTCTTCCAGTTGATCAAAAGCTTTGGCTGGTGAAATGCTTTCCCATAAAATTCGGTACACGGCATTGGCAATTGGCATATCTGCATTGATCTCTTTGTTGATCTCATACATAGCCCTGGATGCATTATACCCTTCCGCTACCATATTCATCTCAAGCTGAGCTGCTTTCACCGTCATTCCCTTACCAATCATCGTTCCGAAAGTACGGTTACGGCTGAAATAAGAATAACAGGTAACAAGCAAATCACCCAGGTATACGCTGGAAGCATAGTTGGCCGATTTGCGGTAAGGATGCTTGAGCAGTTGTACACCGGGAATAGATTCTTTATGTACGCCTACATCCATATTCAAAATTCCTACTTTACGAAGAAAAGCTGCCATTTCATCCGCAGCATTGGCAATAAGCACACTGAGGAAATTGTCTCCGTATTTCAAACCATGTGCAATGCCACTGGCGAGTGCATAAATATTTTTTAAAATGGCGGCATACTGAACACCATATATATCAGTATTTACTACTGTATTGATGTAATGATTTTTAAAGCAATCGGCTATTTCATGAGCCCTGTCCTCATTTAGTCCGGAGAAAGTGAGGTATGATAATTTTTCCGAGGCCACTTCTTCCGCATGACAGGGACCCATAACCGTGAAATAACGATTGATATCAAATTGAAATTCGCTTTGCAAGTATTCATTCAGCAATAGATTCTTACCAGGCATCAAACCTTTGATGGCAGACACCACATCCTTCTCCGTAAAAACAGACCGTGACATCCCTGCAAGCATTGGCTCCATATAAGCAGAAGGCACTGCGAGAACAGTAGTTTTACATGCATTGATCGCCTCCTCCGGATCCATATATAATTTCAAAAATCGGGTGTCAAAAGAAGCAGATTGCAGATAATGAGGGTTGTGTTTGTAGCGATACAAATGGTCTTTGATCGACTCATGTCTTACATACCAATGCACCATTACCTGGTTATCGGTCAACATTTTTGCCAAAGCCGTTGCCCAGCTTCCACTGCCCACAACAGAAATCATCTTGTTTTCCTTTACTTCTCCTGTACTCATCATAATTAGGCGCTAAAATAAAAAAGAATCTCGCGCAATAGCGAGATTCTTTTTAAACATCTTCAAGAAAATATTTTAATTAGATAAACAGCAGCCTAATGGCTTACTTCTGTTCATACACTTCTTCTTTCGATACCACTTTTACTTTGTCTCCGTTTTTGAGCAACTTACTAATGGTGTTATATGGGGCACTAACCACCTTCTCTCCAATTTTCAATCCACTCAAGACTTCAATGTATTCATTGTCCTGAATGGATGTGCTGATTACCGCTTTTCTCACAACACCATCCTGATTCACTACAAAAACAACTTCTTCCAAATCTTCTAGATCAGGCGCCGATGATGCATCCGCCTCTTCTCCTTTCTGATTCTTTTTATCTGTCGACTCTTTTACTTTGGCTTTTTTCTGTTCTTCGTTTTTGTCTCTGGTCGTAACAGCCAGTATAGGGATGGCAGGCACTTGCTCATGCTTTCTTGTCATAATATCTGCACTTGCACTCATACCGGGACGGAAAGGAAGCGAATTAGAAGAGAGCAAATCACTATATGAAGACGGGGCAATTCGTATGTATACTTTATAGTTGGTAACATCTGCTGAAGCGCCTACAACTGCAGCCTGCGCGGATGTACTGCTACTTGAAATTCGTGTTACAACACCCATAAATTTTCTACCACTGTAAGCATCCACTTCAATCATCGCGCTGTCGCCGATTTTCACTTTGGGAATATCATTTTCTCCAACATCTACACGCACCTCAATTTTACTCATATCGGCAATCCGCATCATCTCCGTACCCAAACTGAAACTATTTCCTGCAACACGTTCTCCTTTTTTAATCGCCATCAGAGATACGATGCCATCCATTGGTGAAATGATGGATGTCCTGCTAAGATTTTTATCTGCTTCGGATAGGCTAGCCTGTGCCCCCCGAACGCCTGCTTGTGAACTCTGTACTGATTGTTGAGCCGCTTTCCAATCGGCCTGCGCTGATAAATACTGCGTTTCAGCCTGCTCATATTCCGCCTTTGAAATCACCTGGTCTGCAAATAGTTTTTTCTGACGTTCAAAATTCTGACGTGCCAGGTCAAGTCGAACTCTAAACGCATCGAGATTGGCTTCAATATTACCAACCTGTGCCTGCTGCTGGCTCACAATAGATGAAGCGCGGTCTTTCGCACTTGTCAACACATCCGCAAATACGCGCGCAAGAAGCTGCCCTCTTCTAACACTATCTCCTTCTTCCACATACATCTCTACAACTTCTCCGCTGACATCACTGCTTACTTTTCGCTCGTCTTCAGGATATACCTTGCCGCTCGCACTAACCGTTTCGATAATGGTTCGTGTTTTCACTTCCTCAACTGCAACCCTGACCAACTGGTCTTTTCCGATGACGCCCTTTTTTTTCAGGACAACCAATCCCACAATAAGGAGAGCACAACCACCAATAATCCACCCTAATTTTTTACGCATACCATATTTTGTTTTTCGTTACTATAAATTTAAACCAAGACCCTTGTAAAATTCCAGCACTTTCATCCTGAAAACATAATCAAACTGATCGGCCAACAGCTGAATGCGTGCACGGAAAAGATTATTCTGTGAAGTAATCCATTCTATTGTTTGTAACAACCCGGCATCATATCTTTTTTGAGTAAGCTCAAAAGCACGCGCAGATAGCGCTTCCGTTTTTTTACTTGCTTCAAAACGGATGCCGGCATTAAGAGCCGACTGGTAGGCCTGGTAAATATCATTCTTTAGCTTTTGCTCTGACTGCTTTTTTATCCATTCCGCATTTTCTATATCATAACGAATTCGACGGTAGTTGGTTCTTGCAACCCCTCCATTAAATAATGGAACCGACAACTGTACGCCAATATTCTGACGAAAATTATCTCCAATTTGTGTATTCCATCCATTCCACATCTCACCTATTGTTTTTTTAGACTGTAATACGCCAATGATTGGTTCCTGTACCGGGTAGGTATTCCCTCCTATGGATACGATCGGAGAGAAACCACCATTGTCACGATATCCCAGAAAAACAAAACCATCTAGCTTGGTATTAGGATTTGCAAAGTTGGTTCCAATCCCACCAAACCAATTGACAGAAGGATAAAAACCGGCTTTCGCTGCTTTCAGATTATACTGGAGAGATTTTATTCTTAATTCATTTACCTGCTGCTGAGGCTGCGTTTGCAATGCAACAGTATACACTTTTTCAGGTGTAAGGTTTTCAATTTTTTCCACAGGAATGCGACTTACAGGAGGCTCTTCAATATCAAAGGGCTCAAAAGCATCTACATTCAGGGTTGCTTTTAATGTAAGCAAGTTCTGTTCCGCAATAGTAACACTGCTGATATAAGCTGAACTATCCCTCGCATATTGCGCCTCCAGTTCAAGTGCATTTAATTCAGGAAGCTGTCCAGCATCAACCCTGAGTCGTGTATCTCTTATGCGCGAACGCGTTATGTCCATCTGATTCTGTGCAATGCGCACCTGTTCTTTAGCAAGAAGCACCTGCAAAAAGGTTGTTGCCACTGTGAGTCCTATATCGTTTTTTAAACGCTCAACATCTTTTCGTGCGGCAAGTGAACCATATTCAGCACTAAGAATCGTATTACGCAGATTACCCCAATTGTATATCAGTCCGGATACATTCATATTGTACTGCTGAAACAAAAGTGTTGAACTGATAAAAAGGTTAGATGTAGGATCTACAGCACGACCAAAGTTGGTACCTGTACTGTTAGTAAACGAGACATTTGGATACTGCGATAGTTTGTTCTGCTTGTAAGCAAGGTCCGCAATTCTGGCCTGTATATCAGCCTGCTTCACTGAAATTGAATAATCCCAGGCATACTCTATACAACGGCGTAAATCCCACTTCTCCTGACTTTGGGCAAAAATCGGGATAATAACAAAAAACAATATAAGCCTCATAAAATGACTACTAAATAATTGCATAAGACAAAAGTAAGGCCTCCTTTATTTTTTAAAGCAAAATTGAGGATGAGGGGTCTTTATGCATTACAAGTTGCGGAAATGACCAATAAATTTCTTTCTGACAAAATAAAGTAAAACAAAAAGTGCCAAAAGCCCCGTACCAGTGATCGCTGCCATAGAATCATCCAAAACGATACTAATGCCTACGAAAAGATAAGCCGCAATGAAGAAAATGACCGGCAACGGAAACCATTTCATTCTGTAAACACCTGAATTCTCTTCTGACTTTTGTTTTCTCCTGAACCAAAAAATTGTGGCGCTGCTTAAGATCATCCCGAAGCAATCAAGAAAAATACTAAATGAGAGTATCTGCTCAAACTGCTGAGAAAAGAACAGAATCACTACGCAGACCAGGGCAAAAACCGTCAAAGAAGAGGGAAGCACTTCCCTTTCATTTTTTTTCGCAAATACAGAAGGCAAAGACCCATCAAGCCCCATTGCATACATCACACGCGGATTACTCATTAAAATACCGTTGACATATGCCAGTACCCCCAGAAAAAGAAGCGCTGAAAAAACTGTTGCTCCGGTTGACCCAAATAATTTATTAACAACAACAAAGGCGATTTCTTTTTCATTTTTCATTGTTTCAAAACCGATCACGTTGTAATAACTGAGATTAACCAGTAAATACAAGCTGACGATGATGGCGAGTCCAATAAAAATCCCTCTCGGAATATTTACAGACGGGCTCCTAACTTCCTGACCGAAATTGATTGTTTGCTGATAGCCACCATAGGTAAAAGAAACGGCTATCAGACTCAGGCCCAGACTTTTAACCCATTCCATAAATGTAAAATCTGCAGTTTCAGAAGCGGATATCACATGCGATGACGGAAAGAACAAAGCGCTGATCAGCAAAAGGATCATCAGTATTTTAATGATCATCAACACACTTTGCACTAAACCGCTTAGACGAAGGCCTCTCAAATTGATAAGATAAAAAATCAAAATGGCAAAAGAACTTAAAATCGCCTTGTGCATATCTGTCCAAACACCCGGAAAAAGACGTAAAATATACCCACTTCCGATCAGGGCTACCCCACTAAGACTCGCCGCATTGCTAACCAGGATCAAACAATTAATTCCGAAAGCTACAGAAGGATGATAGACTTTTGCAAAAACCTGATAATAACCGCCGGTAACAGGAAAACGACTTCCGATTTCAGCATAGGTAAGCGCACCACAAAATGCAATCAAGCCACCTAGCAACCAGGCGGAAAAATAAACGGAAGGCGATATTGCCACTTTCGCACTTGTAGCGGCAGTACGAAAAATACCCATGCCTATTACAAGGCCAACCACGATCATAGTAAAAGTGAAGAGGTTCAAACGTGATTTGTCGGGATGCGTCATGTGATTGAAAAGATAAATTTTTATACCTAAAAAATCGAATTTATTTGTTGACTAAAGATGATGTAAATACAAACACTTTATTTTTCAAAATAACAATTGCCGAAAAAGCGTTGTTAAACCAAACATAATTAACTTACATCTGAATTTTATCTGTTATCTATATTATTTTTAGTCATGATTTTTTTAAGAAGAATATTTCTTTTTGTTACCGTCCTTACTTTTCTGATCGGTTGCAGCGTGTTTAACAAACCCAAGGAAGGTTGTCCTTCAAACGGAAAAAACATTGGTGCGGAACGCATTCTTTCGAGTGAAAAAGTACCGAAGCCAAAAAAATTCAGAAACTAAGGATCCCCGGTTAGTATTTTTTTTCATCGATGCTGTCAAGGATGGTGCAGTAGCTGATATACCTATCGGCATCAATCAATCCATTCCTCACCGCTTCCTTCACTGCACATCCAGGCTCATTTAAGTGAAGACAATTATTAAACTGACAATCGGGAAGTATCCGTAACATTTCAGGAAAATAGTGTGAAAGTTCCTGTCTGGAAATATCTACCAGGCCGAATTCTTTCACACCGGGTGTATCAATGATTGCCCCGCCTGAAGGAAGGTCAAACATTTCTGCAAACGTAGTTGTGTGCATTCCTTTACCGCTCCAGCTGCTCACATTTTCTGTTCGCAAATCGAGGCCGGGTAAGACAGCATTGATAAATGTCGATTTCCCTACTCCGGAATGTCCGCTTATTAAAGTAATCCTGTTATGCAGGCTTTCAACCAGCGGATCAAAACCCTGCATTGTGTTCATAGAAAGAAGAAATACTTTATATCCGGCATTTGTATAAATATCCCTGAGATGATCAAATAAATCAAGCTCTTTCTGACGATAGATATCAGACTTGTTAAATACAATAATACCGGGTAAATGGTAAGCTTCAGAAGTAACCAGAAACCGATCAATAAACCCCTGTGAGGTACGGGGCTCGCGTAAAGTTGCAAATAAAAGCGTCTGGTCGAGGTTTGCAGCAACGATATGGTGCTGGTGTTTGCGGTGTGGACTCTGCCGGTTTATATAATTTTTTCGCTGGTGTATCGATGAAATAATATAAACCTTTTCATTTTCATTATCCACCTCCATTCCAACCTCATCTCCAACTGCAATAGGGTTGGTAGATGTAATACCACCAATTTTAAACTTGCCCTTTATGCGTGCCTGAACGAAATTATGTTCAGTGGTTTTCACCAAATACCAGCTTCCGGTAGATTTATAAACAACACCCTGCATAGAAACAAAGTTATATAAATTTAGCAGGCACCTTTTAAGCGCTCATTCAATGCTGGCTGAAAGAGGTTGCTGCAAAATTCTGCGTATCCAGGGTGAAATTAGGTTTAACTTCGTTTAGAAAATTTTTATAATGAAGATTGGAATTGTTTGCTACCCAACATTTGGCGGAAGCGGTGTGCTTGCTACAGAACTCGGGAAAGCTCTTGCAGAAAAAGGACATCTTGTTCATTTCATCACCTATCAGCAACCTGTAAGGCTAAGCGGTTTTTATACGAATATATTTTATCACGAAGTAAGAATTCCTCATTATCCATTATTTGACTACCCGCCATACGAAACAACGCTTGCGAGTACGATGGTAGATGTTGTTATGAATAATGACTTAGACCTCCTGCATGTACATTATGCGATTCCTCATGCCTCTGCTGCCTATATGGCCAAACAAATTCTGCTTAAAAAGGGAAAACGCATTCCGGTAATCACCACCTTGCATGGAACAGATATTACACTTGTTGGGAAGGATAAAACATTTGAGCCGGTTGTCACTTTTTCAATGAATGAAAGCGATGCACTTACTGCTGTATCAAACAATTTAAAAGAAGAAACTTATAAGTTTTTTGCTGTGGACAAAGAAATTGAGGTGATTTACAATTTTGTGGACCTTGCCCGTTTTTCCAAAAAGCCACTCGATGCATTTCGCAAAGCCATCGCACCCAATGGAGAAAAAATTATCACCCATGCATCCAATTTCAGAAAAGTAAAAAGAGTCCATGATGTAATCAGCATTTTTGCAGGCATCTCTAAAAAAATCGGCGCTAAACTTTTAATGGTTGGCGATGGGCCCGATCGTCCTGAAGCGGAAGAATACTGCAGAATGCTGAAGGTTTGTGACGATGTACGTTTCCTGGGAAAACAACAGGAAATGGAAGAAATTCTAGCAATCTCAGATCTTTTTCTTCTCCCTTCAGAATATGAAAGCTTTGGACTTTCCGCTCTGGAAGCAATGGCTGCAGGTGTTCCTGTGTTGTCGAGCAATGCAGGAGGTCTTCAGGAAATCAACATACATAACAAAACAGGATACGTAGCAGAAGTCGGAGACGTTGATACAATGACAAACTACGGAATTGATATACTTACAGATAATTCTCTTCTGGAAAAAATGAAAAATGGTGCAAGAGATCAGGCAGCAAAATTTGATATACAGAGAATCGTGCCGCTTTACGAACAACTTTACGCACGTTTTATTGGATATTTATCTGCTTCTTAACCACTGCTGTGGATTTAACATTACCGCTTCTCTTGTAAGAATAAAGTCGAGCTGACCATCCCCCTCCAGATTTGCACCAACTTTTCCGATTAACTGACCGGACTTAACATCCTGCCCTTTGGATACAGAAGTTGAAGAAAGGTTGCTGTAAGTCGTAAAATATTTACCATGTTTTAGCATTACCGCAAACATACCTCCTACATCAAATACACTCACTACCTCACCGCCAAATACTGCTTTCACTGAAGTTCCCACCGGGCTTGCAAAAGTGATAAAGTCCTGACTGCCCGTAATTTTTGTACCGGGTACAGTATATGGCCCAAAACCAATTGCCACATAGCCATTATCAATAGGATAAGGCAGTCTACCCCTGTTGCTTTCAAAACTGGCACCCAACTCAAGATCTTCTTTGTTATACTCCAGGTAACTCTGCTGTTGTTTGACCGGCTCTTCTTTTTTTGTAACGGTAGTCGTTACCGTTGTTGTACCTGTTCCATTTTTTTTCGCCTCTGCTTCCCGTGCGAGGCGCTCTTTTTCCTCTTTTGCTTTCCGGTCCCTATCTTCCTTGGCTTTTCTTTCCGCTTCTTTTTTAGCGAGCTCTATTTCTCTTTTTACAACCGCTTTGATTGCTGCTTCAATTTCTTTCGATTGCTTTCTTTTTGCAACAATCATATTATTTATCTGGGTTTCCCTTTTCTTCAGATTAACCACCACCTGGTCTTTTTCCTGCTTGTCTTTCATCAACTCTCCCATTTCACGATTCTGATCCAGAAGCACAGTCGTTTTAGCATCCTTGTTAATTTTAAGCTCGTTAATTTTTTGCCCGTACAATGCCTGTGTTTTTTGTATTGCCTCCAGTTGTCTTGACTGGTAATCACGATAGGCTCGCATATAGGCAACTCTTCTGATGGCATCATTAAAACTGGTTGCTGAAAAAACGAAATTCAGAAAATCATAATTACTTCTGTTTTTATAGGCATAAACAACACTCTGGGCATAATTCTTCTTTAATTCATCCAGGTCTTTTTTTAATCTTATCATTTCACGATAAGAAGAATCAATGTCTTTATTTATGAACGCAACCTGTTTGTTAATATCACCGATAACCTGGTTTCTAAGAGTTATTTTTTGCTGAATGAGTGCAAGCTGACCTAAGCTTTCCTTTTTTGTCTTTTTAATATTGTCATATTGCTTATTCAGAGACTCGATCTCTTTTAATGTTTCATTCTTTTTCTTTTCAAGCTCTGCCTTTGTTTGTCCGACGACATTTACACACATAAACAATGCACAAAGTATAATCAGGTTGCGGAGCATAGGAAAATTTTAATTGTAACAAAAATAAGGCCCTTAAGTGAAAAACAGACCTTCATCTCTAAACGAGCCCTGTTAAAATATACGCTTAAACTTCTTTGGTATTGTGAAAGGATATGTTAACTCTTCATTGAACCTGTAATCTTTAAACTTCAATTTTATACCCAGGGTCCCTTTTGTTGATATGTATATTTCACGTAGAGTAGAGAAAAATAAAGTGTTTTTCTCTTCATATTCTTTGTAGGCAATGCTTGCTGTTCGGTTCAAAACAGGACTTTCATCATCAAGCTTACTTTTCTCAAGCAGGTAATTCATTCCAACAGTAAGTAAATGTCGAAAGGGGGTTCCGGTACTTAAGACTGTTTGCGTATTGGTATTTCCTGAATAAGACAAGATACTGTCTCTGTTAAAAAAAACCGGCTCTCCGACAAGTAATCCCTGCAGATCAGCAAGCTGAAAGGGAAGCTGGCTAATCTCCTGAATGGATGACACTGGTCGCACCTGGTATGTATTGGCTAATTTATCTATAATTCTGATGCTGTCTTTGTCTATCAAAACACGCAACCCTTCTATTCCGATATCATTGCCGATAGAAATCCATACCAGGCTATCTTTACGCATACGTACATTGGCAATGAAGTCGGGTTGTTTGCCCTTTTCGTTATTGTAATCTACTTTGATTTTTGCAGAAAAAGTTGAATACGATGCTTTCTTGCTGTTTACACTATCAAGCAGGTTGTTTACAAGACGAAGTGTATCCAGGCGTGTTGGCAAATCAGCAAGTTCTTTTTCATCAGCTTTTTTCCCAATTACTTTCTGAATATTTTTTGTTGATCGGCAAGAAAACAATATTGGAATTAAAAACAATAAAATGTATTTGTACATAAATAATTTTTTAATGATGCCCGGTGCTTCCAAATCCGCCTTCACTTCTCTTAGTGTTTTCTAGATTTTCAACCTGAATCCAATTTATCTTTTCCACTTTTTGAATAACCATTTGTGCAATTCTTTCTCCTGGCTGTATCACCTGAGCCTGAGCATCCATATTGATCAGCAGCACTTTTATTTCTCCTCTGTAATCCGCATCGATGGTACCCGGAGTATTCAGACAGGTAATACCCAGACGGAATGCAAGACCGCTACGAGGTCTGATCTGGGCTTCATACCCAAGAGGTAACTCAATAAATAAACCCGTAGGAATTAAGATCCTTTGCATTGACAAAAGGGTAACCGGTTCAGTAATATCTGCTCTAAGATCCATACCGCTGGCTCCCATCGTTTCATATTTCGGCAAGGGATGCGCAGAGCGATTAATTATTTTTACGTCCATGCCAATTTATTTTTCAAGTAAAACTGTTGCATAGGCGACGAGCCCTTCTTCTCTGCCGGCAAAACCCATCTTTTCTGTTGTGGTGGCTTTAACAGACACATCGCCATTACCTATTTCAAGAATATTCGCAATGCAATCACACATCGCGCTTACATAAGGTTTGACTTTGGGCTCTTCCAAACAAACAGTGCTATCAACATTCACCACATGATATCCGGCTTCCTTGATTTTATCATAACAAAGCTGAAGTAAAATTTTACTGTCAATGTCCTTGTATTCTGGAGATGTGTTAGGGAAATGAATACCGATATCTCCCAAGGCCAGTGCGCCGAGCAGGGCATCACAAATTGCATGCAGTAATACATCCGCATCACTGTGCCCGAGCGATCCCTTACTATGAGGGATTTCTACACCGCCAATGAAAAGTTTTCTTCCCTCTGCCAGTTGATGAAAATCAATTCCGGATCCAATCCTAAAACCCATAGAGCATTTTTTGTGGTTGTTATGATAAAATAAAAGCGAAGGTACATTTCCTTCGCTTTCAGGGAGTTTAAGCCGTTAGATAATTAATTAATTGCTTGCTTCTTCTTTAGACAAATCAAAGATGATACTGAAACGAGTTGTATTACTCAAAGGATTTCTGTTAATTCCCTGCCCTGTTGGCACCAGGTATGAGAAATTAAACCCGAGTTTGTTATAATTTATACCAACACCTGCACTAAAAAACCGACGATTTCCTTTGGTTCGTGCTTCGTGAAAATAACCGGTTCTGGCCATAAACATATTATTATAATTATATTCCATTCCGATTGACATCTGGAACTCTTTCAACTCTTCACCAATCCCTCCGGGTGCATCTCCAAAAGAAGAGAACCAGCTTCCAAACACACTTTTATTTCTATACGCATCCAGTGCTTCTGGTGCTCTGCTGGTTGGAGGTGTTGGTACCATTAGTTTATTCAAATCAACTCCAAAGCTGAGCTTACTTGTTTCATCAAGAACAGCATGATACATAAATCCCAAGCCAAGATTGGCGGGAATATAATCACGACCACGGGCATCGTTTGTATATGAAATTTTACTTCCAAGATTACTCATTACGAGTCCCGCAGTAATCCCTTTACCAGACTGATTAAGGCCATTGTAATAAAGCGAAATATCTCCGGCAGCAGCTGTACCAGGTTTATAAGTAACGCCATTTGTATTGCCGTTTGCCAGATTAGAATAAATAAAACGTAGTGCAACACCTACACCAAGCTTATCGCTTAATGCACGGCTGTATCCAGCATCTAATGACCACTCACGGGGACGAAAAGATTGCAGGTCATTGCCGGCAAAATCAGTAAACTGAATAGTACCCAGATTAAAGTAACGAAGCGAGGCTGATACTGCCTGGCGATCAGCAAATTGATGATATCCGGCAGCTGTTACAATATATACATCATTCAAACCCAGATCTCTAAGCCAGGGTGTATAAGTTAAACCAATGGCAGAAGGCTTTTCAGCAAATGGAATCTTAGCCTGGTTCCAGAAAGAGGCATTCGCGTCTGGAGTGGTTGCAATACCGAGGTCGCCCATTCCTCCTGCACGCGCATCCGGCGATATGCGAAGCATAGGCACAGCGGTTGTTACTACGTTGATGCTGTCCTGCGCAAATAAAAGATGAATGCAGAATATAAAGAATAGAGTAGCTGTGATCTTTTTGTTTCTCATTATAGATAAAGTTTTGGGGTTAAATATAGGGCAAAAAAATGGTTCTTTTTTAAGCTAACTCTTTCTAATGTTAGCGTTATAATCTAAATCATCTTTCTGTGGTCTGAACATGCCGGACAATCAGAGAATAACCAGTTTTTGCATTGCAGTTTTTTTCTTCCCTTGAGAATCTTTCACCTCAATGCGATAAATATAAACGCCTCTTGCCAGTTTTTCTCCAAAATCATCTTCTCCGTTCCATTCTATTTCAAAAGAACGATTTCCCGTGTTATTTATTGCCTGACGAATACTTTTCACCAGTTTTCCGGAAGCGGAGAATATACGAATAGAAACGCTGAGCAAGTCACCCGGACGATTATGCTCAAACATGAAAGTCGTTTTTGATGTAAACGGATTTGGATAATTATAAACCTGTGTAAGCTGCAACTCCTGATCCTTTACCACCCTGAATTCTAATAGCACATCGCTACTGTTGTTAACTACATCCCAAGCTTTCACGCGAACACGATGTAATCCCTCGGAGAGACCAGGCAGCTGAAAACGAATGCTGCCTCGCTGATAACTGTTTTGATCAGCCTGGTAAAAATCATTGAGGACAAAAAACTGGTTAGGATCATCATCCAGTGTGACAGTAATATCATGCCCTATTCCTGTACCTACCGTATTGATACCACTAGAATCAAATAATTTCAAAAAAAGAACAGGGGTTTCATTGGCGATACCGCCATTGACAAATTTCTCATCGTTGATATAGGCTTTTATTTGGGGTCCTTCTGCATCAGATGCAGGATTCTTTCCCACACCTCCGATGATCCAGTTTGTCTCCGCTCCGGATCCCTGCTTTAACCCGTTGTCGGCATAATATAAAATCTTACCCTGCCCATACTGGTAGTTAATGTCTTTGGGCACAACAAAAGAATAAGAAAACTTTCCATTTACCGCCCTTGCCTTTCCCTGAAACAACAAATTAGATTGCGTTTGAAAGGACACCTGCCTGCTTTCGGGATCATTGGCAAAAGTCTGTAAGGTCTGCTCTTTATCGTAGACAGAAGGATAAACATCACCATTGAAAGCAGATAACAGGTTTCCGTCGGCATCCACCACCTCTCCTTTTATTTCATATTTATCCATTGCCCGAAGAGTATCCGAAGCCGGTAAAAGATTATTTATAGAAGTTGTTTTTACGTTGTATTCAGGAAAACCCAAACGCAAAGCAGGGTCTCCAAGAAGTGTAAACTTGCGGTTATTTATAATATCTCCGAAATTCTGATAAGTTGCATTTTTTGTTAAACGAATCGACTCGCCAAGTGACGGATACTTTCCGTCTGTGCCTTTGGTCAATGCCTGCTGAAAAAACATATTATTGATGACGCGGTTGCTGAATGCAAACACAACCCTCGTAGTCGTCATCAGTGCAATTGCTCCTGTTTTTTCTCGAAGAAGCAAATTCTCCCCAAGAGATAAAATCTGAGGATTATCATATGGCGCGAAATCGCAGGTTGCTGTTACAAACAAGGGCAATCGGTTGCTGTTATTCCATGTGTTCACCATTTCCTGATCAAGAATCACTTCCTCTGCCAGACGCCTGAATCCGCCATGCCCGCTATAATTCCATATCAGGGTTCCGTTTAAAATACGGTTGTTGATTGCCTGATTCACTTCCGGATAACGGCTTCCTCCACTTCCGCTTTGTTGCCTGAAGGCGTCGAGATAGATTTTATTAAGCTGAAAAATTTCTTTGGGTTTTATCAGATTGGCATGAAATTCAGCATCATCGTAATGTAAATTATTGTCTTCATCATCTGCTACCAATGTAATCTGATTTCTCCATGGACCAAAGCTTTCTTTGTCGTGGTAACGAATAATTTTATCAACCACATTTTTTGCGTCCTGAATCGTACGTGCCGGAATTCTTCCGATGCCAATATCAAGTAAAGAAAGAGGAAAGCTGGTATTTACATCTTCATTGTCATCCAAAAATCCAAAGAAATCATCGGAGGTATAAGTAGATAAAGGATCCAGTGAATTTTCACTCTGAAAACAGGGAACCAGGTTGTTGTTGCCGGCAATTCTATTCCGGAAATCGTAGGATGCATCACCAAAAAGCAGAAGATAACGAGGACGATCAGCAAGGTTTGATCCGGCTTTGTCGTAAAACATTTTTGCAAAATCTCTGATCGCTGTCGGATCAGGTGCTCCTGAAGAAAATTCATTATAAACCTGTTCGGTAGATACAACAGCAGTTCGCAAACCTTGTTTTTCCTGATGCCAAGTAGCCAATCTGCGCGCCTCTTGAATGAAGGAAGGATGTGACACGATGATATAATCAATCCTGCTTAAACTATGTAAATTCTGATTTGCCACGGTTCCTCTGGCCTCCGGCAGAAGAAATCCCTGGTTTTGAAAAGCAACATATTCTCTTAATCTTTCGGCAGACGCTGAAAATCGAAGTTCATTTCCCTGCAGTACAGTTTTTAGTGCGACCGGATGTTCAGCTGTCGTAACATCCCATACAGCGGTATTCACAGATGCTTCTGTGATTCTGAATGCAGCAATATTTCCCAAGCCTACCGACTCCCAATCACGAAACAACAATTGATTGATGCCGGCTAAACTCAGGTTTCTCTTCGGAAAAACTTCAAACCAGTTAAGCCATGCCTGGGCATTAAGTCCTCCTGGTTGAAAACTATAAGTGAGAGAAATGGAATTTGAAGAAGTAAGTGTAAAGCCGGCGCCGGTATTACTTAAAGACGCAACCTGATCGTATTGGCCGGTACCAATCGAGGGAAGAGGGTGATTAAGTACGGTAGACGAGCCAACACTTATTCTCATAAAACTTGAAGCTCCGGCAGTTCTTCCGATAACCTCAGATTGCAGAAAAGCGCTTTCTCCGCTGATTAAACCAGGAATATTTAAGGTAAACTGACGAGTCAACGGCCTTCCGGGGAGATTTCCGAACTCCTCACCGTACCATTGCTTTCCACTTTTTAGCATATTAACAGAATCCAGCTCGTAAAAAAAACGATCGTGGAAAGCTGTCACTGTTTTGTTGCCGGCACCGCTTGCTTCTATTTGCTGGATCCTTAAGCCTATTCCTCCAATGGTAATAAAATAAAAAGCTTCGCTGCTGAAGAGATTTTTCTGATGCCTGAAACGTTGATTAAGAGAATCTTTGAACCAGCGATCCGGCCCCTCCGCATAGAAAATAAAATAATCAGACCCATTAAAAACGCCATCCCCACCATCAAAAACCAATATTGCATTTTCTGTAAGATCGTCTGTCCTGGGGGCTGCATTATTTTCGGGCAACATCCCTGCAGGATTCCCAAATAAACGGATGGAAGCACTCGGAATCGTACTTTGATTAAAGCCCAGTGATTGTAAAAAAGAAACATCGACTCTATAAATACCAGGGTTTTTAATAGCCAATTTAGCCCATGTGCCGCTCTGAAAAACCGAAGATCCGGTATACGTGCGTTGAGCAAAAGCGGAAAATAAGAGTAAAAAAAGAAAAGCCGTTAATGATGTTTGCCTGAACAGCATAGTCAAAATTACTTGAAATTACGCCGAATTGACTATCTTATTAAATAAAACCCTAAGTTTGCTAACCTAAAATCTGCCGGGGGCAAACAACCCTCCGGCGTACAATATTTTTAATTTATTTGCGTTAATCAACAAAACGAAGTAATGAAAACCCTTTTTTCACTAACTCGAGGCGGAATTTTTATCCTGGGTAGCCTTTCACTGCTCATTTCTTGTAAGAACGGTGGCATTTTCAAAAAGGCACAAGAAAAATCATCCACAACAGGATGGACCTACAACGATCCTACCGGAAGTGGGTTTCGCGTATCAAAAGAAAAAGAACAACAAACAGGACCCGGGCTTGTATTCATAGAAGGTGGTACGTTTACAATGGGGGCAACGGAAGAAGATGTGATGCGTGAGTGGAATAATATCCAAAAGCGTGTAACAGTTGCGGCTTTTTATATGGATGAATCGGAAGTTGCAAATGTGCACTACCGTGAATACCTCTTTTGGCTAAACCGTGTTTTTCAGGACACGGCCATCTCCAACAGGGCACTTCCTGACACACTCAGCTGGAGAAGTGAGCTTGCTTACAACGAGCCTTACGTAGAATATTATTTCCGTCACCCTTCGTATAATCTTTACCCTGTAGTGGGTGTATCCTGGAAGCAGGCTTCTGATTATTGTTTGTGGCGTACTGACCGTGTAAACGAATCTATGCTCTGGGAAAGAGGCATCACAAATAAAAAAGCTGAGCTTCAGAAGCAGATGCAAGGTGGTGGTCAGGAAAACTTCAACACGAAAGCATATTTGCTTGGTGAATACCAGGCAAATCCGGGTAAGGCATTGGGTAACTATAAAGATCCTGTTACTAAGCAAACTCCAACTAATATTACAATGGAAGAGGGAGTTATTCTTCCAGATTACCGTCTGCCTACAGAAGCTGAATGGGAATATGCAGCTTATGGATATATCGCTCAAAACCCCAATCCTCGCAGAAACGAAAAAAGAAGAGGGGAAGAGTTGACTGCTAATAAACAAGTATACCCTTGGGAACAAAATGTAAATGGTCTGCGTGATGCTCAGCAAGGCGCATGGCAAGGTCAGTTTTTGGCAAACTTCAAACGCGGAGCAGGTGATAACATGGGTGTTGCGGGTGGTTTGAATGACCGTTCTGCAATTCCAGGCCCGATTAAAGCATTCTACCCCAATGGTTTCGGTTTATTTAATATGGCAGGTAACGTGAGTGAGTGGGTAGCTGATGTGTATCGTCCTCTTTCCTCATCAGACGGAGATGATTTCAATTACTATCGCGGAAACAACTTCCAACGCATTGATTTAAGCTCCGGCAAAGCTGAGCGCGATTCCTTAGGTAGAATTAAATACCGCGATGAAACAGAAGAAGAATTAAAAAACAGAAGAAACTATCAGAAAGGCTATGTGATCGACTATCTAGATGGCGATTCCCTTAGCAATGTAAAATACGGCTATGGCAATACCACGCTTATAAGCGATAAAACCCGTGTTTACAAAGGAGGAAGCTGGAACGACCGTGCTTATTGGCTTAGCCCCGGCTCACGTCGCTTCCTTGAAGAAGACCAAAGTACTTCAACGATTGGTTTCCGTTGTGCTATGACCAGATATGGCAGCCAAGAAGGTAATGGTATGAGAACTGGTAACTGGTTCCAGCAACGCAGACAAAACAATCGCAAAAGATAATTGCAGTCATCAAAAAAAATTCAACCCCGGAATTTCCGGGGTTTTTTATTGCATACAGTTACTGATTATCTTTGAGTCAAGATTAAAATGGATATACAAGCGCTTTATCAATTATTTCTTCAGCATCCCCATATACAAACAGATACAAGAAAGCTGAAAGAGGATGAATTGTTCTTTGCCCTCAAAGGTGACAATTTTAATGGAAATCTTTTTGCGGGTACTGCTATTGAAAGAGGGGCGGCAGCCGTGATTGTAGATGAAGATCCAGGTATTAAGGACGACAAAATTATTCTTACTGATAATGTGCTTGAAACATTGCAGTCGCTGGCTAAACACCACCGTATGCAGTTTGATATCCCTGTTTTAGCTATCACAGGAAGTAATGGCAAAACAACCACAAAAGAACTTATTCATGCAGTGCTTTCCTCTCATTTTAAAACCTATACCACAGAAGGAAATTTAAATAACCATATCGGCATCCCCCTAACCTTGCTTAAAATAAAAAACGATGCCGAAATCGCTGTTGTTGAGATGGGTGCCAATCACCAGAAAGAAATTGAAAGCTATTGTAAATATGTATTGCCTACTCATGGCCTGATCAACAATGTTGGCAAAGCACATCTTGAAGGATTTGGCGGACTGGAAGGCGTAAAAAAAGGGAAAGGAGAACTCTACGATTATATACGTGCGGCAGGAGGAACAGTCTTTTTAAATTATGATTTGGATTATCTCCGTGAAATGAGTGCTGGTATCAAGCATTTATTTTCATACGGAACAGATGATGCCGACATTACCGGCAAGCTTTTAGTACAGAATCCTTATCTGCAAGTGCAGATAACTAAACCGCTTCAACCCAAACCGATCCAAACCCAACTTGTAGGAGATTACAATACACCCAATGTGCTTGCTGCCGTTTGCGTGGGAATCTATTTTAAAGTGCCGGCAGATAAAATTCAAGCCGCCATAGAAAACTATCTACCTTCCAACAGTCGTTCTCAACTAATTAAATGGGAAAGCAATGAGATCATCCTTGATGCCTACAATGCCAACCCCACCAGTATGCGTGCTGCCATTGAAAATTTTGCAAAAAGACCGGGCGAAAACAAGGTGCTCATGCTAGGCGCTATGGCTGAGCTTGGAGAAGAAAGTCTTACCGAACACCGATTGATCGTAGAATTGATTAACCAGTTTAAATGGCTGAAAGTAGTGCTGGTAGGAGGTAATTTCGGTAAAATTGATCATTCTTTTGAATATTTCGAAGATTCAGAAAAAGCAGCTAAATGGTTTGAAAATCAGTATTTTACCCAGTCCTCGATCCTCATAAAAGGATCCCGATCCGGTAAAATGGAAAAAATTATTTCGAAATTGATGAAAATATCAGAATAATCTCTTTAATTTTATATCCTCCAATTCTTTTGAATCCGTACTCACTCTCCATTTTAAATTAAGAGAGTAAACTTTACTCCTCCAATACCTTTGATTTTCTATTTAGGCAACAATAAATTAATGCCTGCAATTAGTTTTTAGTACCTCTATTTATAAATTTTAATTTAAAAACAAGCTGATGAAAACAATTTTTTACACTTTATCTCTGCTGATGATCAGCATCGTTTCACAGGCACAGCTGCCTTCCGGATGTGTGTCTTCTGCCAATAAATGGCCCGTAACCAGCAATCAGTACTGGAACAGCAACTCAACCTGGAACAATAACCAGGAGCCTTCATCCGGTCAGATTGTTTGTATCCCTGCCGGTACTGTTGTGAAACTGAAAAACAATGTTTACAAACAGGGATCTGCCTGTTTTTCTGATCCTGCAAAAACTCCACAGCTCGTCATCTTTGTTTATGGCACACTGGAATTTGAACCCTCTGCTAAATTATATCTTGATTGCGGAAGTTTGATCAACGTTCTTCCAGGCGGATCTATTACCTCCGGCAATACAAGCAGCTTAAAAATTCAGATTGGCCCTAATGAAGTATGGGGAGGTTCAGGCCCAATTAAACAACAAACGCTAAATGGACCCTTAACAATTTCACAAAGTGGAATCGGCGGTGGTTCGCTTCCTTTAAGCATGAATGAATTTCGCGGACGCATCCAGAACAATAATGTGCAACTTGCATGGTCAACTATCCAGGAGACTGCTACACGTTCTTTCAATGTAGAACGCAGCAGCGATCTGCGTACATGGGCTTCTGTCGGAACAGTATCTGCAGCCGGTAATTCTGCTGCTTTGCGTCAGTATAATTTCACTGATCCCACTCCAGTTAACGGAACTACAATGTATCGCTTAAAAATGATCGACGAAGATGGTATGTACCAGTACTCGGGTGTTGTGCAGGTTGCCGGTCGTATTCAGAAGCAACTCACTGTTTATCCAAATCCGGTAGTTGGTACAACTAATATTTTCATTGAAGATGGTATCAAAGGGAATCAGTCTGTTCTTGTGATAAACAGCAACGGTATGCTCGTTAAAACAATTGCTTCAAAAGCAGGAAACCTTCTGCAATTTGACGCCTCTTCTCTTTCTCCAGGCCTATATCTGATTCGTGTGGTAGAGGAAGGCCATACATTACAACAAACAAATTTCATCAAACAATAATTGGCAATCGCCACGTAAGCAAAACAAAGCCCCCGTTCTCGGGGGTTTTTCTTTTATAACTATTTAGCATCTTGACACAACTCAACCAAAACCCCATTCGTTCCTTTAGGGTGTAAAAAACAAACCAACTTGTTGTCTGCTCCTCGCTTAGGTATTTCATTAAGCACCACAAAACCTTCTTCTTTTAACCGCCTGATTTCAGATTCGATGTCTTCTACATCAAAAGCGATATGGTGAATCCCCTCTCCTTTCTTCTCAATAAATTTTGAAATAACCCCATCTGCAGTGCTGCTTTCCAGCAATTCAATTTTAGTGTCCCCCTTTTTAAAAAAAGCAGTTTGTACCTGTTCTCCTTCCACTAATTCAGTTTTGTAGCAAGATGTATTGAGCAGTTTTTCAAACAAAGGAATAGAAACTGATAAATCTTTAACTGCAATACCGATGTGATCAACAATACGCATAACTGTTTTTTGAGCGAAAGTTACAACCATCGCAGCTAACTTTGACTCAAAGCTTTTCTGTGTCGACTCTTCCGCTTTATTTAGATTATGCAGCCACAACGCCCGTTGATCAGCGCGTGCTTGAAGCTATGTGGCCGTTATTCAGGGAGCAATTCGGCAATGCCTCCAGTAAACTTCATCCGCAGGGATGGGAGGCTGCTGAAGCTGTTTCACTTGCACGCGAACAGGTTGCCGAACTTATTGGTTGCATACCCGAAGAAATCATCTTCACATCTGGGGCTACAGAAAGTTTAAACCTCGCACTAAGAGGTGTGGCGAGTGCCTACGCCTCTAAGGGAAACCATATCATCACCTGCCTCACCGAACACAGGGCAGTGCTTGATACCTGTGAAGAGTTGGAAAAAACCGGAATTATATTAACGAAGCTGGCTGTTGATTCAAATGGGAATATTGATTTAGATACATTAAGAAACGCGATTACGCCGAACACGATACTCATCGCACTGATGCATGCCAACAATGAAACGGGAGTCATTCATCCGATCAATGAAATCGGAAAGATTGCAAAAGAAAAAGGCGTTTTATTTATGTGTGATGCTTCCCAGTCGGCCGGAAAAATTCCATTAGATATTCACGAATCAGGAATCGATCTATTGGCTTTATCTGCTCATAAACTTTATGGGCCCAAAGGGGTTGGTGCACTTTATTTACGCAGAAAAAATCCGCGTGTGCGGCTGGTATCTCAAATGACAGGAGGCGGCCAGGAAAGAGGCTTGCGTAGCGGCACCTTAAACGTGCCAGGGATTGTTGGTTTGGGGAAGGCGGCTGAGCTCGCAAAAAAAGAAATGATGCAGGATGAAAAACGATTGGGCCTATTGAGAGAAAGTATGGAAAAATCGTTTAAAGATCATTTGAGCGTAACCATCAATGGTATTTCTGCAGAGCGATTGCCCTCTTTAAGTAATTGTTGTTTTCATTTACAGAATCAGGCTTCACTGGTCGGAGGGCTGGCGAAAATCGTTGCCATCTCTAACGGAAGTGCTTGCAGCAGCGCATTGCAAACACCGAGTCATGTACTCACTGCAATGGGTCTTGATGAGAAAGATAGCCGAGGTTCAATCCGGATAAGCCTCGGCAGAGAAACAGATGAAAAACAACTTGCTGAAAAAATTGAAGCAATGATTGCATTGATTCAGCAATTACAAAAAGAAGAGGGTTTACTACCAAGGTAATGAAGAGAGGATTACTCCTTAACTTTACAAAACAAATGGTTTTATAAAAATGCTGTACGTAAGTGACAAAGCAAAAGAAAAAGTGGTTAGCTTGATGCAACAGGCTTCTATTGACAAAGATGCTGCCTACTTTTTGCGGGTATCGGTTGTGGGTGGAGGCTGTAGTGGTTTGAGTTACAAGCTTGATTTCGATAATGAGTCGAAACCAAACGATCAGGTATTTGAAGATAATGGCGTTAAAATTGTGACCGACCTGAAAAGTTTTTTATACCTCGTAGACACCACCCTTGATTTCAGCGAAGGCTTAAACGGGAAAGGATTTTACTTCAACAACCCAAATGCCAACCGCACCTGTGGTTGTGGAGAGAGTTTTGCGGTTTAAATACAGTTAGCAGTTGGCGGTTAGCCGTTCTCAGTGAGCCAATAACGGATAACTGATAACTGACTTACTTCTTAACAAATGTCTCCACAAACACCCCATCTTTTCCTGTCATTCTCAGATAATAAATTCCGGGAGCAAATGACGATACATCAATGCGGTTGAGAGAGTTCAGTTTATTTGTTTTGTAAAGAACCTGGCCTAAACCGTTCATCAGATTAATCTCAGTAATTTTTTCCGGTTGGGCAATACTGATCCATACATCATTTAAAGCAGGGTTAGGGGTAACCTGAATGAATGTACCTTTCTTACCAGTCCAGACTTTTTGTGTGGATGTGTAAGTAATTTGTCCGCTCATATCGGTTATACGAAGACGGTAGTAACCCCATCCATTATAAGGAGCAGCATCCAGATCGGTATAAGAAGCGTTTACTTCATTGCTTCTGGCTGCAACTTGTTTCAGGATTTCAAACTGAATGCCGTCTCGACTTCTTTCGATTACATAAGACTTAACTTGCTGATTAAAATTGACAGACCAATCGAGCTGAACCTGATTATTTTTTTGGGCAGCTTTGAAATGTTTAACATCAAAAGGTAGTGGCGCCTGTTGCCAGTTGGTGGTGCCTAATGTGAACGGAGTATATGCTTCATAACCAGGAGAAGCAGAAGGTTTATAGTTTGAACCTAAAGGAGCTGTCCATGTTGCTGTACCACTGTTAGCATTACCTGTAGCAGTTCCTCCGTGGAAATTCCACTGACCACTTGGATGCGAAAGCGGTGTACCATTACTACTCATTGCCACCACAACTGCAGATATATTAGTTATATAGTTGGTAGGATTACAAACGCTTTTTGGCATCCATGATAAGGTGACACTAACATTTGTAGCACTTTCACGTTTTAAACCCCAATATTCACATGCGCTAACCCCTTGTAATCCAGGAGAAGTTATCGGACCAATTAAGTTGGCATTTCTGTGAACAAATTCAGCAGTAAACACATCTGTTACTGATACGGGTGCGGAAATTGAAATAGGCCTGTATCCTCCGGTTAACCCTGTAGAATTATAGACATTGGGGGTAATGGAGGCAACGGGCTTCCCTACCGGAAAATCGAAAAGATCATTTCCAACTTTTGCCACCGGACCATCAACAAAAGAATTATCACTTTCTCCCAAAGCATCAGTCTCGTCATTAAATGTCAAAAGATTGGTAAGAGAACTAACTACAGTACCCGTTCCAAAATAAACAGCTTTGGTAATCGTAACGGGTTTGTTTAATGTAATGGTATTAGTGGACAGGGTTTTTGCTGTTCCAACTTCATAGAAGATCTCTGTACCGGCAGCAGTAAGATTAATAATTGAGGGCAAAGAAGAATTAAAAATTAATCTTCTTGTATTATCTGTAAATGTTCCCGTAGTGATATCTCTCGTCCAGTTTCTTCCCAATTGTACATTGCCGCCTGCATTGCCCGAAGCAATCAATGTTCCGTTCAGATTAATATCCAGTCCAACAATCAAAGGAACGGTCATGTTATTTGAACCAGCATTAGTCATATCAAGCGATGTAGATGCATCAACAGTCAGGCTACCGACCATATTCAATGCTGTTGCAGTATTTGATGTGCCACCAGCAATCAATCGTGTTCCGGATAATGAGGTCTGAACATTATAGGGATATCCCGGACCTGAAGAAGCATTCCATTCTGCATTGCGATTGTATGTACTTCCTATATTATATTGAAGAAGCGAGTTGGTGTTATATGTAGGTGGATTTATATCTACAAAGCCTCTTGCGTTTATACGTAATGTACCATTGATTGTTGTGAGACCAGACCCAAAATTAATTCCCACATTACCGGTAGTAGAACCAACAGTCACAATAATATTTGTACCAAATGTGAGCAATGAGAGCTTAGCTGAATTTCTTTTTACAGTGTCCACATGTGAAGTTGAGCGAAAATGAGTAATATTAAAAAGAGCAGCTGTTGCTGAAGAATTAAATATTCGTCTGGTCAAGTTCCCGTCAGTGCCATCAATAGAAATATTCTGATCAACATTATTGATGGTATCACGAACATTTAAGGTCATAGAGCGACCGTTTAAATCAAGACTACCATTCAACAATTGAATAATACTACCTTGATTCTGACCATAAATGTAAGAATCGCAAAACATTTTGACAGTTCCTTCTACCCCGCTAATAGCAGGTTTGTTGACAATTAAATATCCAAAGTTCTCGATAGCATTTCCGGATGTAAAAGTTTGTTCAGTGGTGGTAGTTCCGTTGAAAATAACCGCTCTTCTGCTAGCATCAAAAAAACCACCCTGTTCAACCACCCAATTTAGCCCGAGCTGAATATCAGCAATTTTAACATCGCTTGGTTTCTGACTACCTAATATTAATCCGCCTGTATTACGTATGGTTACATTTCCTCCCACAACCAAATCTTCGGCCATGGTACCACTATTACTTCCCATAGTGAGCGTTCCGTATAAATCAAGGTCTCCGTACATGGTACGGCCTTCCGTATCGTAATGAGAATTATCTCCGGTTGGGCCTGTTTTTACGTCTAAATTCAAGGTTGTACCCGCTCTCACAGTTACATGATGAGGAACTGTTTCAACATTAATTCCCGTTGGCCATTCATCAGATCGATTGTAAGTACCTCCGGTATTGTAAGCGAGAGTGGACCCGGTGGCATATTTAGGAGGTGCAGAGGCGATGAATCCACCATTGTTCAATGTAAATGTGCCATAGATAGTCGACTGATTTGCACCTGCACCCAGGGTCAGCCCGCCGGAAGTATTTAAATTATGAAACAATACTGCTCCGGATACCGTACCTGTACTTGAGAAAGTAATAGTGCCTGTGTTGCGGTTGAATGTGCCGTTGTTTGTAAGAGTTGCATAACAGGCCGCCATCGTCAGCGTTTGTGCTGTACCGTTATTGAATGTACCGCCTGCATCAATTACCAAACTGCTAACAGAAGCAGAAGTATTAAGTGTTATACTGTGACCGTTTCGGATTGTAATGGCGTCAAATGTGCCGGAAGGTACAGATGAAGCCGCTGACCAGCTGGTGCCGCCATTGGTACTGATCTCCCAAGCAGCAACTTCACTCCAATTCCCTGAGGCGGCAGTACGGTAACGAGGTTTTAGCAATTGAAAAGCATTTATATATATATTTTTTTCACCCGCTGGATCATTTTGATTTCCGATATAAAAGTTGATACCGTCAATGGATGTGCTATTGTTTATTGTCGTAGTATAGGTAGCTCCTCCATTTCTTGCAGTCATAGAAAAAGCATAAGAAGATGAACTTGTTCTTACTAAAGTCACGAGCATGGGAGTTGTACCGTAGGCCGTGAATGCAGTTCCGTTTGATGTAGTTATAGTTGCACTGCCTGTATTATTGACGTTAAAAATATTGGAGCCTCCATTTCTAAGATCAAAACCTTTACTTCCTCCGCCGGCATCAAAGTTCATTGCCCAGTAAAAACTAAAAGCATCTCCCACCTGCATACCGCCTCTGATTGATCTGTATGCGTTGCAATATTCACCCCCTGTTGCATAAATTCCAAACGCTGTAGTACCAATACCAGTTGTACCCATTACGTTATCTGCCGGGTTGCCAATAAAAGACCCTGTATTGGCACCATAAGTAAACGTCCAATCCCCAAAGCCTACATTAGAACATGAATTTGAATTATTAGAATTTGCTGGCCCCCACACACCTCCGTAACTAGATGCATTATCGGAGTATGTCTGTGCAGACATCTTTCCTGTAGTAATCAGAAATATTGATAATATGAGCAACCGCCGATTTAAGACAAATGCATTTGAAACAATAGAGGTCAAGCTAAAAAGTTTCATCACAATCGATTATGTAATTATTTTATTCCAAAGGGATTCGGCAAGTAAAAGCAAAAGCCAATTGGCTCTACCTTACTGAATATCATACAAGTATAATAAATTTATCACTCACATTCGTTAGTTGTTTAACTTTACGCTAAAACGCCCTAAGGGCTGTTGTTTTCACGTATTTTTGCGCCCGATGTGGTCACTTTGTAAAAAAGAATTCCGGCAGTTTTTCAGCAACCTGACAGGATACCTCGCCATTGGGCTTTTTTTGTTGCTAAACGGGCTATTCCTGTTTTTCTTTTCGAGCTTCAACATCCTCGATTACGGCTATGCCAGCCTCGACAATTACTTCACCCTTGCTCCCTATGTACTGCTGATCCTGATCCCGGCTATTACCATGCGGCAAATCAGCGATGAATGGAAAAGCGGCACAATGGAATTACTGCAAACCGGCCCGCTCACCAACCTGCAAATCATTGGCGGCAAATACCTGGCAGCCCTGCTGGTAACCTTTATTGCGATCCTTCCAACTTTCACCTACGCCCTTTCAATCAGCATCCTTTCCGCCGCTGAAACCATACTCGACAAAGGTGCCTGGCTTGGCTCCTACCTTGGTCTCTTTCTGCTATGCGGTGTATTTTGCGCCATCAGCCTCCTCGCAGGCAGCTTCACCCAAAACTCTGTTGTGGCTTTTCTCTCCGGCGCTTTGGGATGCTTTATTTTTTATCAGGGATTAGATGCTTTCAGCAGCCTGCCGCTGTTTCAAAACGGCGCTGATTTCTATATCCAGCAAGCCGGACTTGAATACCATTACCGTTCCATTTCAAAAGGTGTGCTCTCACTCAGCGATCTGATTTATTTCTCCTCCCTCATCTTCCTGTTCATCTATTTCACAGTTCGCAGAATCGCTAAAAACCAGTCGGCAACAACATCCACCCTCCCATTTTTAACATCATCCAACAAACCGTTTTTTATCCTCGCACTGCTTATTCTGATCAACATCTCTGCTTCATTCCTCAGCATCAAAGCAGACCTCACAGACGACCAGCGCTATTCCCTTGCGCCTTCCACCAAAACTTTACTGAAAACAATTGACAAACCTGTTCAGATTGATATTCTTCTCACTGGCGACCTGCCTGCTGTATTTAAAAAACTTCAAGGAAGCACAACGGATCTGTTGAATGAAATGAAAGCCTATGCAGGCCCAAATATCAACCTGCGCTTTGTATCTGTTTCATCGCTCATCCCTCCTGCACTTCAAGAAGCAACATGGATTCATTTCAGCGACAGCCTTAGAAGCATCGGTATTCCGGTCGACAGCCTGCTGCAATCACAACCCGAACTTGCCAACTCATTTAAACAGGAATTTGTATCCGACTCTTTAAAAAAACTGGGCATTATGCCTTATAACATACAAGTACAGCAAAACGAAGAAAGCTCTTCTCAGCGCCTTGTGTACCCGGCAGCCCTCGTTTCATCAGATGGAAAAACAATCTCTATTGATTTACTAAGCGGCAAAACAGAGTATACGCGCGATCCATTAACCGGTCGACTTGTAAATGATGATGCACGCAGCATCGGCAATGCTGAAGCTCTGCTTGAATTTAAATTTGCTTCCGCAATCAGTAAAATCACAAGACCTGCTAAACCCATCATCGGCTACCTCATCGGGAACGGCGAACCAATGGGACCTGAAACCCAAAAACTGGTAGAAGTAATCAGTAACGATTATTCATTCGTACTGGTAGATATCAATAAAAATGTATTCATCCCATCGCAGGTCTCGGCGCTGCTGATCGTTAAACCATCAACTCCATTCAGCGATTCTGCCAAAAGAAAAATTGACCAGTACGTAATGCAGGGAGGAAAAGTACTTTGGTTTGTAGATCAGCTTTATGCGGAAAAAGACAGCCTCGCTATCACTGCAAAAACTGTGGCCTATGATCGAGGACTAAATATAGATGATCTTCTTTTCAAGTATGGTGTTCGAATCAACCGCGATTTGTTGCAGGATCTTCAAAGTGATTTCAGTAAAATGGTTGTTGGTGTATCGGGCGATAAGCCTCAGCTTGCTGATGTGCCTTTCAACTATTACCCTTTGCTTACACCATCCTCTAAACATCCGCTCACCCGCAATATGGAACCGGTACTTGCGCAGTTTTGCAATACCATTGATACTGTAAAAGCCACCGGTATACAAAAAACAATTTTGCTCACTTCTTCCATGAATGCAAAAACATTGAACACGCCCGCAGTGATCAGTCTGGAAGAATTGAAAACCGTTGAACGCCCTGAGCTTTATACTAAAAAAAATATTCCTGCAGCTGTTTTACTGGAAGGTTCGTTTCAAAGCCTGTACACATATCGCACCGATGCAGCCACTCAGGATTCATTTAAAAAATATTACGGCAATTTCCGAACAACATCGGTGTCTGAAGGATGTCAGCTCGTGGTTGCCGACGGCGATGTGGTACTCAATGATTACACAAGAGAATCGGCATTGCCGATGGGTTTCAGCCGCTCTCAAGAAACCAGTTTCTCCAATAAACAGTTTCTTGAAAACACATTGGAATACATGTCCGGCCTTAAAGATATTCTCTCGCTTCGCAATCGTGAAATCAGGGTGCGTCTGCTTGATAAAGCAAAACTTGCAGAACAAAAATTATTCTGGCAAATCATCAATGTAGCTTTGCCACTTTTACTCGTTGTCATCGGAGGAGTTGCTTTCTCATTCTGGAGACGTCGCATCTATTCTCTTCCCTAACTTTACAAGTATATGGGAGCATATCCCCTTCATACAATCAAAACGGTCGTACACGGCGAATGGCTTCAGGAAAATAATACTGATCGGCTTATTACCAATCTGTATACAGACAGTCGGCGTATTGTTCAACCGGAAGGCGGTTTGTTTATTGCAATCGAAACAAAACATAGAGACGGACATTTATTCATTAGGATGGCCTATCAAAGAGGCATTCGCCATTTTCTCATTCATAAGGATGTAGATGTTTCATTATGCCCGGATGCCGACTTTATACGGGCAGACAATACATTAAAAGCCTTGCAGTCGATTGCCGCATTTCACCGAAGCCGATTTAAGGAAACAACAGAAGAAAAACCTTTACCGGTAATCGGCATCACAGGCAGTAACGGGAAAACGATTGTAAAAGAGTGGCTATATCAACTCCTGCATCATCACTATGATATTGTGAGAAGTCCGAAAAGTTACAATTCAGCTGTCGGTGTTCCGCTGAGCATCTGGCAGATAGAACCAAAACACACACTCGCTTTGTTCGAGGCAGGCATATCGGAGAAAGGTGAGATGGATGTGCTTGAAAAAATGATACAACCTACCATCAGCATTCTCACAAGCATTGGCGATGCGCACAGGGAAGGATTTAAAGATCTTCAGGAAAAACTGGAAGAGAAAGCAATGCTTTTTCGTTCATCCGACACCGTTATTATCCCTTATCATATTTATAAGCAACTGCCTTCGCTGCGCAATAAAACATGCGTTTGCTGGGGGGAAGACGAAGCAAGTGATTTGCGAATTTTGAAAAAAACAGAAACAGACGGAAGATCAATACTCGTCTTATCCTGGAATGGTGAGGAATTTGATATTCAGTTGCCTTTTCAGGATGAAGCCTCAATACAAAATGCATTAACCTGTTGCTGCACCTGTCTGCATCTTGGTATGTCAAAAGAGGAACTTTCAATGCTTGTCTCTCATCTTAAACCTGTTCGACTGAGACTGGAGATCAAAAGAGGTCAACAACAATCTACCATCATCAATGACAGTTATAGTGCCGACCTCACATCTTTTGATATTGCTTTCAGTTTGCTGCATCAACAACGCCAGCATCAACGAAAAACGGTTATCCTTTCGGATCTGGTATTACCAAAGGATGAGGTGGCAGCAAGCTATAAAGATCTGGCAAAAATGATCAGTAGTTATGGTGTGCAGAAAGTAATCGCTGTTGGAACAGAAGCTCCAGCTTATTTATCACAACTACTATCAAAGGAGATTGAGTTGCTATGCTACGATGATACAAACCATTTACTTGATCATATCTATTCATTGTCATTTTCAGATGAAGCAGTATTGATTAAAGGTGCCAGATCATTCGAACTGGAAAAGCTCATCCCTTTTATGGAGCAACAAGTTCATGAAACAGTGCTTGAAGTAAACATGAATGCTTTTCAACAAAATCTGAAAAAAATCAGAGGCGTTTTGAAACCGGGTGTAAAAACAATGGCTGTCGTAAAAGCGTTCGGTTATGGCACCGGTAGTTATGAAATGGCAAACCTCTTGCAGGAACAAGGCATAGATTATCTCACAGTTGCTTTTGCAGATGAAGGAGTGGCATTACGAAAAGCAGGTATCACTGTTCCTATTATGGTGATGAATGCGGAGCCGGGCACTTTTGATGCGCTGACCAACCATTTGCTCGAGCCCGAATTATATTCTGAATCCATACTGGAAGCCTTTTTACAACACCTCGATAAAGAAGGCTTCACACAGTATCCGGTTCACATCAAAATTGATACTGGGATGCACCGGCTTGGATTTGAAAAACATGAATGGCAAGCGATGTCCGAAAAACTGAAAACCGATCTCATTCATGTACGTTCAGTATTCAGTCACCTCGCTGCTGCCGAAGATAGTCTGGAAGATGATTTTACACAACAACAGGCACAGGCATTTGATCAGGCATGTGAGATCATCCGGAGAAATATCAGTACAGATTTTCTTCGTCACCTTTCTAATTCATCCGGTATCATAAGACATCCTCATCTGCAATATGATATGGTGAGAGCCGGCATTGCATTATACGGGTTTGCCGGAGGCGGCAGTTCATTACAGTTAGAAGAAGTGATGACCTTGCGAACCACGATCGCACAAATAAAAAAA
>JAULVS010000027.1:0-20753 GCA_032110905.1 Chitinophagaceae bacterium | reverse complement strand
AGAAGTGCTACGGAAATAGTAAAGCCAATCCACCAAAGACGGCTGGGCTTTGCCTCCACAGGCGCACAGATGTCCTGCGTTACCTGGCTGTAGGTTTTGTCGCCGTTCACCAGTGGTTCTCTGACCTGTGATTCGTATTTAAGTAATGACATATTCTGTTTTCTTTTTCAGATTCCGACCGAAACCGGTTTCTTATTTTCTATATTTTATGCAGACCTTATTTGTTTAGCCTACATAACTAATAACTTTTATTTGCACATCAAATTAATGATGCCCTGCTTCAGCGTGCTCCTTTTCGTGACCTTCTTCTTCATGGTTTCCTACCACACGCTCTGTATTCCTTACTTTGGCCAAATAGCTTACGTTGGGTAATACGTGAAGTTGCTCAAGTACATAGAATGTGCGGTTTGCATACTCTTCTGTACGCACTTTGCGAATCGAGCTTTCCTTGTCGTTCACGTTTCCGAATACAATGGCTCCGGTTGGACAAGCCTGCTGACAAGCAGTTTTCACGTCGCTGTCGTTAAGCGTACGGCTTTCCTTCTTCGCTGTGAGTTTTCCTTCCTGTAAACGCTGTACGCAGAATGAACATTTCTCAATTACACCACGACTACGAACTGTTACATCCGGATTCAGCACCATACGTGTTAAGTCATCGTTCATCTGAATCGTTACTTCGTTGATGCGGCCAGATTCAATAATCGGAAGCTGGTTGTCGCCGAAGCTATCAGCTCCGTTCCAATCGTGCCAGTTGAAACGACGTACTTTATATGGACAGTTGTTCGCGCAATAACGCGTTCCGATACAACGGTTATATGTCATCTGGTTTAAACCTTCGCTGCTGTGGTTGGTAGCGGCTACCGGACAAACGTTTTCGCAAGGTGCATTGTCGCAATGCTGACAAAGCATTGGTTGGAATACAACATCAGGATTGTTTTCATCGCCGCTGAAGTAACGGTCGATCCTTAACCAATGCATGTCGTGGTACTTCCCAACCTGATTTTTACCAACAACAGAAACGTTGTTTTCTGCAGAACAAGCCACCACACACGCACCACAACCATTACAAGTATTGAGGTCGAGGCTCATTCCCCATTTGATACCCGGTTTGTCGTAAACAGGATAAATGGTTCCTTCTGATTCGAAATTATCGAGTCCGCCGTAGTCTTTTAATTCAGCAAGGCGTTCATTGATAATGATTTTCGGATCTTTTTTCAGTAAGGGTAAAGACGTTTCCTTCACAACCTCATGTCGATTTCCATAACTGCCATGCGTTTGCATTTGGGCAATTGGGTAAGACTCTCCTGTTTTTTCAACAGAAGCGTTTGTTACCACATATGAATAAGATCCTGCGTAAGAAGCAAAAGGATATGCATTTTTTCCTGCACCTTTCGCTGCAAGACCTGCTTTCTCCGTACGACCATATCCGACAGCAATCGCGATTGTGTTCGCCTGCGTACCAGGAACGATTAAGATCGGTAAAGAAATTTCTTTATTGCCTGCTTTAACTTTTAATACCGGTTTAGGTGGCTCTACTTCATACTGATCCATATTGAGATCAGGGAAGAGTGATTTCGCAGCCGCTGGGGAAATAACAGCATAGTTGTCCCAGCACGCGCGTGTAATCGGATCAGGCATTTCCTGCAACCATGGGTTGTTGGCCATTTTACCATCTCCGATGCTCACTTTCTGGTATAATACCACTTCGTAAGCACCACCTTTAGGAGCAGCAGCCAATTGCGCAGCTGCGTTCGCCAATACCCCTCCGTTGGAAGTTGCGCCGGCAACAGCAGCTGTTGCAGGACGAACGCCAGATTGTAATGCAGCATCAAGCACTGACTGACTGCCTAAAGCAGCTATCCAGTAATTTTTGAAATAAGTATCATAATCCGCAACCGCATTGCTGCTCCACTTCAACAGTGAAGTAACAAAGTGACGGGTTTTAAACAGCGGATGAATTGTAGGTTGTTGAAATACGATGTAACCGTCTTTCGCTTCGGCATCACCCCAGCTTTCCAGGAAGTGAGGAGAAGGAAGAAGGTACTGACATTGCTGAGCTGTTTCATCTTCTGTTTCACTAAAAGAAACGGTCAGAGACGCTTTTTTCCAAGCATCAGCAAGTTTTTTATTATCGGAATAAGTATAGAAAGGATTGGCACCATTTACCAGCACCGCACCTACATTACCTGCGTTGAGGTCGGCAATCAATTGCTCCATCTCTGCATCAACCCCTTTGCGGTAGTGAACCATTGAACCGAAGTTGATGGTTTTGCCATTAGCGCCGATTTTATCATTGATGGCATTCACCAGAATCTGCGCGTTCACATCATTACTTCCGCACACAACAAGGGCGTTTCCACCGGCAGCCAGTAATTCTTTTGCAGCTGCTTCGATACCGGAAACCAAACGCTTATCAGATAATGCAGGAGCCGTTACCGCTCCGCCGAGTTTTGCATAAAGATTGAGTAAGACAGCGCCCAGCTCACTTGGCTTGTGTGTCAAACGCTCATCCGCACTTGCGCCGGTCATGCTGTACATACTTTCAAACTGAAAATGACGACTCATTGACAGGTTTTGATCAGTGACGCGACGCTTTGTTGCGTACTGTGCAGCAAACTCAACCGGACTCAACCATGTTCCGAGGAAATCGGCACCAAGGCTTACCACTACATTGGCCTGATCGAACTGATAAGAAGGAATTCCCTTTTTACCATAAGAAACTTCGTTTGCCTGAATCAATGCACTGTAAGAAACCGCATCGTAAGTAACGAGCTTGAAATTGGGATATTTTGCCTTGAACTCTTCCACCGCTTTCAGCGCTGAAGGCGAATTGATTGTAGAGCTAAGGAGTACAATTTGTTTTGTTCCGATTCCAGCAAGTGATGCTGCAATTTTTTTATCGAGCGCATCGTAAGATGGCGCTTCTTTCAACACATCACCGGCACGCTCCATTGGGAAACGCACACGCGCAGTATCATAAAGACTGAGTACGGAAGCCTGTACACGCTGACTGGTTCCTCCGCCGGCAAAACCGAGTTTGTTGCCCTCAATTTTAATAGGACGACCGTCTCGCACTTTTGCAACAACAGGAACAACATCTCCATCCTGCACAAACGCAGTGGCATAATAATTGGCCACACCGGGTACAATATCAGCCGGCTTATTCAGAAATGGAATCGACTTTTTAACGGGTATCTCGCAACTCGCAGCAAGTGTAGCAGCGGCAGTACTAAATCCAAGATACTTTAAAAAGTCACGACGTGGAGTACGGGAAGACTGATCTGCCTCTTCAAAAGGAAGATCTTCCTGAAACTCATTTTCAGCCTTTTCCTGAAAAGACTGCGTCTGATGAAGCTCTCCGAAACTTTGCCAGTATTTTTTCTTACTCATAATGACAGAATACAGTTATTTGTGTTGAATGACGCGACTCTGAGCAGACGATCATTGTCGTGTCGTTTTAAACGCAAGGATTAATAGTGACATTTTTGACACTCAGTGCCGCCAATTTTCTCCACGGTAACACTATCCATCTTTCCGTTCTTTATATCGTTGTGAAACTTTTCGTACATACTATAGAATCCGTTGTCTTTAAACTGGACATTGGTTTCTCTGTGACAGTTAATACACCAACCCATGCTGAGGTTGCTAAACTGCTTCACCTCTCCCATTTCCTGGATTGGGCCATGGCAGGTCTGGCATTGAACGCCACCTACCTTGGTATGTTGTGAGTGGTTAAAGTAAACATGGTCGGGTAGGTTGTGAATTCTTATCCACTCGATGGGCTTACCCTTGCCTGTGTATTTATTTAATGCGGGATCCCATCCTGCATAGTCGTATAATTTTTTGATTTCAGCCGTACCATCAACTTTAGAACCGTCTTCGCGAACAAGCTCTGGTCCTTTGTATTCGTTAATAGCCATGTGACAGTTCATACACACATTGACGCTTGGGATATTGGCATGCTTGCCTTCCATAGCACCACCATGACAATACAAACAGCTTACCTGGTTGATACCGGCATGTACTTTATGAGAGTAGTAGATTGGCTGCTCGGGCTGATAATTTGTTTGACGACCCAATCCAATTGCACCCTGAATGGTATAATACCCACCAACAAGGAAAAGGATAATAATGCCTGTTGCGATATACGCTTTGTTCTTCCAGAAAGCAACCGGCTCTGCACGTTTTTCTCCTTCTTTTTCATCCGTCAGTTTCTTGAGGTTGCTGTTGATCTGCAAAAGAATCAGTGCAACTACAGCAAGCACCAGAGAAAGAATACCGTATAAGAAAGAGTTATCGTCTTCGGCAGCAGGAGCGGAGCCTACAGTAGCACCGGGAGGTGGCGGAGGAGGAGGCGTATTTATATAGGTAACAACTGCATCAATTTCCGCGTCTGAAAGAGAAGGGAAGGCAGTCATCAAGACACCATATTCTTTTATAAGGCCCGCTGCATATGCATCTGTCTTAGCAAATCCCGCCGGGTTGCGAATCCACGAATACAACTTTTTCCTGTCTGCCCACGGCCCGCGTTCTTCAAGTCCGGCAAGTGCAGGACCGGTTAATTTTTTATTTAAAGCGTGGCAAGAAGCACAATTTGCCTGAAATAAAGCTTTTCCGTCCTGAGCCAGCAGGGAAGTACCGCAAAACAGCGAAAAAACGAATAGCAGAACAGATAAACTGCGCTGAAGGGTTGATTTTGGTTTTGTCATACCGTGATAGAGGTCGAATGATGAGGAATAATATCCTGAAATTGGGTGCAAATTTAGGGGAGGATACTGACATAATATCCACAGTTTAAAAAAAAATTAAAGATGTTTTTTTACGTAAAACAAAGTCTCGGCTATACAACCTGTTTTAAAAACGTTAAAAGAGACATTTTTATGACAAAACAAAACAGATAGTAATAAAATACATTTGATTCGTCTGATATTTTCGTCCGACTTTTGCAACCATGTTCACACGATTGAAAGAAAAGTGGCAGGTTAGCTGGCTGCAGTTTGTACTCATCTTCACCACGTTTGCCTTAGGCGGAAGCGCCTGTGCGCGTGCCGGCAGTTGGCTGCTTGGGCTGGTTCTCCCTGAAAAAAATGTGATTTACTGGATCGCTTACGTTCCACTTGTTACCATCCTTTGGCCTTTTTGTGTACTATTAATCAGCATTCCCCTGTTTCAGTTCCGGTTTTTCATCAATTATCTTCACCGCATATGGCTCAGGATAACGGGAAAATAGAAGGAATTCGGCGGAAACTGGCAGTGTTTGCCTCCGGAACAGGCACCAACGCGGCGCAACTGATCAATCGGTTTCGGGATAATCCTATGGGAGAAATAGCGCTGGTTGTATGCAATAAACCCGGTGCCGGCGTCATTCAAATTGCTGAAAATGAAGGAATTGAAGTTGTATTAATTGAAAAGGAGCAATGGTTCAGGGGCAATGGTTATGTAGATGAATTAAAAAGCAGAGGTATTAATTATCTTATTCTTGCGGGTTTTCTTTGGAAGCTTCCTTCAACGATAATAAAAGCCTGGCCCGGAAAAATCCTGAATATTCACCCCGCTCTTTTGCCCAAATATGGTGGCAAGGGGATGTATGGCAAATTTGTACACGAAGCAGTTATTTCAGCAGGTGAAACAGAAAGCGGTATTACTATTCATGAGGTGGATGAGCAGTACGACCACGGAGCGACCGTTTTTCAGGCAACTTGTCCGGTATTACCAAACGACAACACAGAAAGTCTTGCAGCACGCATACACTTACTGGAGCATCAATATTATCCCGAAATTGTAGAAAAATTCATCTGCAGAAAATGAGGATGCATAAACTGTTTCTGTTGGTTTTCATTATGGCGTCGTCGCTTTATGCTTCAGCACAGTTTCAGTTGAGCGGCACGGTGTTGGATAGCACAAAACGGAATTTGGTGGAGGGGGTGCAGGTTTTTTGTACCTGCGGCACGATGAGCTTTACCGATTCACTTGGCAGATACAGTCTTTTTGTGGGCGAACAGGATTCTGTGTTTTTCTTTTATCGCAGCAAGCCCACTCAGTTGTTTCCTGTTTCTGCCATAAAAAATCCGGAGTCGTTTGATATTTCCCTGCAGGTTTATGTGCCCGGGCGTTACCAGTATTTACAGGAGGTGGTTATTTACGGTAAAACGCGCAGGCAGGATTCAATTGAGAACAGATTGCAGTATGAAAAGATATTTGAGCACCGCAATGGCGGGTTGCGCGTTACCACTGCGCCGGGAGAGTCGGGGATAGGTGCCGGACTTGAACTGGAATCGTTAATCAACATGTTTCGCTTTCGTTACAACCGAAGCCAGAGTCGGTTTGCAGAAAGATTGATTCGGGAAGAGCAAGATCGATACATTGCCTATCGCTTCAATGCTGCGATTGTAAAAAAGTTAACGACACTCACTGATGGAGCACTGTTAGATCAATTTCTGCAGATATACAAACCCGATTATTTGCTACTGACACAAACCCTTGATATAGAATTGTATCAATACATTCAGGCTGCTTCGAAAGAGTTTTTGAAGAAGGGGAGGTGATAAAAGAAACGCGCTGATAATTTTTTATGCCTGGGTTATCTTTTCCCGGAAACAATTATCTTAGACAAAGTAAACCAATGCCAAAGCATCTTTTTTAATACGCAAACTATTACAGCAGTAAAGCACAATTAATTAGGATCATATTTGTTGTTCGCACGAACTACTGTAGGGATAAGAAGAAACGGCTTCGCCAAAACAAAAATAAACCGAAACTCAAGATGAGTGCAACATCGCCTATTCGCATACTAGAAGAAAATAAGACGAAAGAAAGTTGATGGGAGTTGCGGATATAAGGGAGTTAGCGGTCAGTTTAGGACGACACACCAAAGAGATATGAAATTATGACAAACGACTATTTATACAGTGTAAAAAAACAATTTGAATACTACAAAATGCTTGGCGAGAAAACGTTTTCGCAATTACAGGATGACAAATTGTTTTGGCAATACAATGACGAAAGCAACAGTATTGCGACAATGGTAAAACACATTTGGGGAAATATGCTTTCACGTTGGACAGATTTTTTAACTTCAGACGGAGAAAAAGAATTTCGTAATAGGGATGCAGAATTTGAAAACGACATTAACAATAGAGAAGAACTTTTAGACAAGTGGGACGAAGGTTGGAATTGTCTTTTTAATGCAATCAACTCTTTGACAATGGAAGACCTTGACAAAATTATTTATATACGTAATCAGGGACACACTGTAACCGAAGCAATAAATCGACAACTCGCACACTATCCTTATCACATTGGACAAATTGTATTTTTGGGAAAGATGCTTGTAGAAAATGGCTGGACTTCGCTATCAATTCCAAAAGGAAATTCACAATCGTATAACAAAGACAAGTTTTCAAAACCAAAACAAAGAGGACACTTTACTGACGAATTTCAAAATGACAAGAAAGAATAAAAACCGAACCGCTAACAGCACATTGGCAATATGCGGGGTTTCGTCTCCGCTTGACAGTTTTGTGGTAGCCGAAAGTTCAGTTCTCCAAACTAAGTTTTGTGGTAAAAGTCCCGCCCTTCGGGTAGCTGCAAAACGTTAGCGGTCATTTTACTAAAAAAATGCAAAAAAACAATATAGAGAGCTTAAAATAATATGACTATGAAAAATATAAATATTGAAATCAAATGGGCAATCATTTTTTCAATGGTTTCATTACTTTGGATAGGATTAGAAAAATTGTGTGGACTACACGGAAAATACATTGACTATCATCTTTACTTGACCAACCTTTTTGCTATTCCTGCAATTATCGTAATGGTGATGGCTTTAAAAGACAAAAAGAAATATTTTTATGGTGGGCAAATAACCTACAAGCAAGGACTTATTTCGGGAATTGTTTTGTCTGTTATCATTGCTTTAATCAGTCCGTTAACACAATGGATAACTTCTTATGTCATTACCCCTGAATATTTTCCGGACGTGATAAAACGTTCCGTTGAATTAGGCCACTACAAGACAATAGCAGACGCTGAAGCCAATTTCAATTACCAAAATTATGCAAAGCAAGGTGCCATTGGTGCTTTGGTTATGGGAATTCTAACGACAACCATCGCAATGATTTTTATACGGACAAAAAAATGAAATAAAAAAGAACCACTAACACGGTTTTTGCATTAGTAGGCAGACAATGTGAAATAAATATTTGACTAATTAATAAACGTTGGTGCTGGCAGACGGTTTTCGTTTTCAAAAGCCAACCTTCGCCAAGCCCGAAACCGCTAGCTGTAAGTTTGCAAAACAGCTACAGAATTCAAGAACTCAAAAAGAGAAAATAATACTTAAATAGTATTAACAAATTAATAATACGTATATTTCATTCAGCATTAAATAATAAATAACATGTTTAAAAAATTTACAACTGCAGACAAATTACTATTTGTAGCTGCTCTATTATCCTTAATATTTTCGGAAATACTATATTTCCTAGGCGAAAAAGCTGATGGAACTTTTATTGGTTTATGGGTTCCTTCAATATTGGCATTCGGTATCTATTTAAAACTAATTAACAAATCAAATAATGACTGAAATTATTCCATATTTTGCCGGACTTATAACTCTTCTTTTTGGCTTTGGGTTCGCTTTAGCAATTAAACAACCAGTCAAAAAAGACTAATAGCATTATTATCCTTTTTGTCCAAGTTTTTAAAGCGCAAAAGTTGTTTAATAAATCTTGGCAAAAAAGATTTAATGAATCGCTGTGCAAATAAACACCGAACTGCTAACTCAGGTTTGACAGTAGTGCAGTTCAGTATTCCGCAGACACATTTGCAGCTAATCAAACATTCGTACCCCACATCAACATTTGTGGCACAAATCGCCACCTTCGCCAAGAGGCAAAAAATTGCAGGCAGGGTTTGGATTATGAATGATGCACCTTACATATTTTATTAAATTGTATTATTATTAGACAAAACAAATAACATAACAGTATAATTCTAAAATATGAAATTCGATAAAGAAGTCGCTGTCATTACCGGTGGAACAACGGGTATAGGAAATGCAACCTGCACAAAACTTAAACAGGAAGGCGCGATTGTGTATAACTTAGACATTAATGATATCAATACAGAAGGCATTACTTTTATTAAATGCGATGTAAGAAATTATGAAGATGTACAAAACGCTGTAAAACATATCTACAATAAAGAAGGGAAAATTGATTTGCTTTTTGCGAATGCCGGTGTTCATATGTCGGGAAATATTGAGGAAACGAGCATAGACGACTTTGAAAATGTGTTATCTATCAATTTAAAAGGCCTGTATTACACTGTAAAAGAAGTAATTCCCATCATGAGAAAACAACAAAAGGGATCAATTGTACTAACAGGATCGGACCAGTCGTTTATCGGAAAAGGAAATAGTTCAGTTTACGGACTTACAAAAGGCGCAATCGGTCAGTTTACCAAAAGCACTGCTATAGACTACGCTCCATACAACATCAGAGTAAATTGTATCTGCCCCGGCACTATTGAAACTCCCCTCTTAACAAAAGCCGTTGCAGGATTTGACACGATAACAAAAATTGGAAAGGATGCTATATATAAAATACTGGAGGAGGCTCAGCCCATTAAAAGAATTGCAAAACCAGAAGAAATTGCAAATGTCGTTTCGTTTTTATTGTCGAATGAAAGCAGCTTTATAACAGGGGCCTTGATTGCTGCAGATGGCGGATATACATGCCAATAGTAAGGCTATATCTAATCATCGACTATTTTTATATAGAAGACTACACAACTTATTAGCTATAACATGCATAGAAAAGACTTTATCAAGCTTTCGGCAGCATCGGGTGTATGGAGCACAATGGGCTTTTTAAGCCGGGCTTCCGGCCTACCATCCCAAATACAAACCCCGTTGGGATCCCACATCCTATGCTCAACCTGCGGAACACAGTTCAACAAAACGACGATGCCGGCAGCGATATGTCCGGTTTGTGCCGACGACCGGCAATACTTGCCACCCAAGGGACAGGCCTGGACCCAACCCGAAGATTTACAAATCAATTTCAGCAACAGCATTAAAAAAATAAACGAGAATTTTTACGAGATCAAGACCATCCCAAAATTTGCCATAGGGCAGCGCGCATTTTTGATTATCACCCCTGGAGGTAATCTACTTTGGGATTGTATTTCTCTGCTCAACGAACCCACCAAGGCATTTATACATTCGAAGGGAGGCCTGAAAGCGATTGTCATTTCACATCCTCATTATTATACCACCATGAACGACTGGGCTGCCACCTTTGACTGCCCCGTTTACCTTCATCAGTCAGACGAAGCATTCATTTACGACAAGGGCCCCAAAATCAGTTTGTGGAGGGGGCAGCGAAAAGAACTCTGGGACGGCATCCGGGCAATACATATAGGCGGACATTTTCCGGGCAGCAGCATTTTGCAAGTGCCTTTTCTTTCCCCGCAGTCGACACTACTGGCCGGAGACACCTTCTACATTTCTCCGAGTAAAAAACATGTTTCGGTTATGTACAGCTATCCCAATCTGATTCCCCTAACACTCGCGGAAGTCAGCCGAATTCTCCAAATAATGCAGAATGTGAAGTTCGACAGTATGATCGGGGCATTTGACAACCAAAACCTTGAGTCAAATGCGAGAGAAATTCTAATCGAATCATTGATGCGCTATAAATAACCCCTCTAAGCCTGCACTCACAGGGGAGGATTATTCTAAAGCCGGCTAAATTTCTTTCTCAAAATAAAACCGCAAACAGAATCTTGGTTTGAGAGCGCCACAGTATACAACTCCCCGACCATGACAGGCAAATTTTAATAGAAAAAGCTGGGCAACAAAGGAACAACAGTACAAATAAACATAAGCAGTATTTATAAAATTGATCTAAATGAAATTAGTAACAAATATGCCGGTGCTGTTGAAATTTGTTGTTCTTCTGGTTATCCTTTTGAATTCCTGCAAGGGATACATTGAAAATAAAAACGAAACCAACAAAGATGAGGATGCAACCTTAACATATAAGGCTAACAATCAGAATGGCACAACGAATAGTTTAAACAAAAACATAAGAAGTATTTTTCAAGATAAGTATGGCAATTATTGGTTTGGAACAAATAGAGCAGGCGTATTTCGTTATGACACAGAAACATTAACACAATTTACTGTAAAGGACGGGCTGGCAGACAATCAAGTAATAAGTATTCAAGAGGATAATTTGGGTAATATTTGGTTTGGGACAGGCATGTTCGGCATAAGTAAATATGACGGCACTAAATTCACAATACAAACCAATAAAGTCAATATAACAAACGGAACAGAAATCAACTGGAAATCAACAAACAACGATTTGTGGTTTTACGGCGGAGGTGGTGTGTTAAGGTACAGCAATTCTTCAATTGACTATCTACCATTTGATCGATCAAATTTAAACACACGCACACACGCCCCTTTTACACTTAGTCGTTATGGCGTTTACTGCATCCTGAAAGACAAGAAAGGAAATGTCTGGTTCGGAACACAAGCAGAAGGAGTATGCAAATATGATGGAAAAACACTCACTTGGTTTAAAGAAAAAGGACTTGCCGGTCCTGCCGTGCTTGGTTTATTTGAAGACAGTAAGGGCAACCTTTGGTTTGGAAACAATGGTTCCGGTTTATTCAGATATGATGGAAAGACCTTAACAAATTTCACCAAAGAAAAAGGTCTTGATAATGCCGACTTTAGCGTCCCTGGAAAACCTAGCTTAGGAACTTTGGCTCGTGTATATTCAATAAATGAAGATGTTATTGGTAATATCTGGATTGGAACTGTTGATGCAGGAGTTTGGAAATATGACGGAAACAACATAACCAATTACACAACCAAAGATGGACTAACAAGTAATGCAGTAAATACAATTTATAAGGATAAAAAAGGAGAACTTTGGTTTGGGACCGACAGCAATGGAATATGTAAATTCAACGGAACGACATTCACCGAGTTTATCATCAAATAAATTAACAGTGCGACAGAAAATGAGTGGCCGGTAAAAACGGTTTGTTCGTGCCGGGCTGAGCTTCGCAATGATAAGCCATTGCGCTGCCAAAAAACATTTATGTTCATATTGCCCGGCCAGCGTAAAGCGTAGGACCATTATAGATGAGTTTAAACAAAAAATAGAGATTTAAGGCACGGCTTACTACTTAAACGTGGCAGATAAAAATTGAGACAAGAAAACAACAAATCCGGAGGAATGAAAACAATTCAATTCCCCGGAATCTCTATCTTGCATCCGTAAAATTTAAACCAATAATAATCCCTTTAACATATTCTGGTAATGACTGAGAAAACTTTAATTAAAAACATCAGTATTGTAAACGAAGGCCGAATTATCATCTCAGATCTGCTCATTGAAAACAGTATCATTAAAAAAATCGGGAACGTCGATGCCGATAACCAGACCAAGATAATCGATGGAACAGGAAAATATTTGTTTCCGGGTGTCATTGACGGACAAGTGCACTTCAGAGATCCGGGTCTTACACACAAGGGAAACCTATATAGTGAAAGCAAAGCAGCTGTTGCTGGAGGTGTAACCTCTTTCATCGATATGCCAAATACGGTTCCGAATGTGTTAACGATGGAAATCCTAAATGAAAAATATAAAATAGCCGCTGAAAAATCTTTGGCCAACTACGGATTTTTTCTTGGTGTAAACGGAGACAACCTCGATGAAGTGATTCAAACAGACACCTCGAAACTATTAGGCGTTTCTGATGACGGGCTTTACTTTACCAAGAAGGGCAATCTGCTGGCTGACAACCCTGAAACTATGGAAAAGCTTTTTGCCAACTGTAAATCTATTATTGCTATCCACGCCGAGAAAGAACAGATCATCGAGGAAAACGAAAAAGCATTCAGGGAAAAATATGGCGAGGACGTGCCTGTTGAATTTCATCCGGTAATAAGAAGTGAAAAAGCTTGTTACGAGGCTTCGAAGCGTGCGATCGAACTGGCAAATAAACACGGTGCCCGTTTGCATATATTACATTTAACAACCGAAGCAGAAACACATTTGTTCAGAAACGATATTCCTCTTCAGGAAAAAAATATTACCACCGAAGTATCAGTTCATCATTTGTGGTTTTCTGATAAAGATTATCAACAACTGGGCACATTAATCAAATGGAATCCTGCTATTAAAACAGAAAAAGACAAAAAAGGACTTTTAAAGGCGTTGCTTGACGACAGAATAGATATCATCACAACAGACCATGCACCACATACACTGGAAGAAAAACAAAAACCTTATTTCCAGTCAATGTCAGGCGCCCCAATGGTACAACACTCGTTAAATATCATGCTTGAATTTTACAAACAGGACGAACTCTCGTTGGAAAAAATTGCAGAAAAAATGTGTCACAACCCTGCGATACTCTACAATATTGAAAAAAGAGGGTTTATTCGGGAAGGCTATTGGGCCGATCTTGCAATTGTTGATTTAAATGCAGAATGGACGGTAAGCAAAGAAAATATTTTATACAAATGCGGCTGGTCGCCAATAGTAGGAACAACATTTCATACTAAAATCACCCAAACTTTTGTGAACGGGTCTTTGGTGTACAATAATGGCGTTTTTAATGAAAGCGCTAAAGGCATGCCCCTTACAAAGAGCGGTCAATAATGTATAATAAACTTTTGAGGAAGTGTTCTCTTGTTTAAAACAAATTTATACCTCTTCTCTTTGGGGTTTCTCCGATAAAGGCAATCCCTATTTGCTTAATCGCCTGATTGGCCTGAACATTTCTTTATAAATTAAAACCTCTCCTTTCTTTTTGCGAAAGAAAAAGGTGTTGTTCCCCCAGCTTTCGTAATTAGGAGAGTCGTAATGTTGGTAATAGGTGACGGAGCCTGTGTTTTTATTCACCCGAATCACTTCATCTGTTGCTTCAATGGAAATCCAGGGATACTTGTCGAAAAGCTTTCTCTTTTTTTGTAAATAATCTGTCTTGGTTCCAGATTCTTTGTCGTCATGATAAGAAAAATCCGAAGCTAGTAAACTGGCCTGAACATAATAATCCTTTTGATTCCATGCCGAGAGATACGTCTCATAAACATCGTACAGCTCTTCCTGTGTCAGAGTTTCTTCCGGCAAAATTTCTTCCTCCTCTACCGGCTGATTTATTTCATCCCGATCATTTCTTTTTTCTGAATCTGATACAGAATTATCAATTGGTTTCTCATTATTTACGACCGTTTCCGTTTTTTCCTTGTCTTTTTTCTTTTGTGAATTAAAAACCAACGCTGCTAACGCTCCGCCCAGCGTTATACATAATACAAGTATTAAGATGTTTTTAGTGTCGTTAAGCTGCATATCTATTTTCTGAATTTTATAAATAATCGTTTAGTAAATCTAAAAAAACTAACGACATTACAAATATTTATCCCCTTTCTTTCTCTTCACTTCTCCTACATAATCCTTGATTTCCTGCTCTTTGTCTTTTTTACAAATCAGTAAAACATCTTTGGTGTCTACAACAATAAAATCATCAAGCCCCTGCAACAACACCAGCTTATGGTCTTCGGCATGAACCACATTTTTGGTGGCATCAATAATCATCACATTCTTACCGGCCACGGCATTTCCAAAATAATCCTTCTCCATGTTCTCCCAGGCGCTGTTCCATGTACCTAGATCGCTCCAACCAAAGGAAGATGGAAGAATATATACATTATTGGCTTTCTCCATGATGCCATAGTCGATAGAAAGATTAGTACACTGTGGATAGATGCGCTCAATGGCTTCCTGCTCTGATGGGGTATTGAATAAATTTTTTTCCGTTTCAAACAACTCATTCATTTCCGGCAAATGCATTTCAAATGCTTTCAGAATGCTTCGAAGACTCCAAAGGAAAATACCTGCATTCCATAAAAAATCGCCGCTGGCTAAAAACGTTTTTGCCAACTCGAGATTCGGTTTTTCGGTAAAGGTTTTTACCTTAAATATATTATCTGCTACAGGCATCGCTTCCTGCTGTATATATCCATAACCCGTATTAGGATAGGTTGGCTTAATACCTAATGTTACCAGTGCATTTATATGACTTACAAATGAAAAAGCATCGAGACAAACTTTTGTAAATGCAGGACCATCGAGAATAATATGATCGGCAGGCGCACATATCAACAAGGCATTGGGGTTAATCTGATGCAGCTTGTGGGATATATAAGCAATACAGGGTGCTGTATTCTTGCGCGATGGTTCGCTTAAAATGTTTTTGGGAGATAGTTGTGGTAGTTGCTCTTTAACTATTTCCGTATACTCTGCTGCGGTTACCACATATATATTTTCTTCTGGAATAAATTGCTGAAAACGATCATAAGTTGATTGTATCAACGTTCTTCCGGTATGTAAAATATCTAGAAACTGTTTTGGATAAGAAGATCTGCTCATCGGCCAGAATCGACTTCCAATGCCTCCCGCCATGATGGCAACATAATAATTAGCATGCTGGCTACTTGATTCCGATTTTGGACTATAAAGAGGTTTTGTCATCTTATTAATTTTAGCATAATAGCTGCAATCAAAGAATACCTTCTCTGATTAAATCATGCAGGTGAATAACGCCGGCATATTGGTTGTTAACAACCACCGGAAGCTGAGTAATATTGTTTGCGCGCATCAGCTCCATTGCATCGATTGCGAGAGCATCTGCATCTATCGTTTTGGGGTCAGGGGTCATGATCTGATCCGCTCGGATATCTGTAAGTTGCGTGGTTTTCTCAAGCATACGTCTCAAATCACCATCCGTAATAATGCCCATCAACAGGTCTTTTTCCGCTAACACAGCAGTCATCCCTAATCTCTTTCTTGAAATTTCGAGAATCACTTCTTTCAGCAAAGAATCCGGTCGCACCTGTGGTTTTTCATTTTGAATATACAGATCGGCAACCCTGAGGTATAACTTTTTACCAAGCGCCCCTCCGGGATGGAATTTGGCAAAATCGGCGCTGGTAAACCCTCTTTGCTCCATCAGAGCCACCGCAAGCGCATCACCCATCACCAACTGTGCAGTTGTGCTGCTGGTAGGTGCCAGGTTATTGGGACAAGCTTCCTGACTAACCGTAGTATTCAGCACCAGGTTTGCCTGCAGCGCAAGGTAGGAAGAGAGGTTGCCAACCATCGCAATGATTTGATTGCCAAAGCTTTTGATCAACTGTGTGAGAACTTTGATTTCAGGCGTATCTCCGCTTTTACTGATAATCAGTACCACATCCTCCGACAAAATCATACCCAGATCGCCGTGAATGGCGTCTGCTGCATGTAAATAGGCAGATGGGGTGCCCGTTGAGTTGAGGGTGGCGACAATTTTCTGTGCAATCACCGCACTTTTTCCGATGCCGCTGACAATTAGCCTTCCTTTCGACTTCAGAATGCAGTTTACTGCCAGTGTAAAGTCTTCTGTGATCAAAGAAGCCAGTTGCTTAACTGCCTCTGCTTCAAGCAGAATTGTTTGTTGCGCCGCCTCGGTCGGTTTACGGTATTCCATCAGGTGGCAAACCTACTTTAAATCAGTAGAAAAAGACAGGAATTCACACCAATTTTTCCGTGCTTTTCCGCTGTTAACCGGAGAATTTAGCTTAAATTCAATTAGCTTACCGTTTTTAGCAGTCTTTTAAAGAATTACAAGCGGTAGCTGGGCTTAATTTTTTTACCTTCGTTGCCCTTTTAAAACACCCGTTCGACGCTATTAAAGGTCGATTTTCGGCAACAAGCGGCCGAATTTTTTACAAGTTTATAACCAAAATCAAGAGGAGTTCGGCAATGAGTACCGTCAAGAAAAAAACAGTAAACGCTTCGTCTCGCACGAAAAAAGTTGAGATATCTGATAAGAAAAATTCAACAGCAAGGCCCGCTTTGCAAAGTATAGGGCCCGTTGAGTTTCTGTATGAAGCACTTCATACAAATTTCGGCTTTAATGCCTTTAAGGGTACGCAGGAAGAAGTAATCAAAAACCTCCTTGCAGGGCGCGATACTTTTGTAATCATGCCCACCGGCGGAGGTAAAAGTCTTTGCTATCAGCTGCCGGCTCTTGTATGTGAGGGTGTTGCCATTATCGTGAGTCCGCTTATTGCCTTGATGAAAAACCAGGTTGATCTGGTAAGGGGCTACAGCAGCAAAGACGATGTAGCGCATTTTTTGAATTCCACATTGTCTAAAAAAGAAACACGTGTGGTGCACGACGACCTCCTAAGCGGAAGAACCAAGTTGCTCTATGTTGCTCCTGAGACCCTCACCAAGGAAGAAAACATTGAATTCTTTTCCGACCTCAAAATTTCATTTTTTGCCGTTGATGAAGCACATTGTATCAGTGAATGGGGACACGACTTCCGTCCGGAATACAGAAGATTGCGCGAAATGATGGACGAAATAAATCCCGACATCCCGGTGATTGCACTAACGGCTACAGCTACACCGAAAGTACAAAGCGATATTGTTAAAAACCTAGGCCTGCGCAATCCGGATATTTTCATTTCCTCTTTTAACCGTACCAATCTCTACTACGAGATTCAACCCAAAATAAAAAAAGAACAGACCGTTAAAAGCATTGTGAGGTTTATTTCCCAAAACAAAGGGAAAAGCGGTATTATATATACACTTAACCGCAAAACAACAGAAGAGCTTGCAGATCTGCTCATGGCAAACGGTATTAAAGCGGTTGCCTATCATGCGGGTCTCGACAGCAAATTAAGGGCAGAAAGACAAGATCGGTTTCTGAATGAGGACGTACAGGTAATCGTTGCAACTATTGCATTTGGAATGGGAATCGATAAGCCCGATATCAGATTTGTGATTCACTTTAATATTCCGAAGAGCATTGAAAATTATTACCAAGAGACCGGTCGTGCGGGACGAGATGGGATGGAAGGAAATTGTATTTTATACTACTCCCACAAAGATGTAAGCAAACTCGAACACCTGATGCGAGATAAGCCCCTTAGTGAAAGAGAAGTAGGTGCGCAATTAATTCAGGAAACGGTAGCTTTTGCAGAAAGTTCTGTTTGCCGCCGTCATATACTGATGCATTATTTCGGTGAAGTTTATCCGAAAGATAACTGCGGCGGTTGCGACAACTGCCTTCATCCGAAGGAAAAGATCGAAGCAAAAGACGAAGCCGTAACAGTATTGAAGATTGTTCGCGCCCTTGATGAGCGATTCCCCGCTGAGTATGTTTTACCTGTATTAACCGGTAAGCTTACTTCTCAGATAAAGATGTACAGGCACGATGAACTTGAAGTCTTTGGTAGCGGCAACCATCAGCCGGAACATTTCTGGAATTCTTTGATTCGTCAGATGTTGCTGTCGGGTTTGCTGCAAAAAGATATTGAGGAATACGGCTTGTTGAAGTTCACTAAAGCAACAGAAGCTTTTCTCAAAAAGCCAAAATCGTTTCCGATTGTACTGAACAACCTATACGAAGAAGCAAACGAAGACGATGATGAATCCGGCGAAAGTGCCGGCGGAGCTGCAGCTACAGATGACAAACTGTTTGAGATGCTGAAGGATCTGAGACAAAAAGAAGCGAAGAAAAAATCACTTCCTCCTTTTGTCATCTTTCTCGAAAACTCACTGCAGGATATGGCAACGCTCTACCCAACAACCCTGGCTGAACTGGAGAAGTGTCAGGGGGTCAGCAAAGGGAAAGCATTGCGTTATGGTAAGCCATTTATTGAAATGATTGCGCAGTATGTGGAAGAGAACGAGATTGAAAGGGCCGAAGAATTTGTAATGAAAAGCGTGGTCAATAAAAGCGGCGACAAAGTGTTTATCATACAAAATGTCGACAAACGGATTCCGCTGGAAACAATAGCCAAAACAAAAGGCTGGAGAATGGAGGAGATGCTGGAGGAGATGGAAACCATTGCCGCAAGCGGCACAAAACTACGGCTCGATTATGCAGTAAACGAATGGCTTGATGAATATGAGCAGGAAGAAATCATCGAATATTTCAAAGGCTGCACAACTAGCGATCTTCGTATTGCCCAGCAAGAGTTGGAAGACGGAAATTATAGTTGGGAACAACTAAAGATAATGCGCATCAAGTTTCTGAGTGAATACGGTATGTAGTTGTACAAATGTTTATCCGGGTATGTTTTCAATTCTGTAGTACAGAGATCTTTGTTGCCGTGTACTGAAATTCTATTTTTTCGATATCAGATATCTATCCGATGATATTTATACAATCAATAGTCTTTTAATTCAGTTTCAACGGGCGCTAACATTCCTTTTCTTCTAAATAATTCATAGAAAAATCCAACTACCAGAAAGTCTCTACCGGTTTCATCATTAATTCTATAATCAAATTGGTGTAAGTACCCGATCTGAATGGTGGATGATTTAGATGGTTTAAAATTAAAGGCCGCCTGCAAACGGTTGCGTTCAAAATAAGGTTCATTATCTGTAAAAAACAATTCATTACTTAAACTAACCATAAATGGTTTATACTCTTTTTTATCATCGCCAAATGGATATGATAAGCCAATCCTGTATCGAAAACGGTTTCGGTATCCGTTGCTTGTCCACCGTAATTCTGCCCTGTATCGCTGTTCAATTTTAATTCTGTTTATTTCCTGAAAGAGAATCAGCTGTGGCCATAGCCTGAACTCGTCGTTGTTTTTGGGGCGCACAAAATTTCCACCTTCCCTGTATGTTTGATATGAGCCGGCACCGAGTGAAAACTGAAAGAATTTGTTTAGTTTATAGTTAAAGCCGCCCTTATACTCGTAATAATGATAGTTGTCATAGAATTTCAAAGATCGCAATTGCACCTCTCCGAAAAAACTAAGTTTCTGATTGCTGTTATATTTCAGATTTAAAATATTCCAGCTTCCTAAATCATGCTGCTGAGAAAATGTTGACTGAAAAAAAACAGTGGAGCAAATAAAATAAATGATTATCCTTTTGAAATTCATCCCTGTTGCTTCTTTGTTGATTTATCTATCACGAGAAAAGAACTTTTGAGTAAAACCGCATTCGGCACGGTGAGCATCCCGGAGTTTGGTGTTTTAATAAATACGAAAAAGTAAGTGATATCTGTTAACTCTCCTTCAATCTGGTTACCCTCATGCATTATGGAGATCGTGTCTCCAACTTTGATTGGATGATGAAAAAAAAGAATAAGGCAAGCGGTGATATTTGAAAGTATTGACATTTCGGCAAACAAGGCCACGCCAAAAACAGTCAATAATGAGCTTACAAAAATGAGAAGACTTTCCTGTTTAACGCTCCAGATAGACACTATAATAAGAAACACAACGACTAAAAGAAGCAGGTTGATTAATTTCAACACATCTTTTCTTTCTGCATTTTTAAAATACGAGTCTATGATTGTCAGCCTTACAAAGTACCTAAATGAAAATTTAATGATCATAAAAACAAGGAGTGTAAAAAATGTTTCAATGATTTGAATTTTGTATGCCTCCATATTTTTTCTGTTAGATATGACCAGTTTTTACATTAATGCGTAGTGTCTGTGAAGATCCACTGTTTTGTCATAAACACTCACTGCATACGCCGCTGACAACCATATTGTACTCTCTTGGAGAAAACCCTTTCGGCAATCTCACTTCGGGAACATGCACATCATCCAAGCAAATTGTTTTGTAGCAGTTGTCGCATACAAAATGAACGTGGTTATCATGATGATGTCCTTCTGCACAATCATCTTTACATAGTGCATATTTAATC
>JAULVS010000026.1:0-31185 GCA_032110905.1 Chitinophagaceae bacterium | reverse complement strand
ACCCCAACAGCAACTGGCGATGTTTCAAGATCATTCACTGTTGCAGCTGGTGGTGGTACGCTTAAAAATTCAAGTGCTTTTACTCCTACTTTCCTGACATCTTCTGGAACTTATACGGCGACCCTTAATGGAGAGTTGACCGTTAATTGTTCAAGTACAGGAAATCTTCAACTCAATTTAGGTATTTCAGGAACAGGAGGATTAACGGTAAACAGCTCAGGAGCAGGTAAGTTGATTATGGGTGCTAGTGGGGCCGTAGCGGCGACTTATACTGGCGATACAAAATTAACGGCAGGTTCACTTGAGTTAGGTTTAGCAAATATGTTGCCAAATTCCTCTCGGCTTGTTTTAAATGGTGGAACTTTTAGAAGCGGAGCTACGACAGGTAACAGTGAAACGATGGGCACCCTTCAATTAACGGCAAGCTCAACAATTGCCTTAGGTACAGGTTCACATACACTTACTTTTAGCGCGAGCGATGCGGTAGCTTGGACTGCCGGTCGGACTTTAACCATTACAGGTTGGTCTGGTACTGCTGGCGCAACTGGCTCTGCAGGTAAAATCTTTGTAGGATCTTCTAGCTCTGGATTGACATCGACACAGCTTGCTCAAATATCTTTTACAGGATACGGGGCTGCTACAATACTCTCGACTGGGGAGATTGTACCCACGGCTACGTTGTATAGATCTGCTGCAACAACCGGAAACTGGAATAATGCAGCAACATGGGAGTCGAGCACGGATGGTTTAACATGGTCAGCTGCCGCTTCTACACCTTCGTCAACTGATGGTACCATCACAATCAGAAACGGACACACCGTCACCATTACAGTGGCAGTATCAATTGATCAAGTTACGGTTGATAATGGCGGTATCGTTATTCACTCCGGCGCTGGAACGGTTACGCTTGCTGATGGCACAGGTACCGATCTTACCATCAACGGAACGTGGAGAAGAACGGTTAGCACTCATGCAATCAGTATAAGTTCAGGAGCAACTATTTCAGTTGGAAGTACTGGTATTTATGAGCATGAGCTTGCCGCAGGCGGAGGATCTATTCCAACTGCTACTTGGAACAGTACATCTATCCTCAGAATTAAAAATAATACATCATCATCATCTGCTTTAACAAATCTTGCTCAAACATTTGGTATAGTAGAAGTTAACACAAGCACGCATACAGATGCCTTTGTTTTGGATGGTATCACAGACGTAACTAATGAGTTCAGAATTATTCAGACGGGTACAGGTGCAGGGTTGATATATACAACTTCAAACTGGACTATCACTGGTAGTATTGTACAGTCAGGCGGTAAGTTTACCAATAACTTTAGTAATTCCGCTTCTACTACAACCATCGGCGGTGGTTTAACAATCAGTGGGGGAACTTTCGAGGTTTCTAATTCCGGAGGTTCTGCCATACATTCTGTAATCGTAAATGGAAATGTACTAGTAAATGGTGGCTCGTTGGAGGTTAATAAAAGTGCATTAACTGCTGGTCGTTTGTACGTAAAAGGTAACCTAACCTTATCTTCTGGTTCTATTGTATACACTCAGGGTGGAACAACCGGCTCATCTGGTATTTATTTTGACGGATCCGGTGCTCAAACCTTTACGCACTCAGGTGGTACGCTTTCAACTGCCACAGGTGCCATCGGTCGTCGTTTTTATTATAAAACAACATCAGGACCTACTGCTTTAAATGAAACGTATTCCAGCTCTTCTGCCCAATCTACCATCAGTGGTTCTGAAGGTACAGCAGCAGCGGGTTATGCTGCATGGCCAACCGGTTCTTTAATAAATGGCTTTACAGTAAGCAACAGCGCGGGTGTTACATTAAGTACCAATAAATTAATTACCGGCACTGTTACGCTTTCTTCCGGTAGTCTGAACTTAGGAGGCAACACACTTACTTTAAATAGTGGAGCTTCTGCTCAATCGGTGACTGGTGCTGGAAGTAATGCGTTTAATATCACAAATGGTACGATATCATTAACTGGTTCAGGAACACATACCATCACACTTTCCAATTTTGGAACGTCATCTTCCGGTGGTTTAACCCTTGGTACAGATGTTACGCTCAGGATGGATAATAACGCCTCCCTTAATTGCGGCGGTAATGGTACTACTACCAGTATGCTTACGGTGTTGGGAACTATGATTATGAATAGTGTTACAGCTTCCAATATTGATGGTGGTAAACCTCCTTTCTATGGTAATGCTTCCACTTTGGAATACAGAGTCAGTTATAATGTTTTTGATGAATGGAAATCAGGTACAGCCATTACCACACCAGGTGTTCCTCAGAATGTGACCATTAATGGTTCGGGAATTACAATAACTACTCCTGCATCTGAGCGTAATGTTAAAGGTAATTTATTGATTAGTGCGGGTAACTTTACTTTAAACGGAACAGTTGGAGGAGATTTAAAAGTAGCGGGTAACATTACCAACAGTGCGACCTTTACCCATAATGATCGCGCCGTCTATTTAAATGGTGCATCTGCACAAACATTAAATGGTACTTTAAACGGCACTACCACTACCAACTGTTTCCCTTACTTGTTTATTGATAATACCAGCGGTGGTATTACATTAAATACTCCTGTTAATGTAACGAACACGTTAACACTCACAACCGGTGTAATTACTACAGACAATACAAATATTTTGAACATCACTGCTACAGGTACGGGAGCTATTTCAGGTGGTGGCGCAAGTGCTTATATCAATGGACCATTGAGACGAGCGCTTCCTTCTTCACTTTCTTCAGGGTCAACATATGTGTTCCCTGTGGGTAAAAGTGGTTACTATCCAATCTCTTTAGTAAACCCAACAACGACTTCGGGTACTATTACGATCACAGCTGAAGCATTCAATACAGGTTCAGGAGGAAGTGCAGGCTCCGGTATGACTGGCATAAGTACTTCAGAATACTGGTCGGTGGCATCTTCCAGTAACTTTACCAATAGCTCATATTCGGTGTCTCGTCCTACAGCAGTAAGTCCAAATAACAATATCGGACGCAGTACTATACTCACTGGTGCTTATGCCGCTATAGGAGGTTCTGCCAGCGGTACTTCGATCACCAACTCTAATACTGCCAGTGGCGCTGCACAACAATATTTTGTGCTCGGACAAGCAGGTGTGCCAACGATTACAGTGAGCACTGCATCCTTAAGCGATTTTGGAAATGTATGTACCGGTTCAAGTTCGTCTGAATCATCCTACACTGTTTCGGGATCTAACTTAACGGCGAATATTACCGTAACAGCACCAACAGGTTTTCAAGTATCAACAACCAGTGGATCAAGTTTTGGCTCATCAGTTACGCTTACTCAATCATCAGGTAGTGTAGCTTCAACAACCATTTACGTACGTTTCTCGCCATCAGCAGCCGGTTCTGCAACCGGAGATATTTCCCATACGAGTACAAGTGCCACTACGCAAAATGTATCAGTTTCCGGATCAGGTAATGCTGCAGGCACCTGGATTGGAGGATCAACAGGCAACTGGAATGATGGAAGTAACTGGTGCGGCGGCGTTCCTTCTGCAACAACAGATGTAATCATCCCTGGTTCTACAACAATTACAGTGAATGCAACATCTACGGCTAAATCTGTTACAATTAACGGAACCTTGCTGGGATCTTCCAATACCTTAACCGTTTCAGGTAACTGGACCAATAACGGCACCTTTACTGCTGGTACCGGTACCGTAGCGTTTAATGCAGCAGCTGCTGTTTCAGGTACTGCTAATACAACATTCAATAATGTAACCATTTCCGCAGGTGTAAACTTCGGTTCTTCTAAGTCAACTGTTAACGGCAACCTCACCATCAATGCCGGCGGATTTGTCAACACAAATCCACCAACTTACGGATCAAGTTCAACACTCATTTACAATACGGGTGGCTCTTACGGAAGAGGTTTTGAGTGGAGTGCTACTAGTGGACCAGGCTATCCCAATAATGTGCAGATATCTGGGGCGGGTACAATTCTTAGTTTGGGTGCAAATAGCGGTACCGGAACGGCCAGACAACTTGCCGGTAACTTAACCGTTGATGCAGGAACTACTTTAACCTTGAATGCTACAGGAGAAGTGATGACGCAAGCGCTTACTGTTAAGGGGAATTATATCAATAATGGCACAACTACCTTATCAGGTTCTGCCGGAGGTGACCTTAAACTAGAAGGTAATCTCAATGATAACGGAACATTTAACGCCAATTCAAGAGCTATTTTCTTTGAGGGAGGTAATGTTCAAACAATTAACTCCACCACAGATCCATTAGACATAGATGTGATGAGAATCGGAAAATCAGCGGGTGAAGTGAGATTATTGCAGAATCTGCTTGTTGATGAAACAGCTGATCCTATCCAGTTTACAAATGGAACAAGTATTCTTAACCTGAATGGTAAAAATGTAACATTCGGTAAAGCTGGAACAGCTTCTGCTATTTCTATGACGGCAGAAAGTGCAATTAAATCTACTTCGGCATCTTCTCTTACTATCTTGGGAACAGGGGCATTCGGCACCATCCGGTTCGACCAATCAACTCCCGGCACTACCAACGTGCTGAATAATTTAACGGTAACCAGAACATCCGGTTCAGTAACGCTGGGTAATGCACTTATCGTAGCTGGTACTGTAGATGTAGCCGGCGGTGCTACGTTAACAACAGGCGGAAATCTTACATTGAGATCTGATGCGGATGGAACAGCCAGAGTAGCAGATCTGAGTGATAATTCTGGAGGTACGATTAGTGGTAATGTTACCGTTGAGCGCTACGTTTCTGCTAGAAGAAGATGGCGCGCATTGACGGCTCCGTTGTTAGGATCTGGCAATGTATCTATCTATGATACATGGCAGAATGGAGGAACCCCTTCAGGAAGCACGGGTGCAATTATGTGGAAGCTTGGTGCAGATGAAGGTGCAACTGGATTATATAATGGAGGTGCTGCTACATCCATTCTTGAATATAACAGTGCAGGAAATAGTTGGACGGCGCTTTCAACAACCAAAGGCGCTAACCTGTTTACTTCTTCCGGAAACAATGCCTACATGGTCTTTGTAACGGGCCCATATAATACAAGTGGCACAAATGTTACTTCAGGAGCAGCTGCCACTACTTTAAGTGCAACGGGCACGCTTCGAAAAGGTCCAATCAATTATTCGTCAGATGTAACCAGTGGAAAATTCTACATGATTGGTAACCCATTTGCTTCATCCATAAATCTCAAGGCAATATCCAGAACCGGATACGGTAATAATGCCTATATCTGGAGTCCTGGTCTTGCTTCGGTTGGTGGATGGGTAACAGCGAATATGGACGGTGCTTCAGATATTTCTGTTGAAAGTGGTCAGGCGTTCTTCTTATATGCTAGCACCGGTACGAATACGCTTTCCATTGAAGAATCTGATAAAATCACCGGAAGCAGTCTGACTTATTTCAGAACTGAGGAGACTAAAGTTGATGGTGAGATGAACATTGAGCTGAATAAGTATGTAGATGGGAAAGCTGAATTATACGACATGGCCTCTATAAACTATAAGGGCGGTACTGATGATCGCTTACCTAAGCTGGCTCAGATTTACGAGAACTTATCTGTCTATCAGAATGGTGCTGACTTTGGTGTTGCCAACAGAACACTTGTAAATGGAGAGGATAATGTACAGCTTCGTATCTGGCAGATGAATGAAGCCAACTACCAGTTGAAAATCAACCTGAGCAGCATAAAGCTTCCTGCAGGTACAACAGCGGTATTGGCGGATGCATTCCTCAATAAGGAAACATCACTCAGCTTGACAGGAGATAATCTGGTTGACTTCAATGTAACGAACAATGCAGCAACCAGCGGACAGCGTTTCCGCATCGTGTTGCGCAGAGGTTCAATCCCGGTAACAAATATCGAAGAAGCTAAGCCATACAGCATCTATCCGAACCCTGTTGCGAAGGGTGGAAGTATGCAGTTGCAGTTCACCAACAGAGCGGCTGGTAAGTACACAGTGAGCGTATTTACTATCACTGGTGTACGCGTACAGCAGCAGGTAGTAAGTCATAGCGGCGGTACAACAATCCAAACATTGTCTATTGACAACCGCCTCAGCGCAGGTTCATACTTAGTAGAGGTGATGAATGAGAAAGGAGAGAAGGAGCAGGTGAAATTAACCCTGCAGTAATATAGAATTAGTACCCTTGTATTTAAATTGCAAGGGTACTAATTTTTAAAGTAAGCTTTATGCGTTTTATGTGGCGTAATCTGATTATTGGTTTAATCTCATTTTATTCTTTTTTTTCAGTTTCTTATGCACAGGATGCACAAATAGAATTTGTATTAAAGAAGCTTGAAGGAGGTGTTTACAATTTATACGACACAACCATTTATTGTGATTTTATAAGAGGAGCAAATCCAGGTGTTGATGGGTATGATGCGCCCAAAGCGGATCAGTTTAATGAAAACCTCTCCATCTACAGAAATGGTCGCGACTGGTTTACAGAGACAAGACCACTCGTAAATTGTAATGACACCATTCAGCTTAGGTTGTACAAAATGAAAACAGCCAGTTATCAATTAAAGGTAGATATGAGGTTATTCTCTGTAGAAACAGGTCTTACTGCTGTATTACAAGATGCACAGTTGAATACGGAAAGGGTATTGAATTTTGGACAAATTACATTGATTAATTTTTCAAATTCAGTAACATCCAGTTTCCGGTTTAGGGTTGTATTCAGACGTACTCTGGTGCAAACTTCATCATTTATACAATTGCCAGCCATTTGCAGGGGAGAAGCTATTAATCTGCCTTCTACTTCTTCTAATAGTGTAACTGGAAGCTGGACACCTGCTGTGAATAATACACAAACAACAACATATACATTTATTCCATCCGAAGGACAATGTGCAACAAGTCCGACGATGACAGTACAAGTGAATCAGCCTGTAACACCCAACTTTGCACAAGTTCCGGCTGTATGTAAAGGAGGAACGATTTTATTGCCAGCAACATCCACGAATGGAATTGATGGAAGCTGGTCGCCCGCGATTAACAATTCAGAAACTACTACTTATACATTTACACCATCAGCAGGACAATGTGCGAATACAGCTACAATGACGGTTACGGTGAACGATCTTGTTACACCCAACTTTGCACAAGTGCCAACTGTATGTAAAGGAGGAACGATTGTATTGCCAACAACATCCACGAATGGAATTAACGGAAGTTGGTCGCCCGCGATTAACAATTCAGAGACTACTACTTATACTTTTACCCCTTCAGCAGGTCAGTGTGCGAATACAACAACAATGACTGTAACGGTGAATGAACCTGTAACACCAAACTTTGCACAAGTGCAAGCTATATGTAAAGGAGGAACGATCGTATTGCAAACAACATCCACAAATGGAATTAGCGGAAGCTGGTTGCCGGCCATCAACAACAATCAAACAACCAATTACACGTTTACGCCAGCAGCAGGGCAGTGTGCGAATACAACTACCATGACGGTGGAGATTATTCAGCCCGCAACTCCAATTTTTGAACAGGTGGCAAGTGTATGCAAGGGTAGTAGTTTTTCATTGCCTGAGAATTCCAAAAATGATATAGGAGGTGTTTGGTCGCCTGCAATTAATTCTAATGCAACAACAACTTATACTTTTACACCATCAGCGGGTCAATGCGCAAGTAGTACCCAAATGACGGTAGTTGTAAGAGATTCTGTAACGCCATTATTTACACAGATTGGTCCATTTGAAAATGGTGCAACATTTAGTTTGCCCACAATTTCCAATAATGGAATTGCAGGTATATGGTCGCCCGCTATCAATAACAATGAAACGACAACCTACACTTTTACACCTGCAGAAAGAGAATGCGCAATCAAAGTAACGATGACAGTTGTTGTGAACCAGACAACTACCTCATTATTTAATTTGAATGGGGTAAAAGCATTCAATATTTATCCCAATCCATTGGCGAAGGGCAATGATTTGCAAATAGTATTACGTAATGTTTCACCCGGCAAGTATAATGTTAATGTGTTTAATTTACAGGGGATTCTAATAAAACAAACAATTGTTCGCTATGATGGAGGGAACAATACGTTGGCAATGCCCCTAGGAAAAAATATCAGTTCAGGAATGTATATTGTAGAGCTGGTAAGTGAGAAAGCGAAAAAAGAGCGAATTAAATTGGTGGTTGAGTAAGTTAGGATCATTATTAAAAATTATTTTTGATTAATAATAATTTAATGTTGATATTTTGCAAAATGTATATTAAATTTGTCATACCTCGTTGATAACTAATTAATTGATTACTATGTATCAGTCGTTTTTAAAGAGAGTTAATTTAATTGTAGTTGCAATTTTGTTTTTGTCAACTACACACGTTAAAGCACAAGATCCTGAACCTGAACCTCCACCAGTAGATGATCCCGGAGGCCCTCAGAGCGGTGGAGTACCACTCGATGCAGGTCTCACTGTACTTTTAGCAGCTGGTGCTAGCTATGGTGCTAAGAAAGCATATGATTATAGGAAGAAAAGTAGAAAGTAGAAAGTTAAAACTATAAAATACTTTAGGTGTGGCCTTTGTGCCGCACCTTTTTTATTATCAGAATCAGGATTTACAGGATTACTGGATTTTCAGGATGGTGTATTCCTTCTTAGCGCCGAAAAAATTATAAAGTCGGTGAGTCCGTAAGTCGGTAAGACCGTAAGACAATCAACTAATGGACTCACGGACTTGTATTTGTCTGAACCATGATTTATTTGATGGATTGATTAACTATGAAAAAAATCATTTCAATCATTAAATCATTTTCATCATAGTTCAAGACAATGATTAACTGAAAGAAAACGCAGAAAAACACCTTAAAAAATCAATTATATTCCCTTGCGCATTTTTTAATGATTCATAAATTTGTATGACAATCTATGAATATGCTTGTTTCTGAAATTGAATTGTTTGAAGCTTTATCTGACCATATTGGTAAAGAAAAAGCCCGGTTAATTGTAAAGTATATGGAAGCAAAAATTGATAAACGTCTTGAAGAAAAAACAAACCTGTTCCTCACTAAACAGGATAAGGTAGATATTATCAAATGGATGTTTGTTTTTTGGATAGGCGCAATCGGTGTCTTGTCCGGTATTTTAGTGATGCTGTTGAATGCATATTTGAAATAGAGTCAGGAAGACCGGAAGACCGGAAGACCGAGAGACCGAAAGACCGGAAGACCGAGAGACCGAAAGAACGGAAGACCGAGAGACCGAAAGACCGAAAGACCGAAAGACTGAGAGACCGGAAGACCGAGAGAATAAACAATCACTAACTGCCACGGAAAACCGCTAACGGATAACAGATAACAGCTAACGGATAACCGTTAACTCACCACCTAAACTCAACATTCTGCTCTAAATCAGGATGTAAACTTTTAGCTACCGGACAAGTTAACGCTGCGTTTTTTAAAATCGTTTTTTGCTTTTCATCTATTATGAGACTTTCAGGAAAATGGAAGGTAAGGTCTACGCCGCCTATTCGCCTTGGTTCGGCTTTCATGTTTTTTTGTATATCAATTTTTACTCCAGTAAGATCAATGCCCATATCCCTTGCTTTGATGCCCATAATGGTGAGCATACACGAACCGAGTGCCGTAGCAACAAGATCAGTAGGAGAGAAACGCTCTCCTTTTCCCTGATTATCTGTTGGTGCATCTGTTTCGATGACTGTATTGCTTTGTAAATGTGTTGCAATGGTTCTTAATTGTCCTTCGTATACAATTGAAGAGGTCATAGCTATAGAATTTAAATTCATTAATGCTTTGTAAAGATATTTAAAGCAAATGGGCTGTTTATATTTTTTGTTATCCTAAATGTCAGAATTTCACAACATCAAACCCAGAAAAATTAAACAGCTTTTTTTATCAGATTACGAATGACTACTGAAGCGGCAACAGCTCCGAACACTGCTGGTAAATAGGAGATGGTGCCATATGCCGATTTCTTATAGTTTTTTCCGTCTGTCAGCATCAGGCTTTCTCTTATGGGTTGTTCCGGAGAAAATACAACAGTCACTCCTTTGCGAATGCCATGTGGTTTCAGCTGTTTTCTGATTTGCTGTGCAAATGGACAATTATATGTTTTAGAAAGATCAACCACCTGCAACTTCGTAGGATCTAATTTGGCACCTGCTCCCATACTGCTTACAAGGGGGATGCCGCTTTCATATGCCATTTTGATAAAAGTGATTTTGGGTGTAATACTGTCGATGGCATCAATCATATAATCAGGCTTGTAAGCAAGGCACTGTGCTACCATCTCGGGATTCACGAATTCACGAATCACCTGCAATTCAATTTCCGGATTGATGGCTTTTAATCGCTCTTCCATCAGCAATGCTTTCGATTGACCATGTGTGGTTGCAAGTGCAGGCAACTGCCTGTTTCTGTTGGATGGATCCACTACATCGCCATCAATGATCGTCATTTTTCCAACTCCGCTGCGGGCAATGAATTCAGCCGCATAGGAACCGACACCGCCCAGGCCCACTACTAATACATGAGATTTGTTGAGATGTAAAAGTGCTTTTTCTCCTATTAATAAATTAGTTCTCGATAACCAGGAAAGGTCTTGCATATTGCTTTATAAATTTATTGTTCTAAATACTTGTTTGGTGTTATTATGTATGATTTCTGCTATCTCATTGATCGTGTAGTTTTTAATTTTTGCTGCTTGTTCATACACCGAAAGTATTGCTTTCTCAGTATTATCTGTTTCCAGAAAAAATCGATCATCCGGAATTGATTTGAATAATGTATACATTGATTCTTGAAATAAGATCGTGCCAAAGGAAAGATATGCGCCGTCTTTCAGCAGGTCATTTGAAAGTTGTATTGATTTTTTCGAAAAGCCATGCCAGATCACAGGCACATTAGTACGATTTTGTTTCAGCGCTGCACGTACTTCTTCAAATGCGCGTACACAATGAATAACCAATGGTTTGTTGATGTCGTTGGCAAGATGAATCTGCGCTTTAAATATTTCTTCCTGTAAAAAGAAATCAGTTTCGCAAATTCTATCCAGTCCGCATTCGCCTACTGCAACTACAGAAGGATTCTTGATCAATAGTGATAATTCATCAAGTTGATTACGACATGTTTGTTCGTGAATATAGCAGGGATGAATGCCTGCGGAGAAATAATTTCCTGTTATTGGCTCTGCAAACTGTTGATGAATATTTTGGATGGTGATTTCATCTTCTGCACCTGCCAGGTGGCTATGTATATTGATCAGTGAATACATAGATATTATTCGCTCTGGTCAGATTTGCGGTGAACAAAGAAAAAATACACAGTAACGATGAAAGAGAGAGCAAAATAAAAGGGTATTATGTACTGTAAAAATGGATATATATTTTCAATGCCAAACCAACTATGAGTGGTCTTCCACAAATAGATGCCTGTAAAAAGTTTAATGCTTTCCCAAAGCAATGCACTGCGGTTTCGGTCCATCAAATCTGTAAGTGCATAAACAAACAAAAAGATAAAACCTCCATATGCATAGATATACCAATTCTGCTGTTCGTTAATATCATTTAAATAGGCGAACAAATAGCTGATAAAGCCAAGTAAGAGCAATAGTTGTATCCAGCACCAGGTATTAAATACGAATGAAGTTGGGGTGTCATATTTAATTTGTGAAGCAACATCATCGATTTTTTTGATTGGATATGTTTCTTCCATATCCTCTGGACGCCATCCTGTTGGCCTAAACCATATTCTAAATTTATCTTTTAGATACCTCGTTCGCCAGGCATCCTTAATCAATAAAAGTATATGCTGAAAGTTGATACGTATCGGGTTCCAGGTTTTGGCGGCATGGGTGATGCCATAAACAGGAGGAATATGCGTTTCTTCTTTTTGAAAGGTACCGTACAGCTTGTCCCAGAAAATGAAAATCTGTGAATAGTTCCTGTCTATGTATTCTGGATTGATAGCGTGGTGTACACGATGATGAGAGGGGGTTACGATTATATTTTCAAGAAATCCCATACTGCTTATATGCCTTGTATGATACCAGAATTGGGCAAACAAATGCAAGGGCGCTACAATGGCAATTACCTTGGTTGGCACGCCAAGCAAGGCTGCGGGTAAGAGGAAAATCAGAAATAGCTTCACAAATACAGAAATACTTTGACGCAACGCGCAAGCCAGGTCAAATTCCTCGCTGCTGTGATGGATGCGGTGTGCATTCCAGAAAAGGTTATAGCGATGGTTGATGCGGTGTACCCAATAACCCGAATGATCGAGTACGATAAAGGCAATGATATAAACGACTAATTTGTTCTGAACCTGAAAAATTGCAAAATGTTGAACCATCCATTCGTAGCTGATAATAGCAATACTGAGTCCAAGTACATCTTTCGTGATGTTGGTGATGCCGCTGCTTAAACTCGAGATCACATCCATATGGCGAAAACGATCTGTTCCTCTGATGATGCCATATAATTTTTCAGCTAGTACCAGTATAAGAAAAGCTGGCATAGCAATTAAAAGTATGTGGCCGTAGGTCTGCATAATAGTTCTTCAAAGTTAAGCTCATTCCTATTTTAACGCTAAGATTAGACCGGATTGTACAGCTTCACAGAATGTCGCTACTTTTGTGGTAATGGGTTGTAGCGCCACATATGTTTCTTACCGGGATACCGGTTATTTCCCCGATCTGGTACTTGATTATCTCGACGGGGCAGAAGCGGTAAAGCCGTACTACCACCTTCCTCCGAATCTGGCTGGTATCGCTGAAAACATTCGGCATCGCAAGGAAAACCCAACCAATAGAGAACAACTTGTCAAACACCTGCTTCGTCAATACGAAAAAGTAGAAAGAGCTGAACTGACAGAAAAACAGATTCTTTCTTTAAACGATCCGAACACATTTACCGTTACCACTGCTCATCAGCCCAATTTATTTACCGGCCCGCTTTACCTGGTTTATAAAATCATCCATACCATACGCCTGAGCCGCGAACTCAAACAGCAGTTCCCCGATCATCATTTTGTACCGGTTTTTTATATGGGCAATGAGGATGCCGATTTTGATGAACTGGGACATTGCAGGGTGATGGGTGAACGCTATGACTGGTCGACTGATCAAAGCGGGGCTTTTGGTAAAATGAGGGTTGACGATGGTTTATTGTCACTCATCAGTCAGCTTGAAGCAATGCTGCCTGTTTACCCTTTCGGTTCCGAAATTATTGCAGCATTAAAAAATGCTTACCGAAAGGGCAGATCAATCGAGGAAGCAACTTTTGTTTTGATGCATAGTTTGTTTGCCGATTGGGGACTGGTGGTAATGATTGCCGATTCAAAAGAGTTGAAGTCACAGTTTGTTTCCATTGTAAAAGATGAATTGCACAATAATACTTCTCAGAAAATAGTAAGTCAAACAATTGAATCTTTAAAAAGCAACTATGCTGTTCAAACAGGTGTAAGAGAGATCAACTTGTTTTATCTCATTGATGGCAAGAGAGAGCGGATAGAAAGAAGTGGGAAGGATTGGGTTGTATTGAATACTTCTCTTCGGTTTGATGAAACATCACTGTTAAATGAACTGGAACAATTTCCGGAGCGGTTTAGTCCGAATGTTATTCTTCGTCCGCTTTACCAGGAATTACTATTGCCCAATATCGCTTTTATAGGTGGGGCAGGGGAGCTGTCTTACTGGCTGGAGCTGAATGATCTTTTTAAACATTATCAGGTTCCTTTTCCTGTGCTCATTTTACGTCAGTCGCTTGTACTCACTCAGGAGCAAGTGGAGAAGAAAATTAATTTGATGGGTTTTGAGGTGAAGGATTTTTTCAAGCCAACTGCTCAATTGCTCAATGAGTATGTAAAAAAACACAGTGATTTACATACCGATCTTGATGATGAATTGCAGTCGTTACGCGACTTATACAAGCAAATTGAAAACAAAGCTGCAAAGGCTGATAAATCCTTACTGCAACATACAGATGCACTTCGCCTGCAAGCAGAGAAAAAGCTGGAGGCATTAAGTAAAAAAATGCAACGTGCAGAAAGAAGGCGATACAGCGATGAACAACGTCGTATTCAAAAATTGAAAGATGAATTGTTTCCGGTTGGTTCTTTGCAGGAACGTATTGAATCGATCTGGACGTTCTATGCAATCAATGGTAAAAGTATATTGAATGATATTTACAATTATACTGATCCGTTTAACCTTTCCTCCATCTCCATCATCTTTTCAAATGCAGATTCGTAACCTGCATTTATTTTCTCAAATTCTTTTTGTGCAACGGAATAAGCAGATTCTGCTTTTATAAATTTTTCTCTGTCGGAATAAGTAGCCGGATCTGCAAGTTGTTGTTCAAGTGACGCGATCTTCTCCTTTATCAGCTTTAAATGGTCTTCAAACTGCTGAACATTTTTCTGGCATTTTGCCCATTCTTTTTTCAGCTCTTTGTTAATGGGTATATTCGACTGAGGCGTTGTTGCAGGAGCAGGGATCGGTTCTTTTATTTCTTTCACAACAGGCGCCGGTTTCACTTCTTCGTAGCGTTGTTGCATCCGCTCTTTCCATTCGAGATATTCTGTATAAGACCCTTTGAAAATTTTAATTTTTCCATCCGCAATTTCCCAGATTTTATTGGCAGTACGGGAAACAAAATAACGATCATGACTAACCAATACATAACTGCCCTGATAACGATATAGTGCTTCAATCAGCAATTCAACCGAATGCATATCTAGGTGGTTGGTCGGTTCATCAAGCAGAAGGAAATTAGCTTTACTGATGATGGTTTTAGCTAATGCGATTCTTGCTTTTTCACCTCCACTCAGTACTTTGATTTTTTTATCTGCATCATCACCACTGAACAGAAAACAACCCAAAAGTGTACGAAGTTCCTGATCAGTTTTTTTACTACCGCATTGCTGCAATTCTTCGAGCAGTGTATGTTGCAAATTGAGTGATTCAAGCTGGTGCTGGGCATACATGCTTTCATCTACATTGTGTCCCCATTTGCGTTCTCCGTTATGCGGTTCAGTTCCAGCAACAATTCGTAATAATGTTGATTTTCCTTTTCCGTTTGCTCCGATCAGTGCGATTTTATCGCCCCGCTCAATTTCAGCGTCTGCCAGGTTTAAGATTTGCAGTTCACCGAATTGTTTCGACACTTCTTTTAATTCGCATAAAACGCGCCCGGGAATTTTTTCAACAGAGAAATTTATGCGTATATCTGGTCGTTCATTAACCGGTGCTTCTATCACATCAAGTTTTTCTAATCTTTTGATCGCCGATTGCGCAGCTGCTGCTTTGCTGGCTTTTGCGCGAAATCTTTCAATGAAACGTTCCTGTTGTCGGATATAATCCTTCTGGTTTTCAAATGCCTTTTGCTGCATTTCCATACGCAGCGCTTTTTCCTCCTGATAAAAGCTATAATTACCTGTGTAGATATGTAGGCGTTGCTGAAATACTTCCACAATCTTATTGACCATGCGATCGAGAAACCACCTGTCGTGCGAAACAATCACCACCGATCCCTGGTAATGTTGCAAATATTTTTCCAGCCATTCTATACTTGGAAGGTCGAGGTGGTTGGTAGGTTCATCTAGTAATAACAGATCCGGTTGCTTCAAAATCATTTTTGCCAGCAATACACGCATACGCCAGCCACCGCTGAATTCCTTGTATGGTCTTTGCAGGTCGGCTGGATTAAAGCCCAGTCCTTGTAAAATTTCTTCGGTGCGATGATGAATGGTATAGCCATCAAGCGTATCCATTTTTTGCAGGGCATCCGAATAAGCGTGCAGGATTGATTCGTTTTCAGGATCTGCCTCGAGCTTTTTCCCCAGTAACTCAATTTCCTTTTCCAGATTGAGCACTTCATCAAAAGCACTCATTGCAACCTGCAATATCGACTCTCTGGTATCAAAACTGAGTAGATCCTGGTGCAGGTAGCCGATACTCGTTTGCCGGCTGCGGATAACTTCACCCTGAGAGGGCAGGTATTCACCTACTAACAACTTCAGTAAAGTTGATTTACCGGTGCCGTTAAACCCGATCAGTCCGATTCTCTCACCCGGATGTATATGCCAGGTGGCATCCTGTACAATAGGGCGCGCACCAAATTCGAATGTTACATTTTGAAAACCTGCCAGCATAAAAAATAAAATGCATGCAAAGGTACTGTTTCCGTCGCTCTCTTCCACTTTATACTACCTTTGCGACTTACTAAGGTTTTTTTAATATTAAAAATGCTTTAATAATTTTTATGATGAAAAGAAAAATAGGTGCATTTATCGGATTGTTTGCTCTAGTCTTTGCCTCCTGTCAGAACAACCATACTTCGCATGCCGAAGAAGAGAATGAAGCAGTTGCATCAACTGCAAGTAAAGGCATAACCTATTCGCCGGTTTTTACCGATTCATTGCGCCTGGTATTGAATCGTTATTATGATTTGAAAGATGCTTTTGTAAAGTCTGATACTGCAGGTATTCGTGTTACAGGACTTGCAATGAAAGAAGTAGTTGCTGTTTTTTCGGTGAAAGAAGTTGAGGCTAAAGATTCGCTGGTTTATCAGGCTGTTCAAAGTAAACCTGCAGATCTTTTGAGAGGCCTGGAAGAATTATTTAAAGAGAAAGATCTTGAAAAGCAACGCACTTCTTTTGAGATGATAAGTCAGGCGATGTACGATTTATTGCAGTCGCTGAAACCTAGCGGTATACATACTTACAATCAATTTTGTCCGATGGCATTTGGCGACAAAGGTGCTTACTGGCTTAGTTCTGCCGACAGTATCATGAATCCTTATTTTGGCAAAAAGATGCTTCATTGCGGTGAGGTAAAAGAAGAACTTCATTTCGAATAATAATTATCCGTGTACTGCACAACGCAACTTCAATGAAGCACCTTGGCTATTTGTTTTTTCTTTTTCTATGCAACATTGCTTTTTCACAAAAGCTTACCCTAAGTGGTTATGTGCGCGACAGTACAGGTAACGAGTCGGTGATTGGAGCTACCATTATGGTCAAAGAAAAAAAGCTCACTGTACAATCGAATGCCTATGGTTTTTATTCTGTTTCGCTTTCACCTGGAAGCTATACAGTTGTTGTAACGCATATCGGTTATTCCACACTGTTACGAACGATAGAATTAAAAGATAATCAGCAATTGAATTTATTGCTTACGCCGAGGGTTGCAGAAACACAGGAAGTTGTTATTCGTGCGGATAAACGTATCGACAATGTGCAATCGGCGCAGATGGGTAGGGTAGACCTCAGTATGAATCGTATTCGTTCGGTGCCAGCGCTTGCAGGGGAAGTAGATCCATTAAAAGTGCTGCAGCTCTTACCGGGAGTACGTAACGCAGGAGAAGGCAACAGTGGTTTGTATGTAAGAGGAGGAGGACCAGATCAGAATCTAATTTTACTGGATGATGCAGTTGTATACAACCCTGGACATTTATTCGGATTTTTCTCTGTGTTTAACAGTGATGCGTTGAAGAATGTAAGTCTCATTAAAGGCGGTATGCCAGCCAACTACGGAGGCCGTATCAGCAGTGTGGTGGATATCTCTATGAAAGATGGCAACAACAAGGAGTTTCATGCAGAAGGAGGCATCGGTACGGTGGCTTCTAGATTAAGTATTCAGGGACCTGTTGTCAAAGAGAAATCATCCTATATGATATCTGCCAGGCGCACATATATAGATGTGTTAACGCGTCCTTTCATCAACAAGGAAAGTGCTTTTTTCGGATCGGGTTATTATTTCTATGATTTGAATGCGAAATTTAATTATCGTTTTACCGAACGCGACAGGTTGTATGTCAGTGGTTATTTCGGAAGAGATGTGTTCAGTTTTAAAAACAAGGAACGCTCATTCAGTGCACGTATTCCCTGGGGAAATTCTACGGCTACATTAAGATGGAACCATGTGTTCAATTCAAGACTGTTTGCCAATACTTCGCTGGTATGGAATGATTATCGTTTTGCCTTTGGCGGTGCTCAGAACAATTTTGAGGTGAAATTTAATTCAACCATCCGTGATATGACTGCTAAAATTGATTTTGATGCCAATCCCGGAGCGGGTCATCAGCTTAAGTTTGGGTTTATGGGTACGCGCCATCGTTTCAACCCGCAAACAACAACAGGAAGAAGTGGCGATCAGGTGTTTGAACCGAGAGAAGTTAATAACAAATTTGCCAATGAGTGGGCAATATATTTACTGGACGACTGGGATTTGCATCCGCGATTAAAAGTGAATTACGGCATTAGATACAGTTTATTTGAACAAACAGGGCCCTATACTTCATTCAACCGCGATGCGAATGGAAACGTGCTGGACAGTACGATTTTCGGAAGAGGAGATCGGGTGAAAACTTACGGCGGATTTGAACCAAGAATAACCTTTCGATATACGATTAATGACCGTACATCTCTGAAAGCAGCAGTTACCCGCAATCAGCAATTTATTCATCTTGTGAGCAATGCAGGAACCACATTGCCAACAGATATATGGGTGCCTAGTACGTTTCGTGTGAAGCCGCAGATAGGATGGCAATATGCAGCCGGAATATATAAGAATTTTCAGGATAATGCATGGGAGACTTCGGTGGAGGTGTATTATAAAACCATGGCCAATCAGATAGAATATGAGGAAGGATTTACACCCGGCATTGGTGATCCGGAGGAGAGTTTTGTATTCGGGAAGGGATGGAGCTACGGAGCGGAATTTTATGTGAGCAAAACCAGAGGGAAATGGACAGGCTGGGTGGGTTACACATTATCATGGACCTGGCGGAGATTTAAGGATTTAAATGAAGGGGAAAAATATCCCGGCCGCTACGATAGACGTCACGATATGAGCATAGTGCTTTCATATCAAGAATCGAAGAAATGGAAATTTGCAGGTGTTTGGGTATATGGAACAGGCAATGCATTTACATTACCGGAACGCTTTTTTCTGGTGGAGGGAGTGTTGACGCAGCAGTTCAGCCGTATTAACCAATATCGTTTGCCTGCTTATCATCGGATGGATCTTTCAGCAACGTACACGCCGAATAAAAAGCCCGATGCTAAAATCAAAAAAGAATGGGTGTTCAGTGTCTACAATGCATACAGCAGGCAGAATCCTTATTTCATTTATTACGATCAACAAGGGAATCCGTTAAATGGAAGTTTGCAGGTTGAAGCACGTCAGGTTTCACTTTTCCCAATTATTCCTAGTGTTACTTTGAATTTTAAGTTTTAAAATGCGTTTAGTGTTGAGAGATTTATAACTGATATCTGTCAACCGATAACAGCTAACAGACAACTGCTAACCGCTCCATTAACTGTTTAAAACTCTTTTGCCTCGAGCCTGAAGGAGTTGCTTTGTCCGTCGTAAAGAAAATGACAATATTGAAGGATGTCTCTTCCTAGTACACCGTGTATATGTGAACGTTGGTATTCTCCTTCCAGCACCTCTATATTTAGCGCTTTGGTATTGAAAATAGGCAAGTACAGAACGCACTGATACCGTTTAACCTTCCACATCCCTGTAGGACCGTCTGCCCATTCCTCTTTTCCTGCAAAGGGTTTCAGATTTAATTGATGGATAAATCCCCGGTCTAATCCGGATATATTAGAGCCGGTATCGATGAGCAAACGAACAGTTGCAAATTTTTCCTCTGTTCCGAAATTTTTTTGTTGCAAAAAAGATTCTTCCGTTGGGAAAATCTCAGCTTCTACCACAGGCCCGTGTTCTAGCAAATTTGAGTTGTGGATGACTGACTGCATACTCAAATATCTGAATCTAAAATACAGGTTGCAAATCTTGTGTCACTTTTGAAAAAGAATACCTGAACAAGCCGTCAAAAAAACGTAGTTTTATTTCACAAATGAATTTAAAGTATTAACTTTCTGATATAGTTATAAATTAACATCTTATGATCAAATTACAAGTAATTGGAAATCTCGGTAAGGATTGTGTGGTAAATACAGTAAATGGAAAATCTGTAATGAATTTCAATTTAGCGCATACTGAAAAATATAAAAACAGTAGTGGCGTACCGCAGGAAAAAACAATATGGGTAGAATGTGCTTATTGGACAGAACGTACTGGTATTTCAAATTACTTGAAAAAAGGTACGCAGGTTTATGTTGAAGGCACTCCAGAAGTTCGCACCTATACGACTCAGGATGGGCGTCACGGTGCTTCTTTATCTATCAGGGTTCAGAATGTACAATTATTAGGAAACAAACCTGCCGATTCAGGAGGATCGGGTGATGGGTTAACTTCAGAACATCAAAGAGATGAAAATTCTGCGGAGCAGGAGAATCCTTTTTAGTAAATAAGATTCTCAGAAGTTAAAATAATCAGTCAAACAAATTATTCCATCCTTCTTTTTGGAGGTTTTCAACTTTTTGCAGCACTTCATTATTTAATTTCTCTTTGTACTGATCCATTTTTGACGCAAGTGTATCATCAGACAAAGAAAGAATTTCAGCAGCGAGGATGCCTGCATTTTTAGCAGCATTTAACGCAACAGTTGCTACGGGTATCCCGTTGGGCATTTGAAGTATAGACAATACGCTATCCCATCCATCGATTGAATTACTTGATTTAACAGGCACCCCGATAACAGGAATGGTAGTAATGCTTGCAACCATACCGGGCAAATGAGCCGCACCGCCTGCACCGGCAATGATCACCTTTAATCCCCGGTCTCTTGCTGTTTTGGCGTAAGCCACCATTCGCTCGGGAGTTCGATGAGCAGAAACAACAGTTAGTTCAAAATGGATACCAAATTCTTTTAGTATTTCAGCTGCAGGTTGCATCACAGGCAGATCGCTGTCGCTTCCCATGATAATACCAACAAGTGGAGCAGTCATATTGTAAGATTTTCATCAAAACTACAACTAGTCTTGTAAAATGATATAAATACCTTTTTATTCTAATACTCCTGCCAGGAGTTTAAGTTCAGCTTCAGCCATTCTTGCAGTAAAAAGGGTATTGTAGTAACGGGTCTGGCTATTGATTAGATCCAGTTGTATCTGACGAAGTTCAAGAGAGGTAATGGAAAGTTTTTTAAATCGTTCCGTAGCAATACTGTTGTTTTCTTCAATCAGCAACAAAGATTCTTTTTCAAGTTGCGCAAGCTTTAGTGCATTCTGATAGGCTGCATAGCTATTCAACAAATCACGCTGCAGTTGATTTTGTAAACGTTCAATTGTGATTTGCTGACTCTGAATCGCAACATCAGCAACCTGCTGTTGTCTTAATAAATTTCCACCATTAAATAATGGGATGGCAACTCCGATATTGCCATTGGGACCGCTGTTGCGACTGAATAATGTGAAGCCTGCATCGTTTTTATTCTGACTGAAATTAAAATTACCATTCAACGTAATTGTAGGAAGTCGTTGTGACAGTATCTCTCTTTTGTTTTGAAATAATATACTCAACTGGCTTTGTGCAAGAAGCAGATCAAAGTTTCCTGCAAGTGCTTTTGTTTTAATGTTTTCAAGAGAAAGGGATGAATCTGGCAGGATGGTGCCACTAATAGTAAACTGCGTTACAGGATCGCGACCCATCAAGTGATTGAGATTCGTATATGCCTGGCGAATGTTGTTTTCTAAATTGTAGAGGTTTCCTTGTTGTAGATTCAGATCGGTTTGTGCCTGCAATAAATCTGTTTTTGCGGCTGTGCCTATTCTGAAACGATCATCAGCAATTTTTTTTCTTTCCCGGAAAAAAGCAATGGATTGTTCGAGTGCTTTCTTTTGTTGTTCAAGCTGTAGCAGCAAATGAAAGGAGCCGATGATATCAAAAACAGTTGTGATGATTTGTCGCCTGAAACTTAGTTCTCCGTTTCTTTCCAGCTCTTCCAGTCGTTTCTTGGTGGCAAACATACGCATGCCATCAAAGATTCGCCAGCTGATTGCAAGTCCGGCATTCGTATTTCTCAAAATTGCACCATCTCTTTCTATCAAAGTACCATTAGCCAGTTTTTGTTCGAGTGAATTAGATGCAATGCCTTTTACTGCATTCAAACTGATAGTTGGCCACAATCCTGCGGTACCCCAATTATTTAATATGACATTGCTCCGCTGGTCATTCTTCATCATTTTCACCTGGAAATTATTTTCAACACCTATTCTGATTGCTTCTTCCAGTGTAAGCGGAACAGATTGGGCGTAAGAAGATAACTGTAGTAGCAAAACAGCCAATAAAAAAAAGGCTCTTTTATTGACTGTAATAATTCGATTGATATGATTATAGTTCATCTTCATATTGATTTGAAGCCTCTGCCAGTTCCATCTCTTTTTCCCTATTGATAATTCTTTTGGATGAAAGCAATGAATAAATGGCGGGTATAACCAGCAGTGTAAGAAACAGTGAAAATAAAATTCCTCCTACAATCACAATACCAAGAGGGATACGGCTTGTAGAAGCAGCTCCCAATGACAAGGCTAACGGCAAAGCACCCAGACTCATCGCAAGACTGGTCATCAGGATGGGACGTAATCGCATGGTTGCTGCTTCAATGACAGCATCAAAACGATTCATACCGTTTTGCTTTTTCTGATTGGCGAATTCAACAATCAAGATTCCGTTTTTGGTTACAAGTCCGATCAGCATAATCATACCTATCTGTGAAAATATATTAATCGTTTGATCAAACATCCACAGTGATAATAATGCCCCTGCCATAGCAAGCGGCACAGTGATCATAATAATGAGCGGGTCTATGAAACTTTCAAACTGTGCAGCTAGTACTAGAAAAATTAGAACCAATGCTAGTCCAAATGCAAAAGCTGTATTCCCTGAACTTTCTTTGAAATCACGAGAAGCACCGGATAGCGCAGTACTGAATGATTCATCAAGAATAGTTTTGGCAATTGCTTCCATTTCCTTGATGCCATCACCAATTGTTTTTCCCGGTGCTAGACCTGCACTAATTGTTGCCGATTTGTAACGATTGAAATGATAAAGGGTGGGAGGTGTCGTTTCTTCTGTAATACTCACAAATTCGTCAAGAGGGTAGAGTTGTCCGGATGAAGACCTTACATAAAGATTTTTTAAATCCTTCGGGTCATCGCGGTCACTTCTGGCAACCTGTCCCATTACTTGGTATTGCTTTCCTTCTTTGATAAAGTAACCAAAGCGCCTATTGGTTAAAGCAAGTTGAAGTGTTTCAGAAATATCAGCTGCGCTTACCCCCAGCGTGCTAGCTCTTAAGCGATTGATATTGATCCGGAGTTCAGGTTTATTGAATTTGAGATCTGCATCTACACCTGCAAATACATTGCTCTTTCCGGCAGCTTCTATGAATTTGGGAAGCGCTGATTTTATTTTTTCAAAATCGTTATGCTGCAACACGAACTGTACAGGCAGACCACCTCTTCGGTTAACCGAGATCGTTTGTTCCTGTATAGCGAAAGCTTTTACTTCATTGTATTTCGGCAGGCTTTTGCTCATCATGTTCACAATGTCCTGTTGTGAACGGTTTCGTTCATTCGGATCTGATAAAAGAGCTCTTACAAATCCTGTATTCACAGCGCCGCTGCCAATAAAACCCGGTGCTGTAACTGAGATGATGGTTTTGTTTTCTGGAACACTATCGATGATCAGATTTGTAAGTTTATCAATAGAAGCATCCATTGCATCAAAGCTCGTTCCTTCAGGCCCTGTCACCTGCAAACGAAACTGGCTTCTGTCTTCCAGCGGAGCAAGCTCACTTTGAAGGTCGTTGAAAAGGAAATAAATAGAAGCACTGCAGATCAAAACAAGTAATACTGCAACCCAGCGTTGTTTCATGAAGCCGGAAAGAATGTTATTGTAGCCCGATTCCATTTTAATGAAAAAAGGTTCTGTAACGCGATAGAACCAACCGTGGCTTTGTCCTTTTCTCCTGCTGAGAAAAACATTAAGTACAGGCGTAAGAGTAAGAGATACAAAGGCGGAAATCAAAACAGCGCCTGCTACCACAATTCCAAACTCGCGGAATAAGCGACCGACGAATCCTTGAAGAAATATAATAGGAAGAAATACAACAGCGAGGGTAATAGAAGTGGAAATAACCGCAAAATAGATTTCACTTGATCCTTCTCTTGCTGCGCGGTATTTGTTCATGCCGCGTTCCATCTTTTTGAATATATTTTCAGTTACTACAATACCGTCATCTACAACCAGTCCTGTTGCTAGTACAATCGCAAGTAAAGTGAGAACATTGATAGTAAATCCGGCGATGTACATAATAAAAAATGCACCGATCAAACATACAGGTATATCAATAAGAGGACGAATGGCAATGATCCAGTCGCGGAAGAATAAAAAGATGATCAATACAACGAGCAAGAATGCGATGATCAGGGTTTCCTGTACTTCCGTAATAGACTTACGAACGAATTTTGTTTGGTCTAGTGCAATATCGAGCCGAATATCAGCGGGTACTTCTTTTTTAATTAGATCCAGTCTCTTATAAAATTCATCTGCAATGGCAACATAGTTGCTTCCCGGCTGGGGAACAACAGCAAGTGCAATCATTGGGATGCCTCGTTCTTTTAAAATACTTTCTTCATTTTCCGGACCCAATACAACCTCAGCAACATCGCGCAATAAAATGGTACGTCCTCCTGTATTTTTTACGATAAGATTGCTGAAATCATCTTCAGAGGATAATCGTCCGAACGTACGAACTGTTAATTCAGTTTTATTGCCTGCAATTTTACCGGAGGGAAGTTCTATGTTTTCTTTGCGTAAAGCTGTTTGTATATCTGATGCTGTGATGTTGTTGGCCAGCATCTTTTCCGGAGAAAGCCAGATACGCATGGCGTATTTCTTTTCTCCCCAAATAATTACGTTGCTGACTCCGGGAATCGTTTGTAATCTTTCTAATAAGTTATTAGTTGCATATTCAGTTATCTGCAGCTGGTTGCGTGTTTCACTCTGAACGGTCATCGACAAAATAGGGTCGCTGCTCGCATCGGCCTTGGTAACAATAGGAGGTGATTCAAGGTCTTCAGGCAAAGATCGTACGGTCTGAGAAACTTTATCGCGAACATCGTTGGCTGCTTCTTCAAGGTTGTACCCAAGTTCAAATTCCACATTGATATTGCTGTTACTCTGACTGCTGCTTGAGGTAATATTTTTTACACCTGCCACACCATTGATGGCTTTTTCAAGTGGTTCTGTGATTTGTGATTCAATCACGTCGGCATTGGCACCGGGGTAGGTTGTTCTGACGTTGATATTGGGTGGATCAATAGCAGGGTAATCCCGCACACCGAGAAATCTGAAACCAATAATGCCAAACAAAACAATGATAATGTTGAGAACAATGGCAAGAACCGGTCGGTTAAGACTGAGATCACTTATACGCATAATCAATCCACTTTGGTTAGTTTAACCGGATTATCCTGTTTTACACTCATCAGTCCGGTAACAAGTATTGTATCTCCTTCTTTAAGACCGTTTAATATTTCAATGCGTGCGGAATCGCGCAAGCCAGTTTGGACATCTGTCATTTGCGCAATACCCCCACGATAAAGAATTACTTTTTTCCCTCTTGTTTGAGGAATAACTGACTGTGTGGGAATCAGCAAAGTTTGTGTATTACCGCTTGTATTCATATTTACGCTTGCATAAGCACCCGCAACGAGTGAAGGGTCATTTCCTGAAACCCGACAACGCACATTCATGCCTCTTGTTTGTTCATTCACATATGATTCAATTGCATAAACATTTGCGGCAAATAAAGAAGAACTTCCTTGTACGTTGAAATAAAACTGATCGCCGGTTTTAATACGTGCTGCATACTTATCGGGAACGCTGAACTCAAGTTTGAGGGTTTGTAATTGACGTATCGTTGTGAGTGCAGTTGAGGGTGTAACATAGGCACCTCGTGAAATATTTCTGAATCCGATTTTACCTGTGAAAGGAGCACGTATTTCAGTTTTTCTAATTTGAGATTTCACCAGATCGATATCTGCCCGGATATTATTCACCTGTAAAAAACTTAGATCATAATCTTGCTGACTGATGCCGTTAACAGAAAGCAGTTCTTTATTTCTTTCTTCTGTTTTTAAGGCAATCTGTAATTGTATACTCAGCTTTTTTAATTGTGCCTGTAATTCGTCATCATTCAGTTTTGCTAGCAATGCCCCTTGCTGTACCGTTGCACCTTCCAGAATCGATAAAGTTTCAATAATGCCCGAACTTTCCGGATGAATTTCTGTTGCCTCTTCAGGTAAAAGATGGGCAGGAAGATTTAAGTCTTCACTGATTAATCCGTATTTGACAATGTATCCAACAACGGCCTGCGGCTGGTTGTTTTTCTTGTCGTTTTTCCGGCTATTGTCATCTTTCTTACTCCCGCAGGAAAAGCTGATCAAAGCCAACAATAAAAGGCAATTGGAAATCCTCACAAGCATAAGCGGCAATTGGGGTATTTTATAGAGTATAAAGATAATAAAACTATGGTGCAGTAATGATTTAATGGATGAATGGCAAAAGTGGATTTTGAAGATTAGTTGAAACCTGATACTTGTCATTTTTCAAGCCTTTTACAGGTAGTTACATTTGAGGCATTCATCATATTAAAAAACACCTATGTCAGTCATTAAAGTACTTGAGCTTATGTCGAGCTCCACAAAAAGCTGGGAAGATGCAGCACAATCGGCAATCGCAGAGGCTTCGAAAACAATAAAAAATATCCGTTCTGTATATGTGAAAGACCATAGTGCAGTGGTCAAAAGTGGTAAGATAGCAGAGTATAGGGTAAATGTTAAGCTGAGTTTTGAAATTGATGCGTCACCTACCGGAAAAAAATAAGCTATGTCACTAGATTTTATGCAATATGCTGCAAAAGGCAATGCTTTTGTTAACCAGGTTTCGGATGAGTTAAATGTTCCGAGAGACCAGGCCGGCAGGGTCATCCGCTCCGTTTTACATGCTTTGAGAAACCGTTTGTCATTGGACGAATCGTTTCAGTTACTGGCACAGCTACCAATGGCGCTGAAAGCTGTGTATGTGGATGGATGGAAGCCCGGCGGGGAATATATACGTTTACGACATATTGATGATTTTCTGGATGAGATAAGAAAAGAAGATAGCAATTTGGCAGGGCATGATTTAGGCAATGATCAACGGGCATTGAAAACGGTATCAGTTGTTTTTCAGGTACTTCACGATAGTATTTCGGAAGGTGGATTTGAAGGACTTGTGCATACACTGCCTGAAGCTTATCAGACCTGGATGAAACCATTTTTACTTAAAGAGGGTAGCTCTGCTTCGTCTCTTTAATGTCTTTCTTTAATTAGTCGCGCTACTATTTTATCGATCGGCAACGATACACTGTTTTCATCAAATTCATCAATAGAGATTAAGCGAAATACTTCTGCTTCTCCATTGCGGTTGGCGGTTTGGTCGGGACTAAAATCAAAAGGTATTTGTTTGAAGGCGGTACTTATCGTTTCTGTTGGGTGAATGTAGTAGTAGATGGAAAGTATTTGATGAGTCGGATTGAAGGCGCTCATCTGAAAATAATCAGTAGTGTAAATATGATCGCCTACTTCCACATTGAGGTTCATCTCTTCCATTAATTCCCTTCTTAAACATTCTCTGGTGCCTTCACCGAATTCGAGACCACCACCCGGGAATTTAGTGAAATAGCCTCCTCTAATAAACTCATCACTCACAACAACTTCTCGGTTTGGTGTGATCAGGATTCCGTAAACACGAATATTAAACAAGGAAGTCATCAGGGTTTGAAATATTTCTTGCGCATAAAGTAAAGTCCGATTATCAGTGATAAGCCAAATGACAATACCATCGGAATATAAAACGCAACGCTGCTGTGTTGTCCGGGTATCGGCACATTCATGCCATAGATACTGGCTACCAGGGTAGGGAGTTGTAACATCACAGTAACAGAGGTAAGTCTTTTCATCACTTGGTTCTGGTTGTTACTAATAATACTTGCAAACGCATCCATCGTAGAACTTAGGATATTGGTATAAATATTTGCCATTTCAAGGGCCTGACTGGTATCTACAATCAAGTCATCAAGAAATTCTTCTTCATCGGCATTTAGTCCTAGAAAATTAGTACGTTTCAGTTTCATTAAAAGCATTTCATTGCTTCTCAGTGCCGTTACGAAGTAAACAAGGCTTTTCTGGATACGCATCAGATCTAGCAGTTCTTCGTTTCGGTTTGCATCGTATAGTTTTTGCTCCAGCTGGTTTCTCCTTTGGTTGATCTCTTTCAGATAATCCATGAAAGTGGTGACAATTTTCTCAAATATTTTCAGCACCATCATGTTCCTTTTATCAGAATGCCGATTCTGGAACGTGCTGAGAAATTTTTTGATTGCGCCGTTATCGAAAGAATTAACCGTAACGATCTGATTATGTGTAAGGATGATGCAAATCGGGATGGTAATATAAAAAGCATCGCTGTCATTGAATGAATTATTTTCCGTTGGAGTTTTGATTACAATGAGTTTTACATTGTCTTCCAGTTCAAAACGTGAACGTTCATCAATATCCAGTGAGTCGGCAAGAAAATCTAAAGGGATATCAAGTGTTTCTGAAATTTCAGAAAACTCTTCCTGTTTCAAAGGAGGAATGATATTTACCCAGCTATCTATATCCGGGCGATCTATTTCCTGTGTTTGTCCGTCGATATTTTTGAAATATTGCAACATTTCGGTGCAAAGGTAAGGGGAAGAAAAGGTGAATCAGCTATTGCTTGCAGTAACATGGTTGTTGCGAACTTCTTCCTTTATTTTTCGCACTTTATTCAACTGTGTCCAAGAGAGGATAATTGTATAATACATCCATTCTCTGGCTGTGATCAGCCCAAGTTGATCATTCGGTACCTGATAGGTATCCATCTGATCGTCTTCCCAGTAAAACCGTATTTCATTGAGGTATCTTTCTGTTTGATAGATAAACTCATTTAGCCTTTCTTCTTTATTTAACTCTTTCATTTTTTTATTCTTATTGAGATAAAGTTGCTGCAGCCTTTCTTGTATTTCTTCATTTTTTAAATGCTGACAGGTTTCTTCCATTTGTTCGTAAGAGAAAGACTCATGTTTTGGTCTGCCATATTTCCAGCGAAGGATCAGCTTTGGTGTAAATATTTTTGACCAGGTTTCTGCAATGGCAGCTTCAAGATGATTTAGGTGGTCGCAAGCCGACAATTTATCTTTTGGTTTGAAAAAATCTTCTTCTTTAATGCCGGTACAGGTGCGAATCATTTCCCTGATAACTTCTTCTGTTTTATCAAGAATATGAAGTTTGTCTAAATGGTATAGCGTAGAAAACATGGTTTTACTCTTTCTTTTATATGTCTATGCTTCCTTTAAAGACCTGTTTTGCCGGGCCGCATAACCAGATGTTTTCAAATAAAAACTCTCCTTTTTTTTCAAATTTTATTGTCAGCAAACCACCGGCTGTTTTAACGGGAATATGCTGTATGCCGGCGATGTCTTTTGCAACAGAGATGGCGGCAGCTGTAGCTCCGGTCCCGCAGGAGTATGTTTCAGCTTCCACACCTCGTTCATAAGTGCGTATGGCAATGCCTTCTTCAAGGTGCTCAATAAAATTTACATTAATTCCTTTTTCGGCATAAGCCAGACTATAACGTACAGATTTCCCTTCTTTGTCCATATCAAAAGAGGGGAGATCGCTTACTATTTTTACATAATGCGGAGAGCCAGTGTCAAGTACCGTACTATCATTTTCTTTGCTGATACCATTAACATCTATCATTTTCAGTTCGATCGTTTCATTGATTGAAATATTTGCTTGATGAGGTCCATCTGAAGCCAGAAAATATGCTTTCTCTTGTATGACACCAAGATGATGAGCAAATAATACAATGCAACGTCCTCCGTTTCCGCACATACTTCCCGGTGCGCCATCCGCATTGAAATAAATCATTTCAAAATCGTAGCCCTCTTTTTCTTGTAAGAGCATTAACCCATCTGCGCCAATTCCGTAACGGCGGTGACATAAAAAAGCGATCTGCTCCTGTGTAAGCTGGTTGTAAGAGCCTGTACGGTTGTCGAGCAGGACAAAATCGTTTCCGGTGCCCTGGTATTTAAAAAAAATAATGTTCATATCGATGAAATGATATCTAAAGAATGTCGTATCAATCCACGGACAGCTGCCTGACCATCTTTACTAAATTCTTTTCGTACTCGGTTTGCAACGACTGCATTTAGAGAAAGGCATTGGTGCCCAAGCAAACGACCAAGTCCGTAGATTGCAGAAGTTTCCATTTCAAAATTAGAAATTCGATGGGGGCCAAATAGAAAAGAAGTTAAATGATCATTTAATCCTGGAAACTTCAAGCCTAAACGAAGGACTCTTCCCTGAGGGCCGTAAAAACCGGGACAAGTGATCGTGATTCCATTGTGATAACCATCTGTGAAATGTTTCAGCAATTTAGATCCGGCGCCTGCTATATAGGGATTGGTAATTTGCTCATTCACGCGGGTGTGCGTAATAAATGAATGAAGGATTTGTTTTTCTTCTTCGTTGTTTTCGCCTCGATAAAAATTTAGCAGATTGTCTAATCCGAGACCATGTGTAGAAGCAACATAGCTATCAACCGGTATATCAGATTGCAAGCTGCCGCAGGTACCCATACGCAGGATGTGAAGCTGATGCAGTTCTGGTTTGATGGTGCGACTAGCGAAATCAATATTTACAAGTGCATCCAGTTCATTCATCACAATGTCGATATTGTCAGGACCAATACCGCTTGATAAGCAAGTAATTCGTTTATTGCCAATTGTACCTGTGTGCGTGATAAATTCGCGGTGTCGACCTTTGTATTCAATATGGTCAAAGTGTTTGGAAACTTCTTCAACACGATCGGGGTCACCTACTGTGATAACGGTAGAAGCAAGTTCTTCCGGACGCAGATCCAGGTGATAAACAGCGCCCCGGCTGTTGATGATTAATTCAGATTCAGCAATTCGTTGCATATGAATTGGGCGATTTTGCTCGAATATACTACTTTTGCATTTCAACAAGGTCCTGTGGCCGAGTGGCTAGGCAGAGCTCTGCAAAAGCTCCTACAGCGGTTCGAATCCGCTCGGGACCTCGAAAACAGTTGGCGGTTATCGGTTAGCAGTTATCCGTTATCGTTTAGCAGTTAAAATTCATTTTAGGCT
>JAULVS010000025.1:0-4028 GCA_032110905.1 Chitinophagaceae bacterium | reverse complement strand
AATATAATAGCGATCTCTTTGCACAGAGTACAAAATATAGGTGTGATAGGTCATAAATAAAAAAACCTCGCCGTTTGTGCGAGGTTTTTGTGGGAGCACGACCTGTACCGCTTGCGGTACGGGCTCGAACCGCGGACCCTCCCGACTTCGTCGGGATAGCTCTGAACCAACTATTTCTTCAATGATTCTATATACTTGCGCGACTTAATTGCCTTAATCTCTTTCTCTCTTTTTACCGCTTCTTCTTTTGAAGTAAATTCTTCAAAATGAAAATAAGTCCAATCATTGGCAGTTCCTGTAAATCCTTTGTGATTGGTGTTGTGTCTCCGTAATCGCTCTTCCAGGTTATCGCCGGTAGATCCAATATAATAGCGATCTCTTTGCACAGAGTACAAAATATAGGTGTGATAGGTCATAAATAAAAAAACCTCGCCGTTTGTGCGAGGTTTTTGTGGGAGCACACGGGCTCGAACCGCGGACCCTCTGCTTGTAAGGCAGATGCTCTGAACCAACTGAGCTATGCTCCCTAATTGGATTGCAAAGATAAGGGTAGGAAATGTAATTTGAAATTTTTTTCGAAAAAACAAGAAAGGTAATTAACCCTGATTTTTAAAGCATAAAACCTACTTTCTCCCTTATATGTTGTGAGATCGAGATCGGCTTTTGTGATAAAATTATTTATAAAAACAATCACTATTTTAGCTTCAGTTAGATAACTTACGATTGATTATGATCAATTCAATCATTGCACAATACAGGGTTCTCAGGCTGATAGGAGAAGGAGGGATGGCTTCCGTTTATGAAGCAGAGCACGATACTATTAAAAAGAAAGTAGCTATCAAGGTGCTCAATCCGTATTTGTCGGGAAATGCCCAATTCAGAGAACGATTTAAGAAAGAGGCCGAGTTGATGGCCAAACTTAAAAACCAGAATATAACCGAGGTGTTTGATTATGATGAGCATCCTGTTAGTTATATTATCATGGAATACCTTGAGGGTGAAGATCTTCGGGAAAGAATCATAAGAAAAGGCAGGCTGGATGATGAGGAAATAAAAACCCTTTTCACTCAGATTTTAAGTGCATTTCAATACGCACACGAAAATGGAATTGTACACCGCGACATCAAACCTTCCAATATTTTTATTTTAAAAAACGGTCAGGTTAAAATTCTCGACTTCGGTATCGCTAAAATCTTCGGTCAAGGGGATGAATTTACCCAAACAGGAACTCAGATGGGAACGACCGTTTATATGAGCCCGGAACAGGTAAAAGCTGACAGGTCCATTGATTTTCGAAGCGATATTTATTCTTTGGGTATCACTATGTACTACGCAATCAACGGGAAAGCACCCTATGACACAGAAAATATTTCCCAGTTTGATATTTTTAATAAGATTGTCCACGAAACTTTGCCGAAAAGCGGATACGACTCTATCTACTATGAAACAATATTGAGAGCTTGTGAAAAGGGCAGGGAAGAACGCTATCAAAGTTGCAACGAATGGCTTCTCGATATTGAAAATATATCATCCGGAAGAGTTGATAAAACCAGAATAAAGAAAAAGAAAGCCACTTCCAGCTCTGCTCAAAAAGTAATATTGTCAATTCTCCTGAATAACATTGAAGTTATAGGTATCATTGCAAGCTTATTTTCATTTTTTGCTTCAGTTATTCTGTTTATATCGGCCGTGTTGGAAGATCAGAATGAATATATTAGGCATATAGGAGAATGGTTTAATGTTGCACTGTTTCTTGGGCTTACATTAAATTTTACTGCCGTCATCTATTACCTCGTTAATAAAACCAGGTTTTATTCTCCTGCCATTTTCCTTTTAGTAGCAGCACTTTCTTTTTTTATTGAGGCCGGATATTTTTATTCTTTTGTGGATTCATTAGTTAAATAGCTTATTTATTGAAGAGATTGGTTGAATCCCGCGGTTTTTAATGTATATGACTGTTTCTTCAATTTACTATTTTTTGTAAATGTGTGAATAAATGGAATAGTTATAATTTTGCATAATGCAATTCTCTCTCACGCATACAAAAGAGCAGCAAGATGTTGAAGTATTGGAGGACATTCAGGATCCTTTCCGCCTTATTGTATGGAACGACGATGTGAATACTTTCGACTGGGTGATTGAAACCCTTATGGAAGTATGTGGTCATAACAGAGAACAAGCAGAACAATGTGCCTGGCTGATCCATCACACAGGGAAATATGCAGTGAAGCACGGGAATTACGACACCTTGCGAAAAATGTGTGATGAAATTACAGATAGGAAAATAGGGGCAACAGTAGAAGAGGCAAACTGAGAAATATCTGTATTATGCCTGTTGTCTGCTTATCTCAAGATTTATCTTTCCCTGATTCTTCCTCCACTGATGAAAACGGTCTGCTCGCAATTGGTGGAGATCTTAGTCGGGAGCGCCTCCTACTTGCTTACCGAGCCGGGATTTTCCCCTGGTTCTCAGAAAATGAACCCATTCATTGGTGGTGTCCTGATCCGAGATTTGTATTGTTTCCAGAAAACATTCGTGTGAGCAAAAGTATGAAACAGGTGCTTCGCAGTAAGCGATTTTCATATAAGGTGAACTATTCCTTTGATGCCGTCATTCGGGCATGTGCACAGCTTAGGCTTTGGGAAGGAACATGGATCACGCATGAGATGATTGCTGCTTATTGCGACCTGCATGAGACAGGTTATGCAGTGAGTGCTGAAGCCTGGGAAAATGATTCACTTGTTGGTGGTTTATATGGCATCAGAATGGGTAAGCTTTTCTTTGGAGAAAGTATGTTCAGCAAAGTGAGCAATGCGAGTAAATACGCTTTCATCAGCTTGACGAAACAATTGCAGGAGGATGGAGTCGTTCTGATCGATTGTCAGGTTTATTCTGAGCACTTGGAAAGCTTAGGTGGGGAGTTTATTTCCAGAAATAATTTTCTAAACATCCTGAAAGAAAACTTATAACAACAAATCAAATTCTTACGGTATTTTTCGCTGAAGAATTATAGATTAGGATAATCCTGCACTCTCTTTAGGTTCGAACGTATTTAAAATATTGTACCGTGTGTCTCTTTCAACAGGGAGTCTTCCTGCCTGACGAATGAGGTTTACTAGTTCATCAGTTGTCATCGTAGGGTTCTGTTCTTCGCTCCCTGCCATACTGTAAATTTTTGTGCTGTCATCTATTGTTCCATCAAGGTCATTAACACCAAAACTTAAAGTCATCTGAGCATTTTGCCTTCCCAACATCGGCCAGTATGCTTTGAGGTGCGGAAAATTATCGAGGTATAGTCGCGCGATCGCGTACAGTTTCATGTCCTCAATCACCGAACTCTCGGCCACATGCTGCATGTCATTGTCTTTGTTGCGAAATTTAAGCGGTATAAAAGTCTGAAATCCTTTTGTTCTGTCCTGCAAAGAACGCAGTCTTTGCATGTGATCAATCCGGTGATAAAAAGATTCAATGTGTCCGTACAGCATGGTGGCATTGGTGGGTAAGCCAAGCTGATGGGCTGTTTCATGAATGTTTAACCATCCATCAGCATCCACTTTATCTGCACATATTTGTTCACGGATTTCAGTATGAAAAATTTCTGCGCCTCCGCCGGGTATAGAGTCGAGTCCGTTATTAATTAAAAATTTCAATCCTTCTTCAACACTCACTTTTGCCTTGCGGAACATATAATCATATTCTACTGCTGTAAAAGCTTTAATATGTAATTCGGGTCGGTGTGTTTTAATTGCTTTTAAAAGTGTTGCAAAAAACTGTAAATCCATTTTCGGGTGAACACCGCCAACAATATGAACTTCGGTAACAGGTTTACCGTCATATTTTTTTACACGATCAACCATTTCATCTATCGTCAGCTCCCAGCCTTCTTCACGTTTTGCATATAAGCGGGAGTAAGAACAAAACTGACAACTAAATACGCATACATTGGTAGGTTCAATGTGAAAATTGCGATTGAAATAAGTGGTGTTGCCGTGCAGTTTTTCTCTAACATGATTTGCAAGCATGCCTG
>JAULVS010000024.1:0-4781 GCA_032110905.1 Chitinophagaceae bacterium | reverse complement strand
TAATTTTATTTTTTTCACAACACATGCCTTTTTAATAGGTATGACACTTGGAATAACTGTTTGTTATTTCATCATTCGTAATATGAAAAAAGCACTGCTATCGCAGACAAAAGCTTATGAAGAATTACTTCAGAGCACAAGTGTCGAATTTCCTACTGTAAAACAAGAAAAAACGAAAAAACATTTACAGGTTATCCGAATGAATAATGAAGAAATACAGGTAGCGGGTTTGGCAATTTGAGAATTAGCCAATTTGATACTGTGGTAATTAACTAATTAGATAATATAGTTTCGTCTTTTTATTGAATTTAGGCAAGAAAGTAAGAATTAAGTCATGCCGACAAATAAAAAACAACTATACTCTCTTCGGCTTTTTTTTCATTAAATCATAAGGATTATTTGCAGTAATCTATTGAAGGCTGAGCTAAACAGACTTTAACTTGCTTGTTTAACGAGCATAGGTTTTGTCTATTTGTAGGGAAGACAGGATTACCTCGCTTCGCTCGGTGATTCTATGGGGGGGCCAAATACAATCAAGCCACGCTCGTTTCACTCGCTTTTGACTTTATATGCATCGCTATTTGAAGCGAGCTTCAATCGCTCGCATTAAAAAAGCCCCTGCAAAATGCAGAGGCTTGATTGTGTTCGTCGGGAAGACAGGATTACCTCGCTGCGCTCGGTGATCCATAGAGGGGAGCTAAATCATTAAAGCCCGGCTTCACTTCGTGAGCCATGCTTTACTATTTGTAAGCGCATGAAAGCAAGCTTTCCGCACTTACAAATATTAAAGCCCTTGGCTTTCGCCAAGGGCTTTAATGACTTGTCGGGAAGACAGGATTCGAACCTGCGACCCCCTGGTCCCAAACCAGGTGCGCTACCGGCCTGCGCTACTTCCCGAACTATTTTTCATCCTTTCATCGGTGCGCTACTCTCGTCTGAGGCGAGACTACTTCCCGAATCTAATTGTACAACTTCATTTATAATTGTACTTCAAAACACATACAGTTAACACTTAAGTAAGTGTGAACTGTTTGCGGTGAGGGAGGGATTCGAACCCTCGGTACAGAGTTACCCGTACGGCAGTTTAGCAAACTACTGATTTCAGCCACTCATCCACCTCACCCCTTGCTGATTTTCAGCGCACCCTTTGAAAGGGGCGACAAAAATAAAGATTTAAACCGATTTAAATGCAAGGAAACAGGAGAGTTTTAAATACAATTTTCATTACATAGAAGCAAGCTGTACTTTTTGCTGCAATTCCATTACACTTTCTTTAAATAAACTATCTGTATCCATCAGGTCTTTCACCGTCTGGCAAGAGTGAATAACTGTAGTGTGATCTCTTCCTCCAAAATGTTCGCCAATAGTTTTCAATGAATTCTTAGTGAATGTTTTGGCAAGATACATTGTGATCTGACGTGCCTGTACAATTTCACGTTTTCTCGTTTTTTGTAACAGCTTGTCGTAAGAAACATCAAAATATTCGCAGACCATTTTCTGAATGGCATCAATAGTAATTTCCTTAGAAGATGTTTTAACAAAATTCTTCAGTACCCGCTTCGCAAGATCAAGGTCAATTTCTTTTTTATTCAGTGATGACTGAGCAAGAAGTGATATCAGTGCCCCTTCCAATTCACGCATATTGGCATTGATATTATAAGCTATGTATTTAACCACATCCAGAGGTAAATCAAGTCCATCCGCTTTCATTTTCATTTCTAGAATCTCGATTCTAGTATCATAATCCGGAATTTGAAGATCTGCACTTAAACCCCAACGAAAACGGCTTAACAACCTTTCCTGTACACCTTCCAAGTCTTTTGGTGGCTTATCTGATGTTAAAACCAGCTGTTTGCCGCTTTGATGAAGGTGATTAAATATGGCAAAAAATGCATCCTGTGTTTTTTCTGCACGGTTAAAATTCTGCACATCATCCAGAATAAGCACATCAATCAACTGATAGAAATGAATGAAATCGTTGATGGCATTGTTTCTGCTATGATCAACAAACTGGTTGATGAATTTCTCACTGCTGACATATAAAACAACTTTTCCCGGATGAAGTCTTTTTACTTCATTACCTATTGCCTGTGCCAAATGTGTTTTCCCCAAACCGGAAGCTCCGTAAATAACAAGCGGGTTAAAAGAAGTGGCCCCGGGTTTCTCTGCAATTGTTTTGCCGGCACGACGAGCAACACGGTTACAATCGCCTTCCACAAAAGATTCAAATGTATGTTTAGGAATAAGCTGAGGATCTATCTGAACCTTCTTCAAACCGGGGATAACGAAAGGATTTTTTACTGGATTGCTGATCACCAGCGGAAAATCCATTTCATTGTTGGTATAGGTTTTATACCCTTTACCTGGCACATCCATAGTAATAGGCTCTGAGCCTTTTGCCCCGCTGTCCATCATAATGCGGTACTCCAGATTTGCATCTTTACCCAGCTCACGCTTCAGTGTTTTTGCGAGGAGCGTTACATAATGTTCTTCCAGGTATTCATAAAAGAACTGACTTGGCACCTGTATGGTAAGAATCTTATCCTTTAAAGAAACCGGCTTGATGGGTTCAAACCATGTTTTATAGGGTTGCCATTCAACAATATCCTTTATGATAGCTAAACAATTATTCCAAACTTGATCAGCCGTCTTAGCCATTTTTCCAAAAGCAGTTTATCTCGATGATGAATTGTTATTCTAAGCTAAATTTTTTTCCCTGTTTTACAATCAGAAAAAAAAATTATGCGGGACGGCGAATATCCAACTTTTTGTGGAAAAAAAAATTTTTTATTCACTTGTTTTTTTATCTAAAAAAACAGTTTGTGAAGAAATCTTCCTGAAACCTTTTCCGGACTGGAATTCCAAGTCTATTCTGCCCAGCACCAGACCGCCCCAGCCCACCTGATTTATTAACACTTCCCGCCCCTTCTTATTTAAGATACTGACGGGTGTTTGCAAAAAAGTATGGGTATGCCCGCCTATGATGATATCCACATCTTCAGTTAATGCAGCGAGCTTTACATCACTGATTCTGTTAGGGTCGTTCTTATACTCATAACCAAGGTGTGACAAACAAATGACCAGGTCGCATCCTAGCTGATGTTTTAATTTAGAAGCCGTGCGATTTAATACAGAAACCGGCTCCACATATCCGGTTTTGCCAAATAAAGAATCAGGGACCAGACCTGCCAATTCAATCCCTACTCCTGTGATGCCGATTTTTAAATTCCCTTTTCGGAAAATCTGATAAGGTTTTGTTTTCCCGGCCATCGGTGTTTCAGAGAAATCATAGTTACAACTAAGCACCGGAAAACGAACGTGTTTCAGCTGGTCGGCAAACAGATCAATTCCGCCGTCAAAGTCATGATTACCCATTGTACAGGCATCATACTTCATCCACTCCATCGCCTTCATTTCTGGTTCTCCCTTGTAAAGATTAAAATAAGGGGTTCCTTGAAAAATATCTCCTGCATCCAGCAACAAAACATGCTCTTCCTGGTTTCTTATTTCAGAAATAAGTCTTGCTCTCGCAGCTACACCACCCATGCCCTGATTTCTGCTTCCATCCATTGGGAAAGGATCAAGCCGGCTATGTGTATCATTAGTATGAAGAATAACAAGTTTCTGCCTTTGGGAAAACGCCAATGCATCACCAAAAGGCACCAGCACCGATCCGGCTGCCATGGTGGAATAACGTAAAAAATCCTTTCTACTCAGCATTGGTTACTCTTTTTTCAGTTTCTGCATAAAGATTCTTCCCTTCTTTTTTCAACCGAAGCAAATAAGAAAGAAACGCATCGCGCATCAGGTATCCCTTGTTTTGCTGCGGCAACCCCTTTAGCATCACTGCATCATCTCCTCCATTGGCAGTGTAATCTCCAATTGCAATGACATAGGTACTATCGTTATGAAGCGGAGTATCTCCGATCAAAACATTGATGGCCTTTTTATCTTTTATCTGCATCCTTATTCCTGAAACAGGCCAGCCTCCTTTTGTAGATATATGATTTAAAAAAGATTGTAATACATTCCCTTTTAAAGCTACCAGCACTAAAAGGTTATCAAATGGAAACAACTCATAAATTTTACCGGTTGTAACTGGCCCTGCTTTTATAACTGGCAAACGGATACCTCCATAGTTCATAAATGCAGCATGAGGTCGAATACCATATTCACGAGCTGCAGCTTCCATTAAAGCATCCGCCATGAAATTGCCCAGATTACATTCAGGTTGCGACTTGGTTAAATCGACTTGAACATTTCCTATCACTTCCTCCATTGCAACATTCATATTATCCCGGTATGGAATAAGCATCCTGTTTATCCCGGAATCTATTGATTCACCTTTGACCTGAATTGAAGAGGCTTGTATTTTAACCGGCTGATATACTCTGCTGCACGATGAAATGACAGTAGTTATCAGTAAAAGAAAAAGAAATTTTATTTTTCTATTCATTGATAGGAAAGATACAAATGAAAAGAAGACGCGGGAAATTTTTTAAAGAGTTATGGGTTACGAAAGTGCGAGACAGGGAGAAATTAAGAGATGAGGCTAAACAACTAAACCCCTAAACCTCTAAACGCCTCAACAAATCAACGCCTCAACCCCTAAACAAATAAACGACTCAACTATATTATTTCTTCGGATTGGGTTTGTTGCGCGTATCCTGCAGCTTTTGATTCGATTGCTGCATCTGCTCCAGTCGCTGTTGCCATTTAGATTTCGTCACCGGCTTCTTTTTGTTCTCCTGCATTTTGGCATGAATCTTCGCTTCGTTGAT
>JAULVS010000023.1:0-9003 GCA_032110905.1 Chitinophagaceae bacterium | reverse complement strand
GTTTGTGCCAGACCGATGAGGTCTTTGGTGCCGCTCAATAAGATAGGGATGGCTTTTTCTTGTATAGGTGTAGGTTGGGTAAAACCAAGTTCGTTAATAGCTTGCATCAGTCTTTCCTCCAATCCAAGCGCTTCAAATAAGTTCATTCTTTTTTTATTAATTTCCTGCAAAGGTAACAATTTAAAAACGGAGCGGTGTTTTGAGGAGTGAAGAAGGTGCATTGTTATAACTTTGCGGCATGCAAAAACTCAGCATGGATGCGTTGAATCGTAAATCGGTGGATGAATTTCACCGGTCGAACAAGCATCCCATTGTCGTTGTGCTGGAAAACATCCGAAGTATGCATAATGTGGGCAGTGTGTTTCGTTCTGCAGATGCTTTTTTAATAGAATCTGTTTATCTGACCGGCTATACTCCCTGCCCGCCCCATCGCGATATTCACAAGACAGCGCTAGGGGCTACTGAAACCGTTGCATGGAACTATTCCCAACAATCTTCTGAAGCAATTGAACTACTCAAAGCCCAGGGCTATACTGTTTATGCGGCAGAGCAAACCAGTGAGAGTATTCCTGTTCAGCAGTTATCATTGTCAGAATGGAAAAAAGTTGCAATTATTTTTGGAAACGAAGCAAGTGGTGTGGAGGAAGAAACGTTGAAAAGTTGTGACGGAGCCATTGAAATTCCTCAGTTTGGTATGAAACATTCTTTGAATGTAAGTGTTGCAGCCGGTATTGTGATGTGGGAATGTGTCCGCAAGTTGCGTCTTGCTTAAAAGGTTATTTATGATCAGGAACTATTTCAGTCTTATTAAATTTTCTCATACGGTCTTTGCGCTTCCTTTTGCACTGATCGGGGTATTTCTGGGAATCAACGACTGGCAGGTTACCGGAAGATTAGTTCCTATTCATTCATGGAGCCTGGTCAATCAGCTACAGCAGAGTGAAACGGCTTATGTAATAAAAACCATTGTCCTTGTTGTTTTATGTATGGTGTTTGCCCGCAGTGCTGCAATGGCATTTAACAGATATGCCGACAGAAAGATTGATGAGAAAAATCCGCGTACAGTCGTGCGTGAAATTCCTGCCGGCATCATTCATGCGAAAAGCGCTCTGGTATTTACGATCCTGATGTCGGTTTTATTTTTTTTCACCTCTTTTCTCATTAATCCGCTTTGTTTCGCCCTTTCTCCGGTTGCCCTTGCCGTGGTACTCGGCTACAGTTTCACCAAACGATTTACATCCCTTTGTCACCTCGTTCTTGGTTTAGGTTTGAGTCTAGCTCCGATTGGGGCTTATTTATCGGTTACGGCGCAGTTTTCACTGATACCCCTGCTTTTCTCTTTCCTCGTTTTATTCTGGGTAAGTGGTTTTGACATCATATATGCTTTACAGGATGATGAATTTGATAAGAAAGAAGGATTGCATTCCATACCGGTTGCTTTGGGAAGAAAAAAAGCATTGCTACTTAGTAGGCTACTGCACACGGGAGTTGTCGGAATTTTGCTGACTGTACTCATTCTGGGCAATTTCGGTATCTGGTATAAAATCGGGGCGCTTCTGTTTTCAGGATTGTTATTTTATCAGCATACACTCGTGAAGCCGGATGACCTTCGTAAAGTCAATCTTGCCTTTTTTACTTCCAATGGTATTGCAAGCGTCCTTTTTGCCATCTTTGTCATCACAGATATCCTAACCTGATGGCAAGAATTATTTGTATAGACTATGGTGGAAAGCGAACGGGCATTGCTGTAACGGATCCTTTGCAGATCATCGCCACGGGTTTGACGACGATTGACACAAAAAATTTCATCCCTTTTTTAAAAGAATATTTTTCAAAAGAGCCGGTAGAAAAGATTTTGATCGGATGGCCTCTCAATCTTGATGATACAGCCACACATGCCACGCCCTTAGTCGAGAGCGCAATCAAACAGCTCAATAAAAATTTCCCTTCAATACCCTTAGAAAAAGTGGATGAACGTTTTACATCAAAAATGGCAAAACAAGCCATGTTCGAAATGGGGCTCAAAAAAAAGCAGCGAAGGGATAAAAAACTACTCGATGAAATTGCTGCCACGATGATGCTGCAGGAATACCTGGCCAATCGCTGAGCTGCCTGTTATTTCCAGTCGTACAGATGTATCTTTGCGATCGATTTTTAATATCTGTTTGGATAATCAAACAACATCAGCTAAAATTGAATTATGATTTTACCCATTGTTGCCTACGGTTCGGATGTATTGCGAAAAGTTTGTCGCGATATTGATGCGAGTTATCCTGAATTTCCTAAACTGATTGCCGATATGTGGGAAACCATGTATGCATCAAGCGGGGTAGGGCTTGCTGCTCCACAGATCAATCGGGATATTCGGTTGTTTGTGGTTGACAGTGAGCAATTGTTTCACAGCATGGATGAGGAAGAGACGTTGCAGTATGGCGATAAGCCCGGAGTTAAAAAAGTGTTTATCAATGCAAAGATTGTAGAATTGAGCGGAGAAGAATGGGCATACAATGAAGGATGTTTAAGTATTCCGAGAATAAGATCAGATGTATTCAGGTCTGAAGCTGTGACACTGCAGTATTTTGATGAAAACTGGCAGCAGCACACTGAAACTTTCCGTGGCATTACGGCCCGCGTCATTCTACACGAATACGATCATATTGAAGGGAAACTGTTTATTGATTACATGAAGCCGCTCAAGCGCAAGTTGCTGAAAGGAAAACTGGATGATATTTCCAAAGGTAAAATCAATGTCGACTACCGAATGCTTTTTCCTAAATAAGATGCGTTGTATTACGTGTCTTTTATTTTTTATCCTTATACATCAGCATTCTGCTGCACAGGACTCGGCTGTGCGTCTTGGTGAAAATATGATCTACCTTAAAGAAGTAGTAGTAGGTAAAGGTCTTGATGTGCCATCTTTCATCCAATTTGCAAAAGAGGATACCGGCTTTTATAAAGCTTTCAAAAATTTAAGGGTGCTGCAATTTCGTGCCATCAATGATATCAGGATGTACAATAGGAAAGGGCGACAAACAGCTTCACTCTTCAGCAGCACATTCAATGAAGTGAAAGGAGGTTGTCGTCAGACAAAAATCAAGGAGGAAACTACTTCAGGAGATTTTTATGATGAGGAAGGTGCATACAATTACTATACAGCTTCACTCTATGCTTCCTTGTTTTTTACGAAAGGAAAGGTTTGCGGAGAAAGCAATCTGGTAGGTCAAAAATATTTTGATGTTAAAAAGGAGAAGGGCATAGAAAAGCACAAAGAAATGCTCAAGATGCTTTTCTTTTATCCCGGCAAGACAATACCTGGCTTGCCGGGCATTGGGAATAAACTCGGTGTATTTGAATCGCCGGAGATGGATTACTATGAAATGATTGTTGATCTGGTGGATTTTCACGGAGAAGAATGTTATTTCCTGAAAATAAGACCTCGCGCTGATTTGTCTTTCTGGAACCGAAATAAAATTGTACTAACAGAAATGGATACCTGGTTTGCCGTTTCCGATTTTTCTGTACTAGGAAAATCATGGAAGCTGGATTACAACGCGGGTGTATATGATTTTGATGTGACCATGGAAGTGCAATTAAAAAGATTCGGAAGTTTGACTGTGCCGGTAGTTATGCGATACAATGGCGATTGGGATGTGCCCTTTAAACGCAGGGAAAAAGGGGTTTTTACTGCAACACTTTCTGATTTTTCTTACTGAATATTTTTTGCCTGAACATATTTGCGCCATTTATTAATCACGGCTTGCATATCATCTGCAATTTCAGTTTGAAAAAGAACTTTCTTTTTTGTTTCCGGATGCATAAATCCAAGTGTCTGTGCATGTAATGTATGTCGGGGGCATAATGCAAAACAATTTTCAACAAACTGCTTGTATTTGGCATAAACGGTACCTTTTACAATTCTGTCTCCTCCGTAAGTGTCATCATTGAATAACGGGTGTCCGATATGCTGCATATGCACACGGATCTGGTGAGTTCGGCCGGTTTCAAGTTTGCAAGCTACCAGTGTTGTATATCCGAAACGCTCCAATACTTCATAGTGAGTGATTGCATCCTTACCGTATTCGCCATCAGGGTAAACATCCATGATTTTCCTGAAACGCTGGTGTCTGCCAACGTATGCGTGTATGGTTCCTTTGTCTTCTTTGACATCTCCCCATACCAATGCGATGTATCTTCTTTCAACGGTATGGTCAAAAAACTGTTTTGCAAGTGAAAGGCTAGATTGGTGGTTTTTTGCAAGAACAACAAGTCCGCTTGTGTTTTTATCAATGCGATGCACCATGCCAAAACGAGGCAGCTCTTCTTCTTTTAAATCGGGTTGTTGTTGAAGAAGGTGAAAGAGTATGCCATTCACCACGGTTCCATCAGGATTTCCGCTTCCGGGGTGCATAATGAGCCCTGCTGGTTTGTTTATGAGTACAACAGAATCATCTTCGTAAATAATATTGAGCGGAATTGGTTGGGGAATGATGTTGCGATCATCGGGAGATGTATCGGAGAAAGTGATGATTTCATCGCCCGGTTTAACTTTGTAGTTGGCTTTTATCTGTTGGTTATTAACGAGTACAAATCCGCAATCAATTGCCTGTTGGATTTTATTTCTCGTTGCTCCTTCTATTTTGGACATCAGATACTTATCAACCCGAAGTGGTTCCTGTCCTCCAGAAACCACATATCGGCTTCTTTCGTATAATTCTTCGGCGCCATCACCGTTTTCAAGTTCGGCATCCTGTTCTCTTAGATCATCTGTCATTTTGCAAAAATACAGTTACGAAATTGAACCTAACTTTGCGTCGAGTAAATGTTTACAATATTTCTCAGTTATCTATTATGAATGTGGCTGCTTCTCAATTTAAAAATATAATTGTCAGGGATCTTGGCAGGATGTCGTACCGAGAGGCGTGGGCTTATCAGGAGAAGTTGCTACAAGAAAACCTCGCCATTAAAGCAGCTCGAAGGCAGGCCGAATTAGAAATGACCGAACCAAACAAAGATGATCGTTATACTTCCAATTACTTTTTGTTTGTAGAACATCCGCCTGTTTATTCCCTTGGTAAAAGCGGAGATGTGGCGAATGTGTTAATCAGTGAGGAAGAGCTTTCAAACAGAGGAATCGAATACGTGGAAACTAACAGAGGAGGAGATATTACCTATCACGGTCCGGGGCAAATCGTCGGATACCCTATTCTCGACCTGGAATATTTCGGAACCGACATTGGAAAATATTTGCGAAGGCTGGAGGATGTCATTATTTTAACCTTGTCTGATTATGGCTTAGCAGGGGAGCGTAGTGAAGGGGAGACTGGAGTTTGGCTAGAACCTCACACCAAAGGACATGAACGAAAAATTTGTGCCATGGGTGTTCGTTGCAGCCGTTGGGTAACGATGCATGGTTTTGCATTGAATGTAAACACTGATCTGTCCTATTTTCAGCATATTGTTCCTTGTGGTATTGCCAATAAACAGGTTGCTTCTATGCATCAGGAATTATCGATGCCTGTAGATATAGAGGAAGTAAAAGGACGAATTATCAACCACTTTGAAACTGTGTTTGAAGCAAAGATGGTGGCGGAGCCTTTTGGAAATTAATTCTAAGCTTCAGTTTGATGTACGTAATGAAAGATGATCAATAGAGAACACCATTATTGACATAATAAAAATACCCTGAGCCTCCACTGAATGTCCAGTTGGAAAGATTCACTGATCCGTTTCCTGTTGTATTTCCTTTGATCCGGTAAGCACTCACGGCCTGTGCATTTCTGTTCCATGTTAAACGTGTTCCGCTGACGCATGTTTCTGCGCCGAGGCCGGTATTACGTAAAAAATAAGCATCATTGGTTCCATACACTTTTCCGACGCCGCTGGCATCCACACATACTGCTGTCATTTCATCAACACCGATTCCTTTTACAATAGATGAATAACCAAAGTCTTTCATCAAACGTGCCATAAAAGCAACATGACGACCCTGTCTTGTTCTTTGTCCGTAATGCGAATCAGTGATGGTATTTGTCAGCAACGATGAGTTGATAAAGTCATTGGCGCCCAGTGTTACATACCGATGATAAGGGTTGGTCAGTGCCTGATCGCTGGTTACAGAGCCTGTGGCTGCGCTATAATAGGCACGTCCGAGAATGGCCAGTCCTGCACTGGTACCACCAACTGTTACATTCTTGGTATTGATGAGATAATTGATGGCATCTTCCACCGGGGTGTCTTTCCAGTAATTCACATAATTCCATTGGTCGCCACCGGCGATGAACAAAGCTTCTGCATTTCTGATCTTGTCTCTGACGGAGGTCAGCATGGCTTTCGAACGGCTATCGATGATGATCGTTTCAACTGAATTGACGGGCACCATGTTGAACATATAATTGTTATATCCGTCCGCGCCGCTACTTCGGATGACAACCACATCCCCGCCGCCTGATCTTTCCAAGAACCATTTGATCGCGGCATCTACATCTGTGCTTCCCCCCATCAATAACAAACCTCCTGATGTGGTAGTGGTTACATCTGTGCTGCTGCCTGTCAAATAAGTTACAACTGACGGAGCGGCTTTGCCGTTTGTCAGAATATTGGAACTTTGACTGTTTTTTATTTTGGTTTGATTTTCTTGAGTTTCTGTAGTCAGTTCTTGTTTGGAGCAGCTGTTTATGATCATAAAAAAAATAACAGCTAAAAGTTTATACGTCATGTTGTGATAAGTTGATGATCTTGCTTAAAAAGAATGCTTCAAGATAATCATTTTTCATAGCAGAGATCTATGATTTATTACAGGATTAAATAAAAAGTTTAGGGGTTTTGAGATATTCACATCCCCACATTCTTTCTTACCTTCGCCGCATCTAAATCAAACGATTCTTGCACTATGTCAAAAGAAGTTTACATCATTGCGGCTGTCCGTACCCCGATGGGTAGTTTTGGAGGAAGCCTTAAAAGTTTATCTGCTACACAACTTGGCGCTGCTGCCATCAGAGGAGCACTTGCAAAAGCAGGACTTGCTCCGGAAAAAGTAGAAGATGTTTTAATGGGAAGTGTTCTTCAGGCCAATCTTGGTCAGGCTCCTGCTCGTCAGGCTGCAAAGTTCGCCGGTTTGCCCAATGAAGTCAATTGCACTACCATCAATAAAGTGTGTGCCAGTGGGATGAAAGCCATTGCTCAGGCTGCACAAAGCATTTTACTTGGAGATGCACATGTAGTGATTGCGGGGGGAATGGAAAGCATGAGCAATGTGCCTTTTTATTCCGATAGCCTGCGTTGGGGTAACAAATATGGTAATGTTTCTCTGATAGATGGATTAGCGAAGGATGGTTTGACTGATGTGTATGACGGAAAGGCGATGGGCAATGCAGCTGAATTATGTGCACGTGAGTGTGGTATCAGCCGGGAAGATCAGGATGCTTTTGCAATTGAGAGTTACAAAAGATCACAATCCGCCTGGGAGAAAGGCTTATTTCAGGATGAGATAGTTCCGGTAGAGATACCTCAGCGTAAAGGGGATCCCGTTGTGTTTGCAAAAGATGAAGAGCCTTTCAATGTGAAGTTTGATAAGATTCCATCTTTGAATCCTGCCTTTCAGAAAGACGGAACCGTTACGGCAGCTAATGCAAGTACAATGAATGATGGCGCTGCTGCTTTGATTCTGATGAGCAAGGAAAAAGCGGAAGAGCTTGGATTGAAGCCCATTGCAAAAGTGATTGGTTATGCCGATGCGGAACAAGCGCCTGAATGGTTTACAACAACTCCTTCTCTCGCAGCACCAAAGGCTGTTGCCAAAGCCGGCTTAAAAATGGAAGACATAGAATACTGGGAACTGAATGAAGCTTTCTCCGTAGTTGGTATCGAGAATACTCGTCGCCTTAAACTGGATCCAGCCAGAGTGAATGCACATGGTGGAGCTGTATCGCTTGGTCATCCTCTTGGTGCCAGCGGTGCGCGGATTATTGTGACTTTAATTCATGTGTTAAAAGCGAATAATGCGCGTTATGGTGCTGCAGGTATTTGTAACGGAGGAGGAGGAGCGAGTGCGATGGTGATTGAAAATGTGATGTAGTTATATCATAAAATATATAAGAAAAGCCTCCGAAAGGAGGCTCTTTTATTTAATTCAAAACAAAATTAGAATTGTTCCAATCCGCTGAAGAAGAAACTTCCTTCAATCGCCGCATTTTCATCGCTGTCGCTACCATGAACCGCATTTTCGCCTACGGAAGTAGCATATAATTTTCGAATGGTTCCTTCATCTGCTTTTGAAGGATCAGTTGCACCGATCAATTTTCTGAAATCAGCTACTGCATTGTCTTTTTCGAGGATGGCGGCGATAATCAGTCCGCTGCTCATAAACTCAACAAGTTCGCCATAAAAGGGACGTTCTTTGTGTACAGCATAAAACTCACCAGCTTTGTTTGCACTTAACTGAAGTTGTTTAAGGGCCACGATCCGGAAGCCCCCGCCGATGATGTGGTCAATAATTTTTCCCGCATGTCCGTTTTTCATCGCATCGGGTTTGATCATAGTAAATGTCCGGTTGCTCATATATTTGTTTTTTGCGCCGCAAAAGTACAGCTTCATCTGCTACGAATGTTCATATTTTATGCACGATTCAAAAGAATAGGTAGGATATGTCGGGCAAGGCCGTCAATTTATATTACATTTGCAGGCATTTCATGAAACCGATCGAAGCAATATTTTCATTATTACAGGATAAACGCAAGGTTGTTATAACCACACATCAAAAGCCCGATCCGGATGCTATGGGGTCCTCACTGGGCTTATATCACTTTTTAAAACAGTTTGGTCACGAAGTGCAGGTGATTTCTCCGACCAACTGGGCTGCATTCCTCAACTGGATGCCTGGTTGTGAGCTGGTTCTTGATTTTGAAAGGGAAAATCAGAAGTCAATGCATTTCATTTCAGACGCAGATTGGATTTTTTGTCTCGACTTCAATACATTGAGTCGTACCAAAAAGATGATGGATGCAT
>JAULVS010000022.1:0-17250 GCA_032110905.1 Chitinophagaceae bacterium | reverse complement strand
TGGTGCCTCCTGTGTAGTAACCGTCAAGATTGCTCATTTGCAGCACCTCATATACAACCCCTTGTCCGGCTACAGAAGAATCTCCATGAATAAGGATTGGCAATATTTTATCATAATCACTTTCATACAAGACATCTGCTTTTGCTCTGGAGAAACCAACAACAACCGGATCGACGGCCTCAAGATGTGAGGGGTTGGGAAGCAGCTTTAAGTGAATCTTTTTCCCTGTATCAGTTTCTACTTCACTGCCATAGCCCATATGATATTTCACATCTCCACTACCCATAGTTTGATCAACCTTAGCCGTCCCTTCAAATTCGCTGAAAATCTGCTCATAGGTTTTTCCCATAACATTTGCGAGCACATTTAGTCTTCCGCGGTGAGCCATACCGATCGCCACTTCCTGTACGCCATGATCTGCTGCTGTATTAATGATTGCATCTAGGGCTGCGATAGTTGTTTCTCCACCCTCTAGTGAAAATCTTTTCTGCCCAATATATTTCTTGTGAAGAAACCCTTCAAAAATGACTCCCTGATTGAGTTTCTCCAGAATTCTTTTTCTTTTTTCAAGAGAAAGAGGGATATGAAATTCCTTTTCCATACCATTGGTCAAAAAGTCTATCTTTCTCTGATCTGTAATGTATTTGAATTCTATGCCAACTTGCGAAGTGTATGTTTTCTGTAAAAAAGCGAGGAGATCTTTCAGTTTTATTTTTCCCAGCCCAATCAGTTTCCCTGCATGAAATAATGACTCCAGATCTTTGTCTGACAGGCCGTAAAAGCCAAGACTTAAATCAGCTCCCCTGTCTTTTCTTTTACGGATAGGGTTTGTTGTTGCGATAAGATGCCCCTTGTTTCTGTAGCCAAGAATAAGTCGGTAAACAGCAATTTCTTTGGCCCAATCAACAGATTCGCCTGTTTCTGAAATTGCTTCTGTTGACCCGGTCTGGATTTTAATGCCGGCAGATACAGCAAAGTCAAAACCTTCAAAAAACTTACGCAAATCAGGGTCAACCGAAGATGGCTCCTGAACAAAATCTTTGTATAGATTTTCAATGTATTGAGGGTGCTGTGAGGTGATGTACTGGAAATCTTTCATGCAAAACAAGCATTACGTGCTAATAAAGTTTCGCAAATATCGTACCTTTTACCTTACAGAAAAAAGAGAAGTCGAAAGGAAAAACAACAACTTAAACTTCTTTCAGACCAGACAATCTTGAATTGAAGGGATTATCTATAAAATATTCGTAAGAATTTAAAAAAAACCCTACCTTTGCTCCCCCAAATAAGTTAAAAATGGCCAATCATAAAGCTACCAAAAAGGATGTTCGCCAAAGTGCAACCCGCAGAGACAGAAATCGTTACTATGGCAAAACCACGCGTAATGCCATCCGCTCACTTCAGGAATTGAAGGATGTGAAGGAAGCCGGGGAGCAATTAACCAAGGTTTCATCTATGATCGATAAACTTGCAAAAAGAGGTGTTATTCACAAGAATAAAGCTGCCAATCTTAAGAGCAAACTCGCTCTGAAAGTTAACACTCTTGCATAATAATTAATTAACTTTGTCATCTAACCCGTCCGTCACCGGTCGGGTTTTCTATTTTTGTAAATTATGGTAATTCGGTTTTTAACAGGCAATCTTTTATTCATTCTGCTTATTTCTGTAGCTGAAGCGCAGACTGAGAGAGCCGAAAACCGAACTGTTTTTGCCGCTAAACAATCAAGTAACCTTCCGGCAAATTACTATCAGTCGGCCAGTGGTCTTACCTGTGCACCTTTGAAGACAGCGATTTCAGCCATTATTACAAACGGATACAATGAGCTTTTGTACAGCGAACTTTGGGCAACCTATGCCCGGACAGACAAAAGACGAAATGATGCTAATACAGCAGATATTGTGTGGGACATGTACAGCGATAACCCAAACGGACCCGACCCCTACACATACTCATTTGTAGTAGACCAATGCGGTCAATATAACAATGAAGGCGACTGCTATAATAGAGAACATACTTTCCCTCAAAGCTGGTTCAGCGAGCTTCAGCCGATGAAATCAGACATGAATCACATCTTTCCAACAGATGGAGAAGTAAACGGGATAAGGAGCAACTTCCCATTTGGAGAAGTTTCCAACATCAGTACCACAACACGTAATGGCAGCAAACTGGGAAGCGGGAATAATTTCGGTTACACAGGTACAGTATTTGAGCCGATCAATGAATATAAAGGAGATATTGCCAGAGCCGTTTTGTATATGTCTGTCCGCTATGAAAACCTCATCGGATCCTGGGTTAGCAACGGCAATGCGAATGATATATTGAACGGCACCAGCTATCCGGTATTCGACCCATGGCAACTTCGATTACTCTATAAATGGCATACACAGGATCCTGTTAGCGACAAAGAAATTCGCCGTAATGATTCAGTGTTTGTTATCCAGAAAAACAGAAACCCTTTTATCGACAGACCGGAGTGGGTTTACGAAATATGGAATTGTACAGGACTTATAACGCCTACATCTACACCAGAAACGATCAGCCCCCCTAAAGGGTTGACTTTGTATCCCCTACCAGCCGGCACATCTGAGACAATCACTGTAAAATGGGGCAAACCCTTAACTGAGAACACAAGACTTCAGGTCGTTTCTGTCACAGGGCAGATTATGATTACCTCTATGATAAAAACAGGAAGCATAGATACCCAACTGAAGGACCTTCAATTAGCTCCTGGTATCTATTTGGTAAAGTTGCAATCAGAGAAAAACTATCAGACCGCCCGGCTGATAATTCGATAAAAATTAGTTCTTAATGACCCTTCGTCGGGAGATCATCTTTCCATTTTGCTCAATGCTCAACAAATAACTCCCCTTTTGAAGGTTTCGTGTATCTATCCGTATTGGCTCTCCGACAGCTGCAGACATACGTTTTATCCATACCGTTCGTCCTGCCATATCTGTAAGACTTAAAAAAGCATCAGAAGCCCCCCTTTCAATAGTCACCGTAAATTCCTGCTGAAAAGGATTAGGATATACGACCAACCTTTTTTCTTGAATAACATCGGTTATAGTTGTGGCTGCGGATACCTGAAAGGGATAAACTACAGTCTTTCCCTGAAGGGTAACGCTAAACTTCCATTCACCAGTTGGTGCTGAAGAAGGGATTGTATAGCTCCACCACCACCAGCTTGCATCGAAGTTGTTGTTTAGGGACTGTGTCCAACTTCTAAAAACTGAATTGTCCGGACGCGTAATTAACCACTCAGCCGTAGTTGCAGGTTGTTGGTCGGCGTAGTATGCTGTAAAATAAACAGTTTGCGCTTGTACCACCTCCTGAACTTCATAACTAACTTCAGGAATTGGACAGGTATTAAAAACCGTTTGCGCCGATTGCGTCTGGATCCTTACTATGCGTGGCTCATAATAGGCCGGCTGTACATCCCACCAGGAAACAGACCCATTAAGCTGGTTACAGGGTCCTGCATAGGGATCGATTAGGTTAGCTCGGTTGTAAGAAGAAGAACGGTAAACTTCAAAATGAAGGTGGGGTGAAGAAGAGACCCCGCTACTACCCACTATACCAAGATACTCTCCACGCTGCACAGATGTGCCGATCGCCTTTGACGTAAGTGAATTCTTTTTAAGATGCCCATACCAGCTAACTGTACCATCATTGTGTCGAATATAGACGGCGTTCCACTGTCAATTCGTACAAAAAGAACAGCTCTGGTCATTATTGCCATCAGCTTTATACAAGATAATACCATCTGCTGCAGCTACCACTTCTACCTGATCTCTTGCCTGCATTAAATTATCAAAAGGCCATAAAAAATAATCGATCCCCTGATGATTATACCCGCTCGATACATCATAACTGCGGGTTCCGCAATTGAAATCTCGTATCTGATTATTTATATTAACATCATGATCCACATAATTGGATATCCCGTAAAAGGAGGGATAATTATATGCAGAGGACTGACGGAGAGGAAAGCTTAGTTCTACCTGTGCTGTCCTCATCAGAGGAGGCAATTTGCCTTCGGCCTGAAGGAGTTTCTCAGCAGAAAAAAGCTGCTGCCTGATCTGTTCATATTGCGTTTCTGATAGACAAACCTGTCCGGGATGCCGATATTCCCCTCCACCATGAACAGGATTCTGTGCATTAAGGTCTGACAAACACAGAAAAATCACGAGCAAAAAACAAGCAAACCTACAGGCCATTACAAAATTTTTAATGAAGATAAATAAACCCTTTAAAAAAAATTATTAAGTTCATCGTCAAACTTAGACAAGCTTTGACAAGTTAGGATTGATTAACATAAACTAAAGGTTCCATTAATTGAGAGTTTATCGATTTTGTTACCTTCGCCACCTATGACTGAGAAAATCCTGATCCTCGATTTCGGTTCACAGTATACACAGCTGATTGCACGTGTTGTTAGAGAACAAAATGTTTACTGTGAGATCATCCCGTTTCATCACGCAATAGAACCCGATGCCTCTATAAAGGGAATCATTTTGTCGGGCAGTCCTTTTTCAGTGAATGATGAAAACGCTCCATACGTAGATGTAAAAAAACTTGCTAGTCAAAAACCGGTATTGGGTATATGCTACGGAGCCCAGTTAACTGCCCGCCAGATGGGAGGAACTGTTGAGAAAAGTCAAAAGAGGGAATATGGACGCGCAACTTTGTTCTTAAAGAAAGAGAATGATCTTCTCGAAAACACCGGAAGCACCTCTCAGGTATGGATGAGTCATGGAGACAGCATAATTGCCCTACCCAATGAGTGTGAAATACTTGCAACAACCGAGTCGATACCGGTTGCTGCATTTAAATGCAATCATCCTGACCTTAACCCCTTATACGGCCTGCAGTTTCATCCTGAAGTGTATCATTCTTCACAAGGGAAAACTATGATTGGGAATTTTGTAAAAAACATATGCGGATGCAAGGGTGAATGGACCCCGGCTTCATTTGTAACAGAAACGGTTGAAAACCTAAAGAAACAAATCGGTGATCGGAAGGTTATTATGGGATTAAGCGGGGGCGTCGATTCAACAGTTGCGGCAACACTAATTCACAGGGCAATAGGAGACCGCCTTCACGGAATATTTGTAGACAATGGTTTATTAAGAAAGGATGAATACCAACGAGTGCTTGATACCTACGCGTCTCTTGGATTAAATGTGAAGGGTGTAGATGCAAAAGCTTTATTCTATTCACGCCTGGATGGGAAAAGTAATCCGGAAGAAAAAAGAAAGATCATCGGATCTACTTTCATTGAAGTTTTTGAAGAGGAATCAAAAAAAATCAAAGATGCATCCTTCCTTGGACAAGGAACAATTTATCCTGATGTGATTGAAAGCGTTTCTGTGCACGGACCTTCAGTTACCATCAAATCACATCATAATGTAGGAGGACTTCCGGAAACTATGCAACTCGAACTGGTTGAACCACTACGATTTTTATTTAAAGATGAAGTCAGAAAAGTAGGTGAAGAACTAGGTATTCCTCACTCAATGGTATACAGACATCCTTTTCCTGGCCCCGGACTTGCAATTAGAATTCTTGGCGCCATTAGCGAAGAAAAAGTCAAACTTCTACAAAATGCGGATAATATTTTCATTCATGGATTAGTTAAAGCCGGCTTATATGAAAAGGTATGGCAGGCCGGAGCAATTCTTCTACCGGTTCAAAGTGTGGGAGTAATGGGGGATGAACGAACTTATGAGTACACGCTTGCCCTGCGTGCAGTAACTTCTGTAGATGGGATGACTGCCGACTGGGCACATCTGCCATATGAGTTTCTGGCTCAGATCTCTAATGAAATCATTAATCAGGTTAGGGGAATTAATAGGGTTGTTTATGATATCAGCAGTAAGCCGCCTGCTACTATTGAATGGGAATAAGCAACCAAAGGAAATACGTCTTATATTTATTCCTTTATGATAAATAAAATAGTAAATGTTAATTAAGTTAAGGAAACACCAGATATTAAAAAAAGACATAGCATAAGACCTAAAAACTATAATTATATATATATATGAAATGCCCATAACGGTTGGCCGACACCAACAATGATGAGAATAAAAGGGCATAACATATGACCATTAAAACTATAACTATTCACATATGAAATAGCCATAACGAAAATTTGATACCAACAGAAATGATCATTAAGGCTATACTATATGACAATTAAAAACCAATAATAATGAACATATGAAATGCCCATAATGGTTGGCCGATACCAACAATGATGAGAATAAAAGGGCATAACATATGACCATTAAAACTATAACTATTCACATATGAAAAAAACCTACCTTTTACTTGCATATATATTTACACTTGCAACAACTTATGCACAGGTTTCAATTAACAAGCCTATCTACAGAGTTGGCGTTTTCACAAGCCTGTATCTTGATTCTGCATACAAACAGGGTAAATACCAATTCAACGAAAGTGTTCCTAAGTTCATATTAAAAGGGCTTGATTTTGCAGTTGGCGCCCGTCTTGCAATAGATACAATACAGTCAACAGACAGCAGCAGTTATATCAATTATACTATCTATGATATCCAGTCAAAAAATTACAGTATTCAAAAATTGAAAGACGAGAAAGCTTTTGACTCATTAGACCTAATAATCGGAAATGTTTCCGGCTCAGAATTCAAGCAACTTGCAAGCATTGCCTGCCCCAAAAACATTCCTTTTGTATCAGTGACTTACCCCAATGATGCAGGCATCTCCAATTGCGCTTCCTTAATTCTTCTTAACCCAACCATTCAGGTTCATTGTGAGGCTATGTATAAACATTTACTTGAAAACGATGCCTTTGCTAATAAAGTTTTCTTATCTAAAAACGGAGTGCTAGAATCAAAAATTAAAGCGAACTATGACAAATTAAATAAAGGATCAGGCACCTTTCCTCTCCTCTTATGGAAAAATTATAACGTAACTGATTCATCTGAAAAAATTGATGAAGAATATCTGGCAACCATATTAGACAGCACTAAAAGGAATGTAATTATTTGTGGCTCTCTAGATGAAAAATTCAGTATAAAATTAATATCAGCGGCAGCTAATTTAAACAAATATGAAATTACACTTTATGGCATGCCTAGTTGGGAAACCATCTCTGAAGCTGAAAACAAATCAAACCAAAACTTGAAGATTCTTTATACTACTTCTTTTTACAATACCAAGAAACAGGCTGAAAAATATTTTGAAGAAAGTTTCATACGTAAAACAAATGGCAAACCAAGCGATTTTGCATTCAAAGCTTACGAATCAACCCTATATTTCTCCAAATTACTTATGAGATTTGGCTACAGTCTTAAAGACCATTTAGGCGATACGGAAGAAGAGATCTTTACCCCTTATCGCATTAACCCTGTCTATAGCCAAGTCTCAGCCTCTGTATTATTCCTGGAAAATAAAAATGTTCATATTATTCAATATGAAAAAGGTGTAAAAACTGAAGTTACACGTCAGTGAACAGTATAGCTATCACATTTGTTTTATTAATAGCAGCCCTTAATTCATTATTAAAGGGCTTCTATTTTTAACAAATATGATCGCTATTCATGCTTGAACTCAGAAAAGAAGGATTGTTCTGCCTCCCAGGTCATTTCTATATTGATCCCTGGCAGCCTGTTTCACATGCAGTGATAACCCATGCCCACAGCGACCATGCAAAAGCAGGACATCAACAATATCTCTGTCATCCTCTTACAAAAATTATCCTTGAAAAAAGACTAGGCAAATTCCTTTATCAGGGTGTAAATTGGAATCAGCAAATCAACCATAATGGTGTTCGCATCAGCCTTCATCCCGCAGGTCATATAGTTGGATCATCACAAATACGGATAGAATATAAAGGTGAAATATGGGTTGTTAGCGGCGATTACAAAACAGAAAACGACGGCATATCCGGCGTATTTGAGCCAATCAAATGTCATACTTTTATTACAGAATCCACATTTGCATTACCGGTCTATAAATGGGAGTCGCAACAATCTATTTATGAGAAAATGCGGAAATGGGTAAACCGAAACAAAAAGCAGGGATTTAACTCAATATTCTTTGCGTACAGCCTTGGTAAAGCACAAAGAGTTGCTGATGCCATAGCAAATGTTACCGACAAAATTATTCTTCACGGATCAGTTTATGACATTCACAACCTTTTATACGAAAAAGGAATTCAATTGCCGGATGCCATTCACTACACTACATACGCCAAAGATAATGCGAGTAGTCCGGCCGTTGTCATTGCTCCAATGTCTGCAATAAACACACCATGGCTGAAAAAATTCCACCCTTATAAAACAGCAATATGTAGTGGCTGGATGCAAATAAGAGGGCATGCAAAAAGGCAGGATGTAGATGCCGGATTTGTATTAAGCGACCATGCCGACTGGGATGGATTAACCAACAGTATCCTTGAAACTGGTGCAGAAAATGTATTGGTTACTCATGGCTTTGAATCTATATTAAGCAGATATCTCCAGGAAAAAGGAATTGATGCCAAAGAGCTAAACACCCAAAAAAGAAAAGAAATAGCAGAAACAAACAAAGTTTACACCGAAGCAGTAGTTGGAGAAGATTGATAATTTATTTAAATAAACATTGATCAATACCTAAATTTTATACAACACAGGACAGATGAACGAATTCGCTACTTTAATTCATCACTTATCAGGCACAAACAGCATACTAGAGAAGAAAGTATTGCTAGCTGATTATTTTTCAAAAACTGAAGATCAAGACAAATTGTGGGGACTGGCTTTATTCATTGGTAAAAAACCAAAAAGAACAATAAGCGCAGGTCAATTAAAAGAATGGTGCGCCGAATTTACAGGTATTCAGGAATGGCTGTTTGAAGCTTCTTATCAAAGGGTTGGTGATCTTGCTGAAACTATTTCTTTATTAATCAGCAACCAAAATAAAACAGAAAAACAAAACATAGAGAACCGACAAAATAAACTATCTGAATATCTGTTGAAATTAATATTACTTAGCAAATCAGACAAGGATGTTAAAAAGAACTACATAATCAGTCAATGGCAAACGCTCAATCAAAATGAATGCTTTGTTTTTAATAAACTGATTACCGGCGGTTTTAGGGTTGGTGTATCAGAAAATTTGATCAGCAGTGTTATATCCCAACTTTTAGACAAACCTCTCAGCGAAATCCAACATCGTCTAAGCGGCAACTGGACTCCGGAGAACACATTATGGGGAGAGTTATTAGTGAAAGACGTAGCAGACCTCTCCAAACCCTACCCTTTCTACTTATGTCATGCACTTGACGAAAACAATATTGAATTTTCACCAAATGAATGGTATGCAGAAAGCAAATGGGATGGAATCAGGGGACAAATAATCAAACGAGAAAGTGAGATTTTTATCTGGAGTCGAGGCGAAGAATTAATTACCGATCAGTTTCCCGAATTAGTTGCATTAAAAGAACTGTTACCTGACGGCACGGTATTAGATGGAGAGATAATCTGCATAAATCAATCAGAACATATTATTAGCCCTTTGCCGTTTAGTTTGCTGCAAAAAAGAATCGGAAGAAAAAAGCCCGGCAAACAACTCCTACAGGAAGCACCCGTAATATTTATTGCATATGACATACTAGAGTGTGAAAAGAAAGACATCAGAAATGAACCACTGAAAAAAAGAAGAATCATTCTTGAGACATTCATTCAAACATTAAAAGCAAATCAAGTTGTAATTTCTCCCCTAGTCGAATTCAAAAATAAGCAAGACCTTAAATCAATACGAGACAACGCGCGTAAGGAAAAAACTGAAGGTATTATGTTGAAGAGAAAAGATTCAATTTATCTATCTGGAAGAAAAAAGGGTGATTGGTGGAAATGGAAAACAGATCCTTTCAGTATTGATTGCGTGCTACTATATGCGCAAGCTGGCCATGGGCGAAGAAGCGGCCTGTACACAGATTATACATTTGCCGTAAAGGATGGAGACCGGCTTGTGACCTTTACTAAAGCGTATAGTGGTCTTACAGATGAGGAAATTAAAGAAGTTGATGCTTTTATTAAAAAAAATGCAGTTGAAAAATTCGGACCGGTTCGAACAGTCAAACCGGAACTCGTTTTTGAAATCGCTTTTGAAGGTATTCAGGAAAGCAAAAGACATAAATCAGGTGTTGCACTTCGTTTCCCTCGTATTAGCAGATGGAGAAAAGATAAAAATATTGATGAAATTAATACACTTGATGACCTGAAATCATTACTTAGGCAAACAGATTAAATACGTTTTAGAAATCAGTAATAATTGAGTAAAAAAAATACCATATTGTTTCAGGATAGTCCCGGCTACAAAAAAGTAAATAAATGGATGGGCAGCAAAGGAATGCAACCATTCAGTTATCAGATTGAATGCTGGCAAGCTATTAGCGAAGGCAAAAGCGGAATGGTGAATGCACCTACGGGATGCGGCAAAACCTTTTCTGTTTTTCTTGGTGAAATGATCAGACAAATCAATATAAGTCATAACAATCATCACCCTTTAAACACAAAAAGCATCAGGCTATTGTGGATTACCCCTCTTCGTGCTTTGGCAAAAGATATTGCAAGAGCCATGCAAGAAGCCATTGATCAACTTGAATTGCCATGGCAGGTAGGCATCCGAAACGGCGACACATCTGTTACTGAAAGAACCAGACAAAAGAAACAGATGCCGGAAGTGATGGTCATCACACCCGAAAGCCTTCATTTACTATTTACTCAAAAAGAAGCATTCAGGTGGTTTGAAGAAATAAGTATGATTGCCGTAGATGAATGGCATGAATTGATGGGAAGCAAAAGAGGTGTACAGGTTGAGCTTGCAATATCAAAAATAATTAGCTGGAATAAAGAACAAATAAAGGATATCTGCTGTTGGGGAATTTCTGCGACTATCGGAAACCTTGACGAAGCAATGGAAGTACTGTTATCTCCTATAACGGATAATGGCATCATCATCAGGTCGCAAATAAACAAAAAAACAAAAGTCACTTCAATTCTTCCCGATGAAGCTGAAACCTATCCTTGGGCAGGTCACCTCGGGTTGTCGCTGATAAACAAAGTAATTCCTCTTATAGAATTTCATACAACAACTTTAATCTTTATCAATACAAGAGGAATGAGTGAGCGGTGGTACCAGGCATTACTTGATGCATCCCCTGATTTATCGGGAGCCATTGCCTTACATCACGGAAGCATAGACCAGGAATTAAGACAATGGATAGAAGAATCTCTTCATACTAAAAAACTAAAAGCTGTTGTTTGTACCGCTTCTCTGGATCTGGGAGTAGATTTCCGGCCGGTTGATGCCGTGATTCAGGTAGGTTCTCCTAAAGGCGTATCCAGATTTTTACAAAGAGCCGGAAGAAGCGGACATACATTTGACGGCATCAGTCATATTTATTTTCTGCCAACACATTCGCTTGAACTTGTGGAATCCGTAGCATTGCAAACAGCAATGGAAGCGCAATGTCATGAAGCAAAACCTCCTCTCCTTCTTTGTTATGATGTGTTGATACAATACCTGCATACGCTTGCCTCGGGTGACGGCTTCAATCCCGACCAGGTATATGCTGAAATAAAAAATACATTTTGCTATCGTGATTTAGAAAAAGAAGAATGGCTTCAGCTGTTCTATTTTGTATTAAACGGAGGCAAAGCCCTTGAAGGGTATGACGATTACAATAAACTAAAAATTGAAAAAGGATTATATCAGTTAGTCTCCCGTAAGTTCATTATGCGACATCGTATGAACATCGGTACCATTGTGAGTGATGCAATGTTGAAAGTCAAGTTAATAAATGGGATTTATCTTGGGATGATTGAAGAATGGTTTATAAGCCGCCTTGAACCGGGTGATGCTTTTACACTTGCAGGAAGAAACCTTGAACTCGTTCAGATCAAGGATATGACTGTCGTTACTCGTATTTCAAATAGCAAAAAAAGTATCGTACCCAGCTGGCAGGGAGGACGAATGAGCTTGACTGCAAATCTTGGAGAAAAGCTAAGAGAGACCTTCCACCATATTTCATCTCATCGAATGAAACAAACTCCCGAACTAGAGCATCTGATTCCTCTTTTTAATTTACAAGATGAATTATCGCACATACCGAACGCGTATGAGTTGTTAATTGAAATTCATCAAAGTCGGGATGGTCATCATTTGCTCGTATACCCTTTCGAAGGCAGGCAAATACATGAAGCCATGAGTTCCCTGCTTGCATACCGAATCGGAAAATTAACCCCAATCAGTTTTTCAATTTCTATGAATGATTATGGGTTTGAGCTTCTCAGTGATCAAACCTGGATCCCTGATGAAAAAGAATGGAGTCATTTATTTTCTTCGAAAGATTTGATTAAAGACTTGCAAAAAAGCATCAATGCAACAGAAATGGCAAAAAGAAAGTTTCGTGATATAGCAGTCATCAGCGGCCTCATCATCCAGACGATGCCAGGCGGATCAAAAAAAGCCAAACATCTCCAATCTTCAGCCGGACTTCTGTTTAACGTCTTTGAAGAATACGATCCTAAAAATTTACTTGTACGTCAGGCGTACCGGGAAGTTTTTGATCAGCAAATCGATGAAATGCGCATCAGAGAAGCAATGAAAAGAATTGAGCATTCCAAGATTATCATTAAGAAACCGAAGCGATTTACCCCTCTGTCATTTCCCATCATTGCAGATGGGTTAAACCGAAACCATTTATCTACTGAGAAGCTGGCAGACAGAATACAAAAGATGCATTTACAACTGAAAAAGCAGAGCATAATGTAAATATATTTTTAACCTCTGAAAGGTTCTTTTTAAATTGCAGTAAATCTATTCAGATGCTTAAGAAAATTACTTATGTCCTGATTGCTATATTAGTAATCATACAATTCATCAGGCCTTCGCGCAATGAAGCAGCTGGCCCTTTTGAAAACAATATCACAAAACAATTCCCGATGAATGCGGAGGTTGAGGCAGCCTTACAGAAATCTTGCTACGACTGCCATAGCAATCAAACCAAATACCCATCGTATTCAATGGTCCAGCCTTTGGGTTGGTGGCTTCAGCATCATGTTGATGAAGGCAAAGAGCATTTGAATTTTCATGAGTTCCTGTCTTACAGTCCAAAAAAACAAGATCATAAGCTCGAAGAAATTGAAGAAGCTGTCAGGGACGGATGGATGCCACTTGACAGTTATTCTTGGATACATAAAGATGCCGTTTTAAATGAAAAAGAAAAAGCGGCTATCATTGCCTGGGTGAAAGAAAGTCGTCAAAACATTACACCATCCGATAAAAATCAGGAAGGCAAAGAATAAAAAGTGGAAATAGATCATCATTAATAATATTAAGTGAGCATGTCGCAACTACCTGTTGCCTTTGTTATCAAGGATCAAACAATGTGGCTTTCTCCTGAAAGATGTATGTTTTGGGAAAATCAACAAGCACTCATCCTTTGTGATCTTCATCTCGGGAAATCCGGTCATTTCAGAAAAGAAGGAATAGCTATCCCTCAACAAGTTCTTGAGCATGACTTATCCAGACTGGATACAAAAATTCAATATTTTCTTCCAACATCATTGATAATCATCGGCGATCTTTTTCACAGCAGGCACAATATGGAAGTGAATTATTTCAGAAGGTGGCGGGAAAAAAATAACGAAATAGCAATACATCTTATACAGGGCAATCACGATATTTTATCGACAAAAATGTATGACGATCTGAATATTGCCCTACACCAGGAAGAATGGAATTTATCAGCTTTTGTATTTCGGCATGAGTCATTAAAAGATCGAAATAAAGATGAATATGAAATTTCCGGGCATATACATCCCGGCATAAAAATGAAAGGAAAAGGAAAACAATCTCTCAAATTCCCTTGTTTTTATTTTACAGAATCCCAAGCATATATGCCTGCATTTGGAAAATTTACAGGGTTGCATGTAATAGAACCTGCTAAAAGCACTTCCGTTTTTGCAATAGCAGAAAACCAGATTATTCTAATTTAAACCGAATTTCATCTTTCCCAATAGCCATTATATTGCTTTTCATCCTATCTATGCACATCCAGTGCCGGAGGGTCATCGTTTTCCTATGTTAAAATATGAACTGATACCGGAACAACTCCTGCATGAAGGCACAATAAATAAATCTCATCTTCACGAGCCTGATGTACTGTCGGATGAAATCATTTTACTAACTCATACCGAAGCATATCTGAAAAAACTAAATGAATTAAGCCTCTCTCCTCAGGAACAAAGGAAAATTGGATTTACGCAAGATGAACGTCTGATAAAAAGAGAGAAAATCATCACACAAGGAACAATCAATTGCAGCCTTGCTGCGCTTAAAACAGGTATAGCTTTTAATGTAGCAGGCGGCACTCACCACTCATTTGCTGATCGCGGAGAAGGATTTTGTTTACTCAACGATTTCGCTGTTGCTTCAAATTTTCTGTTAAGCAAAAAACTCGCATCTAAAATTATGATTATTGATTTAGATGTACATCAGGGAAATGGTACGGCTGCAATTTTTGAAGACAATCCGAATGTGTATACATTCAGCATGCATGGGAAAACCAATTATCCTTTTCACAAGGAGAAGAGTGACTTAGACATTGCATTGCTGGATGGAACAGACGATGAATCTTATCTTTCATTGCTAGAATCATCATTACCCAGAATATTAGAAAACGAAAAACCGGATTTTGCTTTCTTTTTATCAGGTGTAGATATATTAAGCACTGACAAGTTCGGAAAATTAAAAGTGAGCATGGAAGGATGTAAGCAACGAGATCAATTTGTGTTCGAGCAGCTAAAGCAACGAAATATTCCCTGTTGCGTTGCCATGGGCGGCGGCTACTCGCCGGATATACGAATGATTGTTGAAGCCCATTGCAATACATTCAGAGTTGCATCAGACATATTCGGATTAATTGGATAAACTAAATTTTTATTTCTTTTTCTTTCTGATACTATTGTAATCAATGAAAAAGATCAGCCTCGCCGTCAATTCATTTCCGTGTGGAGAAAGAAGCATCCTGTAAGCATTGGCTGTATAATTACGATTACGATTTCCGTCGATTGGTTCTTCATTAGCAAGCCAGTTTTTCCACCCAACAATGAAACGACTACCATAATTAAAATCCCAAGTAAAAAATACATCCATATTCCAAAGGTTAACATTCTGGTCGCGCTCTGGTATAAATGATCTTTTGATCCACCATCCACCCTGATCAATATTATAAAATTCCTGATATGACACACGGTTCCAGTAATGTCTTGCTCTCAGTGTAATATTCATTCGCGGAGTAAAATTATAAATTCCGGTTAACAGCAAAGTAACATCCTTATTGTTCCTTCTTCCCATAATAGGATCTCCATTCGTTTCTCTGATAAATGCATAGCCGAATTGTCCGTTATCAAAACTTTGTCTGAGATCAGCATCTAGACTGAAATGATCATTAAATCTGTAACGAACACCTGGCTGGATCAGCCAATAAGCATCTTTTTTAATCTCTACCGTTTCTCCAAAACCCCATCTGATCCGCGCAAATATTTTTTTACGACTGTCGGTACTTCCATTTATAAATGCAAAAGCCCAGGGTACACGACGCATGAATCTTCCGGGCGTTCTCAATTCAAAATAATCTTTCTGCCAAAGAGGTTGTGTTTCTACTGAAATTGTCAGATCCCAGAAATTTTTAAAGAACCAGAAACCAAAAAGATCATATTTTATATTAGTAAAAACAAAAGGTTTATAAAGCCTTTCAATTCTAACACCACCTCCATAGCTATACGCATTAAATTTATTAACAGGAGTATACTGATTATAACTGATTCTGGCAATAGTAGTAAACTCGTTTGGGGCCATTAAAATTCCCAGGTCATTAGGATCATAGCGGTCACTTTCAATATTATTCAATAAAGAGAACTGCCATTTACCGCTTACTTTGGCAAAGCGAAGCAGATTCTTATATCCATCATAATTGTCTTTTCCGGTAATGCGACTGTAATTAAACTGCGCCTGCAAAGAATAGCGATTCTTCTTATCAAATAAAATCAAATCACCTCCGGCAACATTTGAATTTCTTCTTCCCCCTTCTCTCCATACATTGGCATTAGTAAAAGTAAATGATGATCGTCCCTGAAAGGCCTGATCAACAACAATCATATTATAATTGGTGAGAGGCTCTGTTTGTATCCGTTGAATTGATTTTGTATTTGTGTTTTCTATTTCAGCAAACATAGCTGCACCTACAGCATTGAAAATACCTATGCCTGTTTTATTTTGATTTCTTCCGGAAAACTTACTGGCATTCAGCAACTGTACAACACCCGGGTTACTGATAAGACGAAGGCTATCGGATGAAGCAAGATTATTCAAAGCAAAATAACCGGAAGGCGTTCCTCCCACCCTTCTAGAGTAAAACAAACCCGACTTATTAAATATTTCTGTTCCTTCAGTAAAGAAAGGACGGTTCTCCTGAAACTGTACTTCAAAAGGTGAAAGGTTATTGATAACGTTGTCTGAAATAACCTGACCAAAATCCGGCACCAATGTCATATCAAGTGTGAAACTTTCATTCACGCCATATTTTAAATCGAGTCCACCGTTTCGCAGCCATGATTTCTCATTACCGGATTTTGACGGAACGTTTCTATAACCTGTGGTCACATAGGGCAAAATTGAGAGACGCAGAGGCGGCGTTAATTTTTCAAAACCCTTCAGCAATCCAAACTGATTTACAAATCCATTTTCATTTGGATCAACAGGATTCCAGTAAGCACTTTCATTCTCTCTTCTTACGTAACGCTGAAAATTTACTCCCCAGTCTTGATAATCTTTTTGCGCAAACCTTATTGAGAAAAATGGAATTTTCATTTCAACAATCCATCCGTCGGGCTGAAAACTAACTTTGCTTTCCCATACTGCGTCCCAGCTGTAATCACTCGGAGAAGAGAAACCACCGCTTCTGTTTGGTATCAGCCTGCCGTCACTTTGTACATTTCTACTGGTTACAAGAAATTGAAACCCATTCTGGTCATCATTGTATGTATCCAGAAAAACTGAGAAAAAATCTACGTCCTGTCTGCTTTCTCCATCTCTTGCAGTGAGTTGTTTTCTAACTTTTGCAGGATCATCATACAAATAAGCTGCTATATAAATAGCCTGGTCATCATAAACAACATAAACTTTTGTTTTGAATGAGGACAGGACACCAAA
>JAULVS010000021.1:0-14520 GCA_032110905.1 Chitinophagaceae bacterium | reverse complement strand
AAGTACAGCATTGAAAATACACGTGTTGAACAACGCACTGATTACGAAAAACTGTTAATGGACGTTGTAACTGATGGTACTATTCATCCTGAAGAAGCAGTGAAGCAGGCAAGCCGTATTCTGATTCAGCACCTGATGATCATTACAGATGAAAACATCACTTTCGACAACAAAGAAGAGAAGAAAGAAGATGTAGTTGATGAGCAAATGCTGCAACTCCGTAAGGTGCTGAAGACTCCATTGGAAGACCTTGATCTTTCTGTGCGCGCCTTCAACTGTCTGAAAGCTGCTAAAATCAATTCACTTAGTGAGTTGGTACAGTACGAGCAAGAAGATCTTATGAAGTTCCGCAACTTCGGTCAGAAATCACTTTCTGAAATCGAGCAAGTTCTCGGTGAAAGAGGTCTTCATTTCGGAATGGATCTCGGTAAAATGGGATTAGACAATATCGACTAATTATTAGTCAAGCGAAACGACTGTAATTCCTGACACGGTACAGTCTCTATTATTAAAAGCGAACTCTGTTCGTAAAAATTAAAATGTCATGCGTCACGGAGACAAAATTAAAAACCTGAGCCGCACCGCTTCCCACAGAAAAGCGTTGCTGAGCAATCTTGCAATTGAGCTGATTCGTCATAAGCGGATCGTTACAACTCTCACAAAAGCGAAAGCTTTGAGAATTTGGATTGAGCCACTGATTACACGCGCAAAATCTAATACAACACACGATCGTCGTATTGTTTTCAGCTATCTGCAAAATAAGGAGGCTATAAAAGAACTGTTTGATGTGATTGCAGAAAAAATTGCATCACGCCCAGGTGGTTACACACGTATTCTCAAGCTTGGTATTCGTTTAGGAGACAATGCTGAAAAAGCTATGATTGAGCTGGTAGATTACAATGAAATCTATGGCAAAGGCAAAGGTGAAGCTGCTGCACCTGCGAAGAAAACGCGTAGAGCTGGTAAGAAGAAAGTTGAAGCTGCTACAGAAGCGCCTGCCGCAGCTGAAGCGCCTGCATCAACTGAATCAGCAGAACCAAATACACCCGCTGAGTAATTTATGTTGAAAAATTTTCGTCATCAGAGGCCTTACATTTTGTGAGGCCTCTTTTATTTTGCATTCAGATATGAAAACCAATCCACATTTACCAACAGGACAAAAACCGGCTCTTCTCATTCTTGAAGACGGTAATATTTTTTACGGAAAAGCTTTCGGCAAAATTGGTACAGCATCCGGAGAGATCTGCTTCAATACAGGCATGACAGGCTACCAGGAAGTTTTTACAGATCCGAGTTATACCGGACAAGTGATTATTATGAATAATGTTCACACGGGCAACTACGGCACTTTTGTGAAAGATGTTGAAAGTAAAAGTGTTAAAATCAATGCTTTGATCGGCAGGAATCTTGAAGACCGGTATTCGCGTTATACTGCGGATGCTTCATTGCAGGATTATCTTGAAAAAGAGAATGTTGTTGCAATTGAAGACATTGATACCCGTGCACTGGTTGCCCATATTCGTACCAAAGGTGCCATGAACTGTATTGTTTCTTCTGAAATATTGGATGAAGAGTCGCTTAGGGCCGAATTGAAAAAAGTGCCATCTATGGCCGGACTTGAACTCGCTAGTCAGGTAAGTACCAATGAGGCATACACGCTCGGAGATCCGAATGCTGATGTGAAGATCGCAGTGATGGACTTCGGCACCAAGCAACACATTCTGCAATGTATGGTTGAAAGAGGTGCATATCTGAAAGTGTTTCCTGCTAAAACTGATGTTAGTGAAGTGAAGTCATTTCAGCCTGACGGTTATTTTATTTCAAATGGTCCAGGCGACCCTGCGAGCATGGATTATGCCATTGAAACGGTGAAGCAAATTCTAAGCGAACAGAAGCCTACATTTGGAATTTGTCTTGGTCATCAACTGATCGCCCTTGCAAGTGGCATTCCTACTTTTAAAATGCATCATGGGCATAGAGGGCTAAATCATCCTGTTAAAAATATTTTGACAGGATTATGCGAAATCACCACACAGAACCATGGCTTTGGTGTAGATCCTGAAGCGGTGCGCAAAGCTGAAAACATTGAGATTACACATGTTAATTTGAATGATGATTCTATTGAAGGCATCAGACTGAAGGATCGTCCTGCTTTCTCTGTGCAGTATCATCCTGAAAGTACACCCGGGCCGCACGATTCACGTTATTTATTTGATGATTTTATTAAACTTATCAGAGAGCATAAATAAACTATCTCATTAAATGTTTATGAAGGGTCGCTATGATTTTCATTGCGACTCTTTTTTTAATAATTAGTATATTCGAAATATGAAGATCTCTATCATCAATGGACCTAATTTAAATCTTCTGGGTACCCGCGAGCCTGAAGTGTACGGATCTGAGAATTTTGATTCGTTCATTCAGTCATTGAAGCAGCGTTATCCTTCAGTTGAATTCAGTTATTTCCAAAGCAATGTGGAAGGGGAGTTGATCAATGAACTTCATCGTGTTGGGTTTGATTACGATGGAATTATTTTGAATCCAGGAGGCTATACGCATACATCAGTTGCAATAGGAGATGCGATCGCTGCGATAAAAGCTCCTGTACTAGAAGTACATATCTCAAATGTGCATGCAAGGGAAGATTTCAGAAAGATCTCACATGTATCTGCTAAATGTAAAGGCACTATTTCTGGTTTGGGGTTGAGAGGGTACGAATTGGCGTTGCAATATTTTTTAGCTTGATGTTTCCCTCTTCTGTTTTGCAAGTTTTGTGAAGCAATAATTGATAGTTACCTCTTATTCCTCCATCACGCCCTCTTATTCATGAAGTATAAAGTGCGTTCAGATCCGGAGATGATTTCTTTTTTGAAGATCACAAAGTAATTTGAAAATTCATTTTCAAATTCTTCTTTTGTGTAATCATTAAAAATGTCTTCTCTGTGATGTAGCATGTCAGCTACTTTGGGGTCCGACTTAGGGACAAATTCTATGATCAGCTGATTGACACTATCGGCAAATAATGAAGCAATCATTTTAAGCGGAATGTTTTTCCCGATGGAAAGATGATGTATCAGGGCAAGAGCAAAACCTAAATCAAATTTCTTTCGCGACAGAAATGTTTTATGCTCTTCATTATTCCAACCTGTTGAAGGAGATGGCTGCGAGAGATCGAGTATAAGTGGAAGAATATTTCTTTCTGATTTATTTTTAAGATTCACATATAATTCATCAATACAACGGCTGTCAAAATCAGCAGCAACGATGAAAGATTCTTTACTGCATAGAGCAGAAAATTCGCCGTTATTGGCTCCATAATCAATCGCTGATTTGTAATTTGTTTCACTGAGCCATTTGCTGATGATTTCTTTTTTATTTAAGAGGTAATCCTGACTTAGTATTGTTTCTTTATAGTAATTGCTCCAGATAGATGTTTGTTCTGGATATTTTAGTTTTTCAATACAGGATATCAAATGAAGAAGGATGTTTTTTAGTTGAGCAGACGACAGGTGCTTCTTTTTATTTTCATTTGTAGCATTTGCTTTTCTTGATGAAACTTTTGCCTGCAGGTGTACGTGCAATAAAACAGAAAGTTTTAATTTGCTTCTGAAAGGAAGAAGCGAAGATGTGATGGCTGCAGGTATTCCTTCTGGCCACGCACGCAGCATTTTATGTACCTCCAACCCGCAATAACTAGCTAACAATAAAGGATTCAGAAAACATTCGCAGAACTGTCTGTAAGCAATCCACTCATTCCCCTCTTTATAAAAATCAAAGGATAGCGTATCGATAAATTGTGCACGCCCGTCAATAATCTGAACATTTAAATGCGTTGCGTCTTTTAAAATCATTTGATGCTCGAGTGCTGTCAGGCAAATTTGCAGTGTTGTCAATGCAGCATCTCTCAGTTGTTCAAAACTCCATTCCCATGCATAATTCAGAAAAGGAATTGGACGGGGCTGTATAATCGCATAACAATCGGAATCGTGCTCAATGTGAGAAGCGACAGTAAAAGGCAATAATAACTGCCTTTTATTTAAAAGATTTAGTAACCCCGATTCTGTAAGGTGTAAGTATTGCTTTTTGTAACTTTTCGAAATATAACGGTAAATGGTACCGTCTTTTTCAAAGACAAAACCGGCAGGATCCCGAAAAGAGGCAGGGTTTCTATTAAACGCCTGAGTCATTTGCTTCTTCAGATTTTTCTGATTGCTTTTTCACAAAAAAACTTTTGACCCAGTTCCAACCCGTTTTAAAATAAAAAGCAACACCAAGAATAGCGGCGATAATTACCTGTATAAGATAACTTCCTCCACCTGGATCTATATAAAGTATCTGTATCATAGATAGCTTAGATTTGTTTTCGGTGTCAATGCAAGCAGCGTTTCGTAAATAAGTTGTATTGTATTTTCAATATCACTCTTGTGCAACATCTCAACAGTAGTATGCATATATCGAAGTGGGATGCTGATTAACACAGAAGGGCAACCATCATTCGCATATGCAAAGGAGTCGGTATCGGTGCCGGTACTTCTACTAAGCGAGCGCCATTGAACAGGTATCTTTTTCTTCTCTGCAACATTGCTCACAAAATCAAGTAATTTATTGTGAATTGCCGGCGCGGTAGCCAGTGATGGTCCTTTGCCGCAGGCAATATCCCCTTCTACAATTTTACTGATCATCGGGGTGGTTGTATCATGTGTTACATCCGTTACAATTGCTATATTAGGTTTAATACGACGTGCAATCATTTCTGCACCACGCAAACCGATTTCTTCCTGCACTGCATTCACTATGTAAAGACCGTATGGTAATTTATTTTTCTTTTCCTTCAATAGACGGGCTACTTCAGCAATCATAAAACCGCCAATGCGATTATCAAAAGCCCTTGCGATGTAATAATCATGAGCAAGTTCATCAAATCCTTCTTCATAAGTAACCACACAGCCGATCCGGATACCTAATTCTTCTACTTCTTTCTTACTTCTCGCTCCGCAATCGAGCCACAAATTATCCACTCTTGGTTGTGTCTCTTTTTCACCATTGCCTAAGCGGGTATGTATTGCTGGCCATCCGAAGACAGCTTTTACAATTCCCTTTTTGCCATGAATGAGTACACGCTTGGCAGGAGCAATTTGGTGGTCAACACCTCCGTTTCTTTTCAGGTAAATCAAACCCTCAGGTGTAATGTAATTCACAAACCAGCTGATTTCGTCGGCGTGCGCTTCTATTACTACTTTAAATGGATGATCCGCATTGATGACTCCAACGGCTGTTCCGTAGGGGTCAGTATAAAAAGTATCTACATAAGGACGAATATATTCCAACCACACCTTTTGTCCGGCCGTTTCAAAACCAACAGGTGAATGCGTATTGTGATAATTCTTTAAGAAGTCGAGGGAATCAGAGGTAAGAATAGATTTCTTTTTTGCTGTTTTTGATTTGGCCATCAGATTGTGTTTTTACAAAAATAAAAGAATTGTTTACAGAAATAATTGAATCTATGTTATTGAAGTCTATTGTGCTCGCGTCAAACGAATCACCTCGGTATAGCAATTGGCTGAGTAACGAGTTGATTACTGAAATTGCCCGCTTTGTCTTTTACCCGGAATCTTAGAATGGAAGTGTCTTTTCTTGGAAGGCAATTGGCTCCTCCCAATAAAGCATAACCATTCAGCTGAATTGTTGAAAATTTCAGTCTGAAAATTGCTTTTTGTCTAGGAGATGATGGATAATCAGGAATCTTGTAATCAAGGTTGGTAAGAATTGAATTAGCCGGACAAGGAATTTTTGCTGCGTCTACTTTCTGAATGAAAATGCTATCCTTCACATCGCCTTCTTTATCCAAAACATCAAACTCAACCTCAATAATTGTCCCATTCCCAAAGTTTGTGCTCACTTCCTGTACTTTTACGTCTTTTAAAACCAGTTTGGGGGTGGTTTCAAAGTCTTCTTTTTTGCAACCAGCAAAAAACAAGAGAACAAGCAGAAGATATGATAGTTTTGCAATCATTAGATGAATATAATTCTTTTGTAAAGTTAAGCATTTCAGTGTCCAAACCTTTCACCATATCTGAATATAAAAAAGAGCTTTTTGAAGTGAAAGCATCAGCTTTTAACAAGCTTGCCCAAGAGGCTTTTCTGTTTCAGATCTCTGAGAATAAAGTCTTAAAACAATTTTGCAGCAACGTCCATCATCACTTTCTGGGAACGGATGGTACGGCGCAGTTTCCTTTTCTGCCGATTCGTTTTTTCAAAACACATCCCGTTATTACAGAATCAGTATTGCCCTCTCTTTTTTTTGAAAGTAGCGGTACTACAGGGCAGGACCGCAGCCGGCATTACGTAACTGACTCGGTTTTGTATGAGCAGTCGCTGACAAACGGATTTGAAAATTTCTTTGGTGCTTCAAATGAATGGCAAATCATTGCACTGCTTCCCGGATACCTCGAGCAGCCTCATGCTTCGCTCGTTTATATGATGCGAAATTTGATGAAGCAAAGTAAAACCGGGGAGGAGAATTTTTATCTGTATCAGTATGAAGCATTGTTTAATCGTTTACAACGCGCTGAATCTGAAGGCATCAAAACATTACTGGTTGGTGTAACGCATGCTTTGCTTGATTTTGCCGAGAACTATCCCAAACAATTACAACATACATTCATACTTGAAACAGGGGGAATGAAGGGTAGGAGAAAAGAAATGGTGAGAGAAGAAGTGCATACAATTTTAAAAGATCGTTTTTGTGTAGAAAATATTTATTCGGAATATGGAATGACGGAATTGCTCAGTCAGGCTTATGCACTCAAGGATGGAGTTTTTTATTGCCCGCCGTGGATGAAAGTATTGGTGCGAGATGAAGACGATCCTTTTCAGGTAAGAACAAGTGGCAGAGGGGCTTTGAATATTATTGATCTTGCGAATATTCACAGCTGTTGTTTTATTGCAACGGAGGATGTGGGAGAAGTGTATGAGGATGGAAGTTTTCGTGTGCTGGGCAGAATGGACCAGAGTGAATTGAGGGGATGTAGTTTGATGGTGGTTTGAGGGGTTATCGGTTGTCAGTTCTTTTACCGGTCTCTCGGACTTATGGACTCCTGGTCTAATTGACTATCTGTCTTTGTTTTCTTTGGCGCAGAGAAAGAAGAACGCAAAGGTTGCGCAGAGTGTGAGTAGGAGTTTTGGGTTACGAGTTACGGGTTACGATGTTTACTTTATAACGGACTCACGGTCTTATGGACTTTTATTTATGAACTTAAAAGATAAATTACAAATGTTCTCCAACCGGCTGACGAAGGTTTATCGTCACCGTAGCAAACAGGCGAGGGGTATGGGTGTTTCCTGTTATCGTTTGTATGACCGTGATTTGCCTGAGTTTCCAATTTCAGTTGATTTTTATGAAGGACGATTGTGTGTGAGTGAGTATCGTGCAAAGCATGGTATGACGGATGAGGAACACCAAGAGTGGCTGGAAGGAACGATAAAGGTGCTTGCTGATGTATTGCAGATAGATGATGCAACTATTTTTACTAAGGAACGCAGGAGGAAAACAGATCGTTTGTCGCAGTATGAAAAAACAGCGGAGGAAAAAGTTTTTTTTGAAGTGAAAGAATCGGGTTTGGATTTTCTGGTGAACCTTTCAGATTATCTGGATACCGGATTGTTTCTGGATCATCGTTTAACCAGGCAAATGGTAAAAGCAGAATCTGAAGGAAAAGATGTACTGAATTTGTTTGCTTACACTGGTTCTTTCAGTGTTTATGCAGCAGCAGCAGGTGCATCATCAGTAACAACCGTTGATTTATCTAATACCTATATCGATTGGGCGAAAAAGAATTTTCAGCTGAATAACATCAATGATCCGAAAAAATATCATTTTATTGTAGAGGATGTGAAGCAATATTTACGAGAAGCACTGCCTGCTACATTTGATCTGATTGTGATGGATCCGCCTACGTTTAGCAACAGCAAGAAGATGAAAGATATTCTAGACATTCAGCGCGACCATGCTGAGCTAATCAATGATGCAATTCGTTTATTGCGACCGGGAGGTATTCTTTATTTCAGTACGAATGCGCGCAAGTTTGAGTTGGATATAAATGCGCTTGATACAAAACTGATAAAAGATATTACCCGGCAGACAACCCCTTTTGATTTTGAAGGAAAATTATTGCGTTGGTGCTGGAGGATGGGGTAACTGTTATCGGTTATCGGTAGTCAGTGTTTGGAGTATTGCTCTATTACAACCATTACAACTATGATTACCAACATAACAATGATAACTTTTAAGTTTTGCTCTTATATTGCATCATAAAACGATTGCTAAATGAATAAGGTTGTTGCAGGTGCCTCAGATGCTATCTATGATATACAAGATGGCGCTACCCTCATGCTCGGAGGTTTTGGTCTTTGTGGTATTCCCGAAAATTGTATTGATGCACTGGTGGAAAAAGGAGTTAAAAATCTTACCTGTATTTCAAATAATGCCGGCGTGGATGATTTTGGAATTGGTTTGATGTTACAGCGAAAGCAGGTGAAGAAAATGATTTCCTCATATGTTGGTGAGAACGCGGAATTTGAAAGACAGTTACTCAGCGGAGAATTGGAAGTAGAGCTCATTCCCCAGGGTACACTTGCAACACGTTGCATGGCTGCGGGTTACGGGATGCCTGCGGTATATACACCCGCAGGTGTTGGCACCGAAGTAGCAGACGGAAAAGAATCAAGACAATTCAACGGAAAAGAATATTTGCTCGAGTATGCATTTGATGCCGACTTCGCCATTGTAAAAGCATGGAAAGGAGATACCCAGGGCAATCTGATTTTTAAGGATACCGCACGCAATTTTAATCCGCTTATGGCGATGGCAGGAAAAATTACCATTGCAGAAGTAGAAGAACTGGTGGAACCAGGTGAACTTGATCCCAATCAAATTCACACACCGGGCATTTACGTTCATCGCATTTTTCAAGGAAAAAATTATCAAAAGCGAATTGAGCAGCGCACAATACGCAAGCGCGGATAATCTTTATTCATCTTACAATTTCAACATCATTGATACATGGCACTCACCAAAGAACAAATTGCACAACGCATAGCAAAGGAATTAAAGAACGGTTATTATGTAAACCTCGGCATAGGCATTCCTACGCTGGTAGCAAATTATATTCCTTCCGGTATGCATGTTGTATTACAGAGTGAGAATGGATTGCTTGGAATGGGCCCTTTCCCTTATGAAGGGGAAGAAGATCCGGACCTGATCAATGCAGGCAAGCAAACTATTACTACGGTTCCTGGTTCTGCTTTTTTCGACAGTGCGATGAGTTTTGGGATGATACGTGCAGGCAAAGTAGACTTAACTGTTTTAGGTGCGATGGAAGTGAGTGAGCGTGGAGACATTGCCAACTGGAAAATTCCGGGTAAGATGGTGAAGGGGATGGGCGGAGCGATGGACCTTGTGGCCAGTGCAAGAAATATTATTGTGGCGATGATGCATACCAACCCGAAAGGAGAGAGCAAGCTATTGCCTGCATGTACATTACCGCTTACAGGAAAAGGGTGTGTGAAGAAGATTGTAAGTGACCTTGCGGTGCTGGATGTAACGGAGGATGGTTTTGTGTTGCTGGAACGAGCACCCGGTGTATCTGTCGAAGAAATCAAATCAAAAACTGCCGGCAAACTGATAGTGAAAGAAACGGTGCCGGAAATTATTTTTTAAGTATTTATCAGTATTTTAATCTCGATTTCTAACTAATTCTTCTTTTCATCTTTTGGGGTGTAGATTTGCAGCGAAAGATGTAAATTACTACGTCAATTTTCTATTTATTCAATTAACCTGAATAAGTTTTTTCACTAAAATAGTTCCATTAAATAAATATGCACCTTCTGAAAAACATATTTTTATTCTTGGTTTTTTTCTTTCTTTTTTTTCAAATAACAAGGTCTCAGGTTGTGTTAAATGAGTTGATGGTGCGTCCGGCAGGACCAACTTCAACACCACCTAACGGGTTAATATACAACGGAAGTTTAGAGTATATAGAACTTTATAACAGCGGGTGTTCTCCGGTAAATGTTGCAGGGTACTACATTGCAATGAGGCAGGTCTTTTCAAGTATTTCATCAGGGGGAACTTTTCGTATTCCGAATGTGACTGCTGCCGTTATTCCATCAAAAGGTCATCTTGTACTCGGGCCTGCAACTGCAGGAAACACAGGAGATGTGGATATCAATATGGCTGATCCTGCATATCAAAATCTGATTTGTCAGTATGGAAGTGGCCCTGTGCCGGGTAATTTTGTGCTGGCCAACGATGATGGATGGTGTGGATTGTATGATGCAAATGGGCTTCCTGTTGATGCTTTGTACTGGACAGGCAATGCAGCAAATCTCAATACATTGAATGGTGATTACGGAGGAGTGATTTGTTTACCAACCGGCAGCCTTCCATCTTCATTGCCCAACCCGCAGCAAATTAATACCCAGTTTCCCGGTCTTTTAAAATATGTTGGCGATAATTTTTTCTCGGGAGGTATTCCTGTCAGCAGAAATCCTGATGGGGGCAACTGGGTGAGAAATCTTCCACCTTCAATCAATAATTCATCATCCCGGGGAAATTGTAACGCCGCTTGTTATGTCAAAGGAAATGCAATTACTGGGTTCTCTTATGGCAGTACTCAATTATGTGGAAATGGTACAGCAACACCAACAACGGTTTCAGGCTTTACGTCGGGCGGTAGTTTTTCAGCTCCTGCAGGAATAGTGATTAATGCTTCAACCGGGTTAATTGACCTCGGAGCAAGTACAGCTGGAGGACCGTATATCATAACATATACGGTATTGCCCAATGGGTGTACAAATCCGGGTACAGGTACAGCAACTATTACTATTCAGGTTCCTCCAAAAGCAGGCCGGGATACAGCAATAAATATTTGTGAAGATGCGCCCGCTGTAAACCTTTTTAGTTATCTGGGTGGCAATGCAGATCCAACAGGAAGTTGGCAGGGGCCGGCATCTTTATCCGGCGGACATTTGGGGTTGTATAATCCTGCTACAATGCTCGCGGGGAATTATATATATACAGTACCTGTGAGCGGATGCCCATCAGCAAATGCGACGATCAAGATTACTAGAATTGATTGCAGATGTCCTGTTTTTTCCGGAAGCAACACTGTTGTCTCTTCTTGTTTAAATGAAGGCATTCCTGAGTTTAATCTGCCTACTGATGCTACATCACCTTACAGTGTAGTTTTCAAATATTTTGATAACAGGCAGGCTGATCCTGCAGTTATTTATTCAGGAGGAGTCATCTTGGGATCGGCAATTCCAAACGGAATAAATGCTGTTTACAATGCAGGGTTACCGGGAAATGCGGGTTCTCTGCCTGATGTGGCAAAGAAGTATTTCGTTTATGCTCACCTGGATCCTCTTCCCTTCAATCCGTTATGTAGACCGGTTCAGGAATGGGAAGTAGATATCTTATCATTGCCTAAAGTGAATGCGGGGCCGGACAAAGAGATCATTCAGGGTGAACAAGCATTATTAAAAGCAGAAGCAGAGAATTTTAATTTATTAACCTGGACGCCGGCGGTTACATTAAGCAATGCGACAGGTGTTGCCACAAAAGCATTTCCGATTCAGACAACCACATACATAATTACTGCAACTTCACAGCAAGGCTGTAAGGTGTCGGATGATGTTCAGGTAAAAGTTTATTTGCCACTTGATATTCCCAATGTATTTAGTCCAAATGGTGATGGAGTCCATGATCGCTGGATTATCCGGAACATTGAGCAGTTCCCGCAGAGCAGGATGCAGATTTTTAATCGCTACGGAGATCTTATTTTGGAGCGGTTTGCTTATTCATCTGCCAATGCCTGGGATGGAACGATTAACGGTAGTCCTGCGCCGGTGGGTGTTTATTATTATTTGCTCACATTGAACCAGGAGAGAAGGGCTATAGGAGGCACGATCTCAATTCTACGCTAGGTATCATTTAGAAGTTTTCTGCGATAGTTTATTGATTTCCATTCAAAAAAATCATTATTTTTTAACATTTGTTAGTTTTCCTTAAATTGTGCGGCTTCCTGATGATTTTTTTATGCTTGTGTGAAATCATTGAGATGCATTAGTTTTGGCGGCGTTAAAAAAAATTAACACGGGAACAATTTTTTCTTAAAAAAAGAGTTAAATATTTTAATCAGAATTAAAATCAACCAATGTTTTCATCTGCTACATTTACTAGCTCGCGTTTGAAATTGAAAGTTTTAGCTTTCTTATCATTCCTCTTTTTAGTTATAAAAGCACAATCGCAAGTTGTAATTAATGAGGTAATGTTTAATCCGGGCACACAGGGGATGTTGGGCACCAATGATCCAAGTGGCTGGTATTATGGATCTGAATATATAGAAATTTATAATACTGGATGTGTGCCAGTTGATATATCCGGTTGGATGCTTGGAAATAATACACAGCCCTTGACTGGATCTCGTTCCGGAGGTTCTTTTAGTTTCCCAAATGGAACAATCATACAACCCAAAAGCCATTTGGTTTTAGGAACACGTAATAGCAGTTCTGATCCAAATAGTATTGATTTTAAAACTGAGGATTTTGCCCCTACGACTACCCCTCCTTCGACCGGATCTTCAAATCCATGGAACAGATATCAAAATCTTGCATTTCCTTATTTTTTCCAAGCCGGTAACCCTCCATCCAGACCCACTTATTGGGTACTTCCGAATTTTGAGGGTTGGATAGCATTGTATAACAATTCGGGTGTGCCACAAGATGCCATCTACTGGACGGGGGCAAATGATCAAAATTTTATTACGACTGCAGGCGGCACACAATATTTTGCAGACAGGCCAACGGCGCCTCTTTCATATACTAACGCGGATCCAACTTTGCCATCTGTAAGGCAAATCTTTCAATCAAATCCGGCAATAGTAAGATGGTTCAATAGGTCTGTTGCAGTTCAGAATCAAACTATTCAAAGAGTTCCTGATGGAGGTCAGTGGTCTACATCAACAGGAACTCCTTCCATTAACCATAATGTAAACGGCCCCAATGCAAATTGTAACGGAGGTGTGGGTAATTGTTTTACGCCGACCGCAGCAATAACTGGTTTTTCTTATACTAGTCCTCTTTGTGCTCAAGGTTCATCTACACCTACACCTGTAACCGGATTTGTTCCTGGTGGTACTTATACCGCACCAGCTGGTGTTGTCATTGATCCATCAACCGGTGTTATTAATCTAGCTTCCAGTACGCCCGGTACATATACCATCAACTATGCTGTTGTAGCAACTGTGTGTTCCGGTGCAGGCAACAGCAATACCAATATTACTATCCAGGCTCCACCCAATGCAGGTACTAGTTCAAATCAAACACTTTGCAATAATGGTTCTCCTGTAAATCTTTTCAGTTTCCTTGGAGGTACACCTGCTACCACAGGAACATGGACCGGTCCATCATCTTTAACCGGAGGTCATCTTGGTACTTTTAATCCTTCAACACAACCGGCAGGAGTATATACCTACACTGTTACGGGCGCACCATGTTCTCCCTCAACAGCAACAGTAACGATAACAATAGATGATTGTACTTGTCCACTCATCTCAAACCCATCTTCAGCTCAGTCTGTTTGTGTTGGTGGAAATCCGGGAATACTTTCAGTGAATACAAGTATTACCGGAGCAAATACAATTACTTTCAAATATTACACATCGGTTCAAACAGGTAACAATATGTACACCGGTGGAACTTTGCTTGGTAATGTAACGCCTGCTTCCGGATCGGCATCGTATGATCCCGGAGTGTTGGGTGGTACGGGTTCTTTCCCGAATACAGCAGGCACTTATTATGTCTATGCGATTCTAAATCCTGCCCCTTTAAGTACTGCTTGTAGACCCTTCCAGCAAATAATTGTTACAGTAAATGCTACCAATACAGTAACACCGGCCTCTGCCACACCAACACTTTGTATCAGTACAGCGATTAGTCCTTCAATAACACATACAACAACCGGAGCAACAGGTATAGGTACGGCAACAGGACTACCTGCAGGAGTGACTGCAAGCTGGGCGGGTAATACGATTACGATCAGCGGTACGCCAACAGCAGACGGCACTTTCGCTTATACGATACCGCTAACAGGTGGGTGCGGAGCTGTGAATGCAACAGGTACAATTACCGTGACAGCAAACAATACGGTTAGTGCTGCATCATCCACACCTACATTATGTATCAATAGTCCGCTAACGAATATCACCCATACAACGACGGGTGCTATTGGTATTGGTACTCCAAGTGGATTACCTTCAGGCGTTACTGCAATATGGACGGGCAATACGATAACAATTAGTGGTACTCCTACAGTTACCGGCACTTTCGCTTACACGATACCGTTGTTAGGAGGTTGTGGTACAGTCAGCGCTACAGGTACAATTACTGTTACAGCGAACAATACTGTTAGTGCTGCATCATCAACACCGACTTTATGTATTGGTACACCATTAACGAATA
>JAULVS010000020.1:0-2418 GCA_032110905.1 Chitinophagaceae bacterium | reverse complement strand
TGAAGTACAGGTTGATTTGAATGCAGATTTATAATGTGATAATTAGCTAATGTGATAATTCGATAATGGGCTAATGAGATCATAAGGCGGTTGGCAGTTATCTGTTAGCGATTATCTGTTATAATTATCTTGTCAAGAAAAACTCTGCGATTAACTCTTTTTCTCTCTTCTCTGCGCCAAAGAAAAATAATTGGCTAATGTGATAATTCGATAATGATTTTTTATTCGGTTATCGATTATCGTTTCGCTACGTCCTAGCCCGGGGTTTAACATCGCAGCCCTGGGTTTAAACCCAGGGCTGCGTAATATATCGCCCCTACGGGGCTGGTTATTGTGTGTCGATTATCGTCTTTCATTTTTCGATTAACGATTTTCGATCATCGAACAACACCTTTCATCTTCAGCGTCTTTTCCATAAATGAGGCGATTTCATTCTCTACTGTTGCCAAATCTTTCGACTTGATATAACTTCCAATGACATGGTTACCTGCATTGGGTACCGCAACTGATTTTTTTTGGTCCGCAGGTGTTCCTAGTTCCTGAAACATACGCCGCATCGCCTCTACTTTCACCACACTGTCCTGATGAATTTCATCTTTGTAATAATACAACATCAATGTAGGTTGCTTTACTTTTTCAAATGTTTGTTTAATCATCACTGTTTCGAGATATTCCTGCAGTGAAGCCACTGCTTCCAGTCGGTATGAACTATCCCAATAAGTACTATAAAGAGGTGGCTGGTTTTTTGGTGTTACATATTTTGATCCTACCACCATGCGTCCGATTTGCAATCCCCATGGATTGTTGCCAAGCCAGGCAAATTTGTTGCGGATTTCAATATTTGGAGAAAGAAGAATGATACTGTATACATCAGGATATACGGAAGCAAGGTGAAGGGCGTGGCTGCCACCTGTTGATGTTCCCATTAAAATCACTTTATCTCCCAATTGCTTACCAATGGCATAAGCTTCTTTCACACTTTTCCAGTAACTATTTGCTGTGAGATTAATGAGTTTGTCGACAGTATCTTTTCCGTGTTCAGACAAACGAGCCAAATAAAGATTACATCCGAATTTTTTCGCCAATTCCTTGTGTACTGGTGCTCCTTCTTCCTGCGAAGCAGAAAATCCATGCAAATAAACAATAGCATATTCTGTTTTGGTTTTAGCCGAATCATTTGCCCATATAATCCTGGCTTCGTTGCCCGGACGAAGCTTCGTTATTGATTCTTTATTGGTGATATATGTTGTAAGTGAAGCTGCTTCTGTCGGCACAATCGGTAGGTCATTGTTGAAGGACGCCGCTTCAGGCTGCGGCCCTGCTAAGTAAATGATGATGAGCAAAACAGGAACAGATATGGCTAGTGATACGCTACGTTTCATATTTATCATTAATAATCTTTCAATTTAATGATAAACAGACGATTTGCACGGTGTTTTTTGATTAACGGAGGATCATTTTTGGCATTTCTCTGATGAATTCATCATTAAATCCCCCTCTTATCCTTGCCACCCCGCAGAAAACAAGTACCTTTGCGCGCCTTTTCGGGGGAAAGAATTTCTCAAAAAGAAGAGGGAAAAATTTATGAATATCAGAAATATCGCCATCATCGCCCACGTTGACCACGGAAAAACAACCCTGGTTGACAAAATCCTACATGCTACGAAAGTGTTTCGTGAAAACCAGGATGCGGGTGAACTGATCATGGACAGCAACGACCTCGAAAAAGAAAGAGGGATTACTATTTTCTCCAAAAACGCTGCTGTTACTTACAATGGAATTAAAATTAATGTTATTGATACGCCGGGCCACGCCGATTTCGGTGGTGAGGTAGAACGTGTACTGAAAATGGCTGATGGTGTAATTCTCCTGGTGGATGCTTTTGAAGGGCCAATGCCACAAACGCGTTTTGTATTGCAGAAGGCATTGCACCTGAACCTGAAGCCAATTGTCGTCATCAACAAAGTTGATAAACCCAACTGCCGCCCGGATGAAGTACATGATGCAGTATTTGAATTGTTTTTCAACCTGGATGCAACAGAAGAACAACTAGATTTCCCTACCTATTATGGTAGTGGGAAAAATGGTTGGTTTAATGATAGTCTGACGCCAATCGACAATATTTTCCCTTTGCTTGATGGTATTTTGAAATATGTTCCTTCTCCAAGAGTGAGTGAGGGCAATCTGCAAATGCAGATTACTTCTCTTGATTATTCCTCTTTCCTCGGAAGAATTGCGATCGGTAAAGTCGCTCGCAGTTCTGTCCGTGAAAACCAGCAGATCACACTGGTACAAACAGATGGCACTCACAAAAAATGTAAGGTGCGTGAGCTTTATGTGTTTGAAGGGATGGGCAAGAAAAAAGTAACCGAAGTACAGGCAGGTGATTTGTGTGCGGTAGTAGGGTTGGAAGATTTC
>JAULVS010000019.1:0-7708 GCA_032110905.1 Chitinophagaceae bacterium | reverse complement strand
TCAAATCTATTGATGCGATGATTCCTGTTGGAAGAGGTCAACGTGAGTTGATTATCGGTGATCGTCAAACAGGTAAAACAGCAATCGCAATTGATACCATCATCAACCAGAAAGAATTTTTTGAAGCTGGTCAGCCGGTTTATTGCATTTACGTGGCAATCGGTCAAAAAGCATCTACCATTGCCGGTGTGATGAAGACGCTAGAAGACAACGGTGCGATGAAGTATTCAACCATTGTTGCGGCTTCTGCGAGCGATCCTGCTCCACAGCAGTTCTTCGCGCCTTATGCAGGAGCAGCCATCGGAGAATTTTTCCGTGATACTGGTCGTCCTGCTTTGATTGTTTATGATGATCTTTCAAAACAAGCGGTTGCTTACCGTGAAGTTTCTCTCCTGCTTCGTCGCCCACCCGGACGTGAAGCTTATCCAGGAGATGTATTCTATCTGCACAGTCGTTTGCTAGAGCGTGCAGCCAAAGTAATTAATGATGACAATGTGGCTAAAAATATGAATGATGTACCGGATAGTATCCGTCATTTGGTTAAAGGTGGAGGATCTCTCACAGCATTGCCCATTATTGAAACTCAGGCCGGTGACGTATCTGCATATATTCCTACCAATGTGATTTCAATTACAGATGGTCAGATCTTCCTGGAAGGCAACTTGTTTAATGCGGGTATTCGTCCTGCCATTAACGTTGGTATTTCAGTAAGTCGTGTAGGGGGTAATGCGCAGATTAAATCAATGAAGAAAGTGGCAGGTACACTGAAGCTAGATCAGGCACTCTACCGTGAGCTGGAAGCCTTCTCTAAGTTTGGTGGTGATATGGATGCAGCTACCAAATCTGTAATTGACAAAGGAAGCCGAAATGTTGAAATCTTAAAACAACCGCAATACTCACCTTATTCAGTTGAAAAACAAGTAGCCATTATCTATCTTGGAACCAATGGTATTCTGAATGCAATTCCGGTAAAGCGAGTGAAAGAGTTCGAAGAACATTTTCTACTGGAAATGCAGTCAAAAATGCCGGAACTTCTTGCTGAGTTTAAGAAAGGAGCGTTGCCTGAAGAAGGTCTTAAAAAAATGACAGAATTAGCTAAGTCATTAATGGCAGGTTATAAAGCTTAAAGATGATCTAATACAAGTAAAAGGAGGCTAAATGCCTCCTTTTTTATTTTAATCTTTTCTCCATTCTGATATGAGGAATTCCTACTTCTTCAAAAACTTCACCAACCGCCCGATATCCTTGTTTTTCATAAAAATTGCTGGCTGTAGTGCGAGCGTGAAGTATAATACCACTGTATCCTTTATCCCGGGTTGTTTTTTCAGCAAATTGTAAAAGCAAACGGCCAATACCCTTGCGCTGAACTTCCTTTCTCACAGCCATCTGTCTTAATTTTAAGAAACCATTGCCTGGATCTGAAAGGATACAACAGGAAAGCATTTCGTTTGCATCAAAAGCTCCCAGCAAAATATCAAGGTTTTCAGCACTTAATTCTTCTTCTATAAAATCAAGACCCAGAGGCTTGCGTAAAATAGACCTACGTAATTCAACCATCTGTCTATATTCTTTTGAGCCGTGGATTATTTCAAAATAAGTCATAAGAAAAGAAGATTAAACCAAACAAAATTAATATCTGAACCTTCACATAGAGGTTTCGGTTGCCATTATTTGAAATTTTCAATCTCTTTAACGCATTTATATGGGCCCTTGGCTTTTTCTTAATATATTGAAAATCAACATTTTATAATCTATTTATTGTTTTCCTTGGCTCTTTATCAGATCTTTTTATGCAGAACGTTTGCTTATTCGCGAAAAACTCTATTTTTGCACCCTGTAACCAAACTTTTACGACAATGTCAGACATCGCAGCAAGAGTCAAAAAAATCATTATTGACAAATTAGGAGTGGAGGAATCTGAAGTGAATCCTGAAGCTTCTTTCACTAATGACCTGGGCGCTGATTCACTGGACACAGTTGAACTGATCATGGAATTTGAAAAGGAATTCAATATCTCAATTCCAGATGAGCAAGCGGAAACGATAACCACTGTTGGCCAGGCCATCACTTATTTGGAAGAACACGCAAAATAATACCCGAAAAATTTCGGCGTTAACCATTTTCTACAGCAGCATATGCAGCTTAAACGAGTAGTCGTTACAGGAATCGGCGCACTTACACCCTTGGGAAAAACCCCCGATGCATATTGGGAGGGATTGCTCAATGGGGTATCAGGCGCCGATTTCATTCAGCAGTTTGACTGTTCTAAGTTTAAAACTCGCTTTGCCTGCGAGGTGAAAGGATTTGATCCTACTGAATACCTTGATAGAAAGGAAGCGAGAAAAGTTGACAGATTCACACAGTTTGCACTTGTGGTGAGCGACCAGGCGGTGAAGGATGCCGGAATCAGTAAAGAATCGGTAGATCCTGATCGTGTTGGCGTCATATTTGCCAGTGGTATCGGTGGTCTGATCACTTTTCAGGAAGAAGTTTCTGCTTTTGCCCTTGGTGATGGTACACCACGTTTCAATCCGTTTTTTATTCCTAAGATGATCTTGGATATTGCTGCTGGGCAGATATCTATGCGTCATGGTTTTAGAGGACCCAATTTTGCCGTAGTATCGGCATGTGCTTCTTCAACCAATGCAATCATTGATGCGTTTGATAATATCCGTTTAGGTAAGGCTGATATTGTTCTTACGGGAGGAAGTGAGGCTGTTATCAGTGCGGCAGGAGTAGGTGGTTTTAATGCAATGAAAGCACTCAGTGAACGAAACGATGACCCCAAAACAGCCAGTCGTCCTTTTGATAAAGACAGAGACGGATTTGTGATGGGGGAAGGAGCGGGTATGCTTGTTCTTGAAGAATTGGAACATGCACTCCGTCGCGGCGCTCATATTTACTGTGAAATTGCAGGAGGTGGTGCAACTGCTGATGCGCACCATATTACTGCACCTCATCCGGAAGGATTGGGAGCCAACAATGTTATGAAGGCTGCATTGAAAGATGCGGGCTTGAATCCATCAGATATTGATTACATCAATGTGCATGGCACTTCCACACCGTTGGGAGATATTGCCGAAACCAAAGCAATTTTGAATGTATTTGGTGAGCATGCCTATAACCTGAACATAAGTTCAACGAAATCAATGACCGGCCATTGTCTTGGCGCTGCTGGAGCACTTGAAGCCATAGCATGTGTTCTCAGTGTGAAAAATGATATTGTACCTCCTACAATCAATCATTTTACTGATGATCCTGCTCTTGATGCCAATCTTAATTTTACTTTTAATCAGGCTCAGAAAAGAACGATCAGGGCTGCGCTCAGCAACACATTCGGTTTTGGCGGACACAATGCCTCCATTATTGTAAAAAAGTACAAATAGTCAAACTCTTTCCGGCGATCAACTTTACTTGTCAAAAGAAGAAAATTGACTGATAATTTTTTTCAGTTAGCTTTGTTCAGAACGGGTGTTAATCCTGAACAGATATGTTTTCTTTCATAAGATCAATCTTTCGTAGCTGTACCCCTTTTGAAAAAAATCTCCGCAATTTACTCGGATACAGACCGGGCAACCTTCAACTTTATAAAACGGCATTAAGCCACCGTTCAGTAAAAGAGGGCAGCGATCAAAACAATGAGCGGCTCGAGTTCCTGGGAGATGCTGTACTTAGTTCTGTGGTTGCCGATTATCTTTTTAAGCGTTATCCGTACAAAGGGGAAGGTTTTCTTACCGAGATGAGAAGCAAAATGGTAAACAGGGCAACGCTTAATGACATTGCCCTGAAAATGGGGTTGAAGAAAATTACAATCTATAATAAAGGCGACAATTCACTTAAAATATCTCAAATTTTTGGGAACACTCTCGAAGCGCTACTTGGAGCCATCTATCTGGAGCTAGGCTACGTAAAAACAAGCAGATGGGTGATGAAAAACCTCATTACACCTTATCTTTTTATGGAAGAGCTGGAAACGGTGGATATAAACCAAAAGAATAAAATATATGGATGGGCCAGTAAAAATGGCAAGTCACTTGATTTTGTAACAATTGAGGAATCAATTGAAAACGGAAGAAGGTTGTTTACTGTTGCGGTGACCATCGATGGCGAGATTGTATCCACAGGAAGGGCTTACAATAAAAAAGATGCCAGTCAAATAGCAGCACAAAAGGCCATTGAGCAGCTTGGTATTGCTTAGATTATGCCGGTTATACTCTATAGGTATAGGCTTCTAAACACCATATAGTGTATAATTTAATCCGTACACTTCTATCACTGAACAGGTTTTAGCACTTTTATATTCCCTGGCAACTCACTTTTATTCAAAAAAGAAAAAAGTAAATAGGGCAATTGCCATAAAAATGGTGAGTACAACCAGTGTATGCTGCATAAGCGTTTGGATATCTGTTTCTTCTTCTTCCTGGTAATGATGCATGACTGTTTTTTTAAGATTAAAAAAGTTGTCATACAATTTTAGCAGATTCAGATCTCGAATAAAATGACTTTTCTCACGCTTAAGGATGAAGTTACAGGGAAGGCAAAATTCAAACCATCAATTCAGTTCAGGATGTTTTCCTGAAAAAAAACTTTCATCCTTTTTTAGATTCTGTTCCCATTGCCATGCTGTGCGCATCATATCTTCCAGGGAATAATCCGTTTCCCATCCTAAATAATCCCGCGCTTTATCGTTATTGGCATAAATGGCAACTACATCACCCGAACGTCTGGGACCAATCTGATAAGGGAGAGCCGTACCGCTCACTTCTTCAAAAGTACGGATTGCCTCCAGAACGGTATATCCGTTTCCGGTGCCAAGGTTAAACACTTCACAGGGTGAGAAATTCTTTTTTTGCTCCAGATAGCTTATTGCCAGCGTATGCGCATGTGCGAGATCACTTACGTGTATGTAATCGCGAATACAGGAGCCGTCTCTGGTATCATAATCATTACCGTGAACGGTCATCATTGGGAGTTTTCCAATAGCTGTTTGTGTGATGGCTGGAACCAAATTCTGAGGCCTTCCTACCGGCAATTCACCTATGAGTCCTGACGGATGTGCGCCAACAGGATTAAAATAACGTAGTAGTATAGCCGAAGTTTGCAGTGATTTGATTGTTTCACTCACAATTTGTTCTCCCATTTGCTTGGTATATCCGTAAGGGCTTTCTGCAGGTTTGGGAATGGTTTCTTCTGTAACAGGAATATGATCAGGATTTCCGTAAACGGTACAAGAAGAGGAAAAAACAAAATGAGGGATATTAAATTCAGCTACACATTTGAGAAGGTTTACCAGCGAAAACAGATTGTTTTCAAAATATAAGAGCGGCTTTTCAACACTTTCCCCCACTGCTTTGAAAGCCGCAAAGTGGATGATACCGGAAATATCACTATGCTCCTGAAATACGGCAAAAGTATCGTCGAAATTACAGAGGTCGACTTTATAGGTCTTTACAGGCTGACCTGTAATTTGCTCAACACGCTCCATCATCTGAGGCAGGCTGCGCGAAAAATTATCCAGGTTTATGACTTCATAACCATTTTGAATCAGGTCAACAATGGTATGGGTTCCTATATATCCACCGCCTCCGGTAACAAGTATTTTCTTCTTCATTTTTCTAAGTTATTCTTCCAGGAGATTCATAAGGTATTGACCATATCCGCTCTTAAGTAATGGTTTTGCGAGTTCTTTCAACTGGTCTGAATTAATAAAACCTCTTCTCCATGCAATTTCTTCAATGCATGCAATTTTAATTCCCTGGCGTTGTTCGATTACCTGCACAAACTGGGAAGCCTGCATTAGGCTATCAAAGGTGCCCGTATCTAGCCAGGCAGTACCTCTGTCGAGAATGGATACTTTCAATTTCCCCTGACGTAAATATTCTTTGTTTACATCTGTGATTTCATATTCGCCCCTTGGACTAGGCTCCAATTTTTTGGCAATATCAACGACTGCATTGTCATAGAAATAGAGCCCCGGTACGGCATATCGGCTTTTGGGAGCTGAGGGTTTTTCCTCTATGCTAAGCACATTCATATCCTTGTCGAATTCAACAACACCATAGCGTTCAGGATCGCTTACCTGGTAAGCGTAAATAATACCTCCGTCGGGATTTGTATTGTGACGCAGTTGCGTGCCTAAGCCGGCACCATAAAATATATTATCGCCTAATACTAGAGCTACAGAATCCTCGCCGATAAAATCCTCTCCAATCACAAAAGCTTGCGCAAGTCCGTTTGGCAGTGGTTGTTCTGCATATTCAAATCTCAACCCCAGGTTTTTACCATCGCCCAGTAATCTTTTAAAATGAGGCAGGTCGTGAGGGGTGGAGATGATGAGAATTTCTTTGATGTCTGCCATCATCAGAATGCTAAGTGGATAATAAATCATTGGCTTATCGTAGATAGGCATGATTTGTTTGCTGATGGCAAACGTGATCGGGTGCAAGCGCGTGCCGGAGCCTCCGGCCAGAATAATTCCTTTCATGATTGAAGTTTATTCGGGAATAAAAGGTTTAAGTATTGTCAATCAGTAATTTCTGGATAACTGAATGCTGACAAAGATGCAAAACCCCGGTCAATTTAAAAAATTGCTGATCAATTTGGGTTCTCAGATAAACATACGCACGATCCAGTATGTAATGGCAGCCAATACCGCGCTCACTGGTATAGTCAGGATCCAGGCCCAGAGAAGGTTCACGGTAACGCCCCAGCGAACAGCGCTCAGGCGTTTGAGTGCACCAACACCCATAATGCTTCCCGTGATGGTATGTGTGGTTGAAACAGGGATTCCCATCTGTCCTGTAAAAAACAAGGTAAATGCACCTGCTGTCTCTGCGGCAACTCCTTCAAGAGGGGTTACTTTGGTGATTTTGGTGCCCATTGTTTTGACTATTTTCCAACCGCCGCTCATGGTACCAAGACCGATAGCGAGGTAACAGGCGACAGGAACCCAGTTAGGTAAATCGGAGAAGTTTTGAATATCGCCATTGGCTATGAGAGCTGCGGCTATGATACCCATTACTTTTTGAGCATCGTTTCCACCATGTCCGATACTGAAAGCCGCGGAGCTGAAAAGTTGTAGTTTTTTAAACATATTGGCAACTTTAAACGCGGTTGGTGTTCTTATTTTCTCAACATAGATATAAACCAGTGAGAAAAGGATAGCTGTGAAAATGACACCCCACTCAATAGATTTGTTATCTGACTTTTCAATGTCTTTTTTAAGAGAGTTGGCAATATTGAAAGTTTTTATTTTTTTCAATACTTTTTCTTTGTTCCCATCTTTGATCGGATAGATACTACTTAACGTCGCCATTGTACTGTCAACAGAAAGTTCTCCGGAGAAATATTTCTTTATAGGTTCTTTATAGTTCTCTGTTTCTTCTTTTGCAATTGAAAATTCTTTCTTCGCAATAGTATCGGATACCGACCTGGCTTCCAGAATTAAATAGTCATTTGCATTGCGAACATCATCTTTAAGCCGGCTTGCCTGAATTTCTTTGAGCCATCCCGAATCATTGGCAATATTCGCGATGCGTTCTGCTCCTAACTCGTCATAGTTTTCAATGTAAACCATGATTTTCTCATAGTAGGGAAGCGCTTTTTGTAATTTGGTATTGGTACTGATATATTCAGCGCTGTCTGCTGGATTTGTTTTAATTTTTTCTTGCTCAACCTTCAACTCTTTTTTATACTTATCAATTTTAAG
>JAULVS010000018.1:4262-4734 GCA_032110905.1 Chitinophagaceae bacterium | reverse complement strand
AGATAATATTTCTAAAGAGTCTTCTTGAATGGCTCTTGATTCCTTAATAAGTTGCTTTTTAAGAAGTCGTCTCTTATTAAACAAATTATAAATACTTAATGCCTCGTTGATATATCTGTTTCGCGGTTTTTTCAGCCTAGATGTAAGCTTTTCTGTTTCATCAAAAATTTGGTCATCCAGCTTTAGTGATAATGTTTTCATTCTGATGGATTTTAAACAAAGGTATATATTAAAAGTATATACTAAAAAAATATCTATAATTCAGATTTTATGAGCTTGTGGCTAACGGTCCGCGCCTTTACGCCGGGTGGGTTTATCGTAAATAAATTTATTCTTTTTGGCAGTGCAAGGGCGTATTATTGCGAAGCCAAGCCCGGCACTGCCAACTGTGATCGTCCGACTGGCGTAAAGGCAGTGTTAAAGGCTGTTTAATTTTATTGCAAATGGGAAATTCAAGTTTTCTTCTTTATCA
>JAULVS010000018.1:0-4252 GCA_032110905.1 Chitinophagaceae bacterium | reverse complement strand
TGACGCACAACGGTTTGGCTTTGTGACGTGCCGTCCCGATAGGGCGGCATGTCCATCAAAGCCTGTGTTAGCGTTTCGTTGCTTCCTTTTCACCGGTCTTACTTTTAATACAAATTTGGTGATGCCTCCGCTTAGATATACGTGGTTAAACCAATAAACTGATAGCCTTTTAAAGATCATTCTCTTTCGCAATTTGTAGCTTTTGTAATGTTTCATAATGCCTAAATACGAATTCATACTGCTCAAGAAAGCGGCCTTTTCTTCTTTGGTGGGTTTACCCCGTTGGATAATTTGTGTTTGTGAATTAATAAAGTTTGACTTATTTATCAGACGGGGTGAATGGTCTTGGATGATTCTGTTTTGCTTTTCTATGGCATGGTAAAAATTACCTTTCGTGCGATTGGCTATGTAAATGCGGTTGGGCTTGACAACTGTTCCTAAAAACTTTACGCCTTTGCTATAATGTTGTAGGTATATTTTCTTGGGATGTAAGGTGAGTTGTAAGTTGGCGATTAAAAAGTCGGAAAGTATTGGAATGAGTGACTTTAAAAATTCTTTATCAGGGTGAACTATTATAAAATCATCTACATACCTGCCATAATATTGAATTCCCAATTCATTTTTTATAAAATGATCGAAGCGATTCATATAAAAATTGGCAAATACCTGGCTGCTCAGGTTGCCAATGGGTAGGCCGCAACCTGCGGGACTTTGAAATAAACTCTTGTTATCCGGTAACCCCTGCCAAGCCTGTTTGCTTCCTTTGATAACACAGTTTTTAGTAGGGTCGTTAAAAATTATCTTACTGCATAATTCAAGAACCAATTCTTTATCTACTGCTTCATACTTTTCATGAATGAATTGCTGCAACCAGCCAAAAAGCAAATCCTTGTTGATATGCATAAAGAAGCCTTGTATATCCAGTTTTAAAATATAGCAATCCGATGTATAATTTTTTGAACATGCCCTGATAAAATCATTCACCCTGCCGATGCCGAAATGTGTTCCTTTTGCCGTGCGGCAGGCATAGCTGTCAAAAATAAATTCTTTCTCAAAATAAGGGTTAAGTTTATTGATAAGCCAGTGATGCACTACCCTGTCGCGGAAATCGGCGGCGAATATTTCACGTTTCACAGGTTTATCTACAATAAAGGCAATGCTGCGGCTGGGTTGATAACTGACGTTTAGAATTTCTTCCTTTAGCTGAAATAAATGATGCTCAAAATACTTTTCAAAAGCCAGGGCATTAATCGTGTTACGTTTATTGCGGCGGCAATCAAAATAGGCCTGAAAAAGTTCTAGCGCAAAATCAAGAGTAGGTTCCGGCTCAAATAATGTTAACTGCATTGATAATATTTAATAAGCCCGTTGATCGTCTCAACGGGCCCGTTTCCATCAAATCCCTGAGGCAACGAACAGAAAAACCATTTTGCTTATTGTTGTTGTTCCTGTTGATATTGCCATTGTTGTAGTTCAGGTTGCGGTACCAGGCGTTTGTTGTATTGTTCTCTGTAGAACTCCACCAGTTGCCGTTGTTGCCAACATTGTTGAATGTTCCATTGTTGTTACGGTTGCCGCCCGGCAGGCCTGCCATTGAAGTAACCACTGTTGTTTTAGCTACTGCCAACCATATTGACGAAATGTCTTAATGGGCTTTACAGCAGCAGCGGGTTACCGGATTTAATTGGCACACTCCTGTTTACCTTAACAAACAGGACGCTGGCCGGAAACTAAACCTTTATCGATTTTTGCCAACCAGATAATTGTTTTGATACATTTTCAACCGACTCATTTATTTGTACAAACTGTTTAATGCTGATTTGCTGCATATCTTTCATTAGGCGAATAAACAGCCTGATGACTTCTATCCTTTCCCTGGCTTCAATCAACACTTCATTTTTATCGCGTTTCACATTGGCTCTGTAAATCAGTGTAAGCAATTCAAGGGTTTCTTTCTTTATGCTTTCACCAACCGTGTATTTATAATCTTTGCTAAAATCCTTTGTAAACTGAAAAATAGCCAATAGTAAATCATAGGTTGCTTTATAAACCGGTAAGTCGCTGAATAGTGCCAAATTCTAAAAAATTTAAACCCCGCTTCGCGGGGTAAATAATTAAATAATCAAATTGTCAAATCAATCAAATAAATTAATCCCTGAGGCAACGAACAGAAAAACCACTAAGCTTATTGGTGAAGCTCCTGTCGATAAAGCCATCGAAGTAGTTCAGGTAGCGGAACCAGGCGTTCGCTGTATTGCTCTCTGTAGAACTCCACCAGAGGCCGTTGCCGCCAACACTGCTGAATGGACCAAAGCCGTCACGGTAGCCGCCCGGCAGGCCTGCCCAGCCGCTGCTATTATCAGCTGCGGTATTGGGGCTTGTCCAATTGACAATGCCGGCCTCCTTCATTTTCCCGCCAGCTACTGATGCACCACCCAAAGTAGTTGTCAGTGTGGTCCACTCTGCATCGCTGGGGATATGCCAACCCTGTGGAGCCAAGCCCCTGGGATCATTTACAGCATACCAATTGTACAATTTTCCAAACTTGCCTCCCTGGATGGGATCGTTATTGTAGTAACACCAGGCCCCTGTGGTTAATGCAGCCCATGCTGTGGCGTCAGTAACCTGCGGTATCGCGTCGCCGTTGCGGTAGAAGGCTACATCGAGATTCTTACTCATCCATTTCTGGTTGCCGATTTGAATAGTAGGCATTGCGTCGGCTGCGGGACTCAGTGATACCCAGGCCGAGCTGTTTCTGATCTCCAAACTATTGGTAGTGGTGTTATAAATAATCAAGCCGGAAGCAGGGCTAGCTATGGCATCCCGTTGTCCAGTCGTCATACGGGGTGGTAGCAAACCTTTATTGTTATCTACTGAAGTGACATCCAAAGCTGCTGATGCATGTGGTGATGCCGTGTTTATCCCTACTTGTGCAGATACTCCTGCACTTATGAAGAGCATTAAGAAATAAATAAAATGTTGTCTCATGATGATTTCAATTTAATTTTGCAAGTATACTGATTTAGATTTAAAATGATCTGTTTATTCTTATTTTTTCAATGAACGCTAACTCGCATATACTCGCACCTATTCAATAAACTATTTCACTTATCCAACTAGCATTGGTTGTTATTGTGCATGTGTTTATGAAAAAGGCTTGCATCCTAATGCCCGGTTACTTTATATTTAGTTTGTCAAACGGCCGCTGAATTTTTCCACAGGCATCCTTATGCGAGGGTATGTTAGCTTATTTATGAAGATAAATAGTCCCAGGATTTTAATTATTAATTTAGAATACATTTTTCTCGCCCATTCCCAAAAGTTCCACTATCCGTTTAGTGAAACCTTTAGTGAAACTGCCTCAAAACAAAAAAGCCCATAACCAATTCAAAATAAATCGGTTACGAGCTTTTTATTGCTGTAGGGGGAGGAGTCGAACCTCCACGAGGCAGTTAGCTACAGCACAAAGATTAAGTGGTCAACCCTGGTCGGCCTTACCAATGGTAACGTCGGCTCTATGCTGCGTTTGTCCTGTGATCCCCACCCCCGAGACGAGAGGGCATGTCTGCCAAAAATTTCATCACCCCACAGTATGTTGTTCAAAGAACGTTGATAGTGCAATGTTACATAAAAAGAGAAATATGTTGCAAATATTTCAAGTAAAATTTTAAAACATTTGAAAAATTATAAAAAAAGTAGAATTATCATTAAATTTGTCAAAAATCATTATTCAAAATGGCCGTTCGATTGCAACTTGACAAACTCGACCTTAAGCTGATTGCCGCCCTCACCGCCAATGCTGATATTTCCTATGCCGATCTGGGTAAACAACTCTTTGTCTCCGGCGGTACCATCCATGTCCGGATGAAAAAACTGCAGGATATGGGCATCGCCGTTGGTAACCGCCTTGAGGTCGACCTCAAAGCCCTGGGCTACGATATCACCGCTTTTGTAGGGATCTACCTGGAAAAAAGTTCCCTTTACGACATCGTCGCGCAGGAACTACAGAAAATTCCGGAAATCGTCCGCCTCAACTACACCACGGGCAACTACAGCATGTTTATCGAAATTGTTTGCAAAGACATCAACCAGTTGCGCTATGTGTTGCACGACGCCCTGCAGAAAATAAAAGGCATCGAACGTACAGAAACATTCATCTCACTTGAAGAAAGCTTTAGAAGAGCCTAAAATAATTTGAAGAATTAGAAAAGTGCGAATATTTAATTTTAAAAAAACCCCCAGGTTTATTAAA
>JAULVS010000017.1:1312-5043 GCA_032110905.1 Chitinophagaceae bacterium | reverse complement strand
TTTGGTTTCCGGACAAACCAATTGAAATTCTTTTTTCCCATACCAGCTGACCAGATGCGCTGAATATTTGCATGTATTCCAGGTTGACAGGTGCCGGATAGAATTGTACGAATAATTGTGATCTGAATGGGTTAGGTGTAATCAGAATGCCTTTTTCCTTTAAAAGTGGGTTAACAGATTTTGTATAAATATTGATGTCATCCAGATAAATGTTGTTTTCGTAATTGTTGGTATTGAGAAATGCTATCTGGATCGGAGAAGAAGATGATTGACTGAAATCTCCTAAGAAGACAGAGTCTTTCCTCCATTGGGCATTATTAGGTATAAAGAAATCTTCAGTAGGGAAATTGCCTGTAGTAACTAAATTAACGCCCCATTTTTTATAAATGGATTTGTATGTCTGACCGCAATCTTGTGTGATCAAAATTTCAAGGGTATCTGTAGGGTTGCCAACCAGGTCGGGCTCACTGTAGGTAGCTGCTGCTACTTGGAATGTAAGGAAAGCAGAGTCTTTTCCTGCAACAGGAATCAGCGGAGAAAAGATCCAGTCTTTATCATCATTGCTTGCATTGTCATAATTATTGATAAATACTGAAGCAATGCCCGACTTTGATCCTGAAGTTGTACGTTCCCATTTCGAATTTCCTCCTTCATCAATTAATTGCCACCTGTCGGGAGGAAACTGAATATTTTCAAAACCCTGTGACAAAGGCTCGGTACCTACCGGATAAACAACACCACTTAGTTTAACTGTGTCATTCGAAGTTCTTTCATCTGTTTCTCCGTTTGGCGCGGTGCTGTAAATAACCAGATTGCTGTTGAGTCCCGGACTAATAGTCATTGGCGTTAGCGATATTGTTGTTTGACCCTGAGAAGCGAGCGAACCACTCCAGTTGGTAATTACAGGACTACTATTTCCGAACTTTGCTTCGATTCGCAATGACTGAATAGTCTCGTTGCCAACATTGGTAATTTTAACAGTAGGACGAAATGTATTGCTACAGTTAAAAAGCGGACCGGCATTTGCAGGTTGACAGGCATTTGAGGACTGATCATTAAGTCCGTCAAGGCGAATATCTCTGTTAAGAAGTGTCGGCTGGGTACAAGCGTCCGAACTTACAAGTTGAAGAAGCCAGGGTGTTGAAAGGATTGCTGCCTGTATGCGGCTGTATTGCCCAGGTGTATACATAACCATCGCAATGTCGTCCACATAATCCATATAATTCATCCACATAATTCCCGGTGCAGATGTTGTGCAATCATCTGTTATCTCCTGATTGGCAGAAGGAGCGCCGAAATTACATCCTTCCTGATTTGGGGTATCGCCAACTTCATCACTGTCGCCACAGTTTTGTCCGCCGTCACAATTGTTTGGTCCCCATATGTGAATCAGATCAAAGAAGTGTCCGATTTCATGTGTTGCAGTTCTTCCCAAATTAAAAGGAGCTTCAGCAGAGCCCCCCTTGCCAAAATGCCTGAAATTATTTACAAAGCCACGCTCATTCAGAGGTACTACAGTCAATGGGTCGGATGGGCTAAAAGCATATCCGAGAAAATCACCCGCGATATCACAAACCCATATATTGAGGTATTTGGTGGGATCCCAAGCATTACTTCCTCCGGAGCAAGTGAATTTGATCGGGTCCTTTAGTCCGGGATCAGACTGCATAGAGGTCTGAACTCTTACAATACCATTGGTGGGTTCGCCTTTTTCGTCTTTTTTCGCGAGGCAGAATTGTAAAGAGGACTTTCCGAATCTTGATTTGAAAGCAGTAGGAATGCGGGTGCTGTCTGCATTCTTTCCCTGATAATCGGTATTGAGTACATCAATCTGTGACTGAACCTGTGCATTGGTAATAATAGATGGATTAGACAAAACGATGTGAACTACCACAGGGATGGTGTAATTTAAATTTGTTCTTGCAAGTGTCTGAATCTCCTGAAGCATTTGTTCGGAAATTCTTTTTCTGTTATTTTCTCTTTCTTTCTTGAGGTGAGGATAATTTTTAATCAACTCGTCCTGCACATATTGCGTACCGCAACGATGAAATCCTGATTGAGATGGTGTCGTTGCTTTCTTTTTTTGGGAGAAGGCTATAGCAGACAGGCAAATGAAAATAAGCAGGAAAAGAAAATTTTTCATTATAATGAATTATTAATCAGTAATGGATGTTGGCTTTCTAAGCACTTTAAAACCGACAGGCTCTTTTTTGAATTTGGCTGATTTTAAGTGATGTGAAATTACTAATCATTCGTCAGATTTATTTATCTCTTTTTGGGAGTAAAAATCCAAATCATCCGGTGAGAAAAGATGTCAGACAAAAGAATTATCTTTCAATTTGATTGACCATAAATAAAACCAACTAATATGTCTATTAAGCTCCGCCTTACATTGATGAGTTTTTTACAATTTTATGTCTGGGGTGCCTGGCTCATTACCATCGCAACTTATTTTTTCGGGAATCAGTTAGGTTCAGGAATTCAGTTTGGCGCCATTTTTTCTACTCTGGCTTTGTCTTCGCTCTTTATGCCGGCAATCACCGGCATCATTGCAGATCGTTGGGTGAATGCGGAGCGATTATATGGCATTCTTCATTTGCTATACGGCGGCATTCTTCTTTTCATCCCGTCTATTACTAATGCAGATGAATTATATGTGGTGATTTTTGCAGCCATGATTTGCTATATGCCAACCATTTCATTGTCGAATTCGATTTCTTATACAATTCTAAAAGATAATGGCTATGATGTGGTGAAAGTGTTTCCCCCGATCAGGGTATGGGGCACTATTGGTTTTATTGCTGCTATGTGGACAACTAATTTAACAGGGAGCAAGGCCAATGCCAATCAGTTTGTCATAGCAGCTGCAGCAGCATTTTTTCTAGGTATTTATTCTTTCACAATGCCTAAATGTCCACCGCAGAATTCGATTTCTAAAAATGATTCCCTCGTTAAGCAACTTGGGCTAGATGCCTTTAAACTTTTTGCAAAATATAAGATGGCATTGTTCTTTTTGTTTTCGATGTTCCTTGGTGCTGCTTTACAATTGACAAATATGTACGGAGACACTTTCCTGGATGATTTTAAAAATAATCCACTCTACGGTCCGGAATCATTTGTAGTAAAATATTCTACGATTATTATGTCAATTTCTCAGGTGTCGGAAACTGTATTCATTCTCACAATTCCTTTTTTCCTGAAGAAATTCGGCATCAAGAAAGTTATGTTGTTTTCGATGATTGCCTGGGTATTGCGATTTGGTCTTTTCGCCTATGGTAATCCGGAAGACGGATTGTGGATGATTATTCTTTCTTGCATTATTTACGGAATGGCGTTCGACTTCTTTAATATTTCTGGTTCTTTATTTGTGGAGACAACGACAGATGCTTCTATTCGATCAAGTGCACAGGGTTTGTTTATGATGATGACGAATGGAGTGGGTGCCTTTATGGGTAGTACTGTTAGTGGTTGGCTGATTGATCGTTTTTTCACTGTTAATAATGAAAAACAATGGCATCCGATTTGGCTTACTTTTTCTATTTACGCTTTGGTGATTGGAATAGCCTTTGCGGTTTTATTCAGACATAAGCATGATCCGAATGAGGTTGGGGAGGTGGGGCATTGATGGTTGTTGGTTTTTAGTTTTAGGTTTTTTGTTAGCAGTCTGCAAACCAGTTACCAACAACTAACAGCCGCCTTTCATAGCCCCGTAGGGGCTTAATCTGTGTAGA
>JAULVS010000017.1:0-1302 GCA_032110905.1 Chitinophagaceae bacterium | reverse complement strand
GCGGTTTTATTCAGACATAAGCACGATCCGAATGAAGTTGGGGAGGTGGGGCATTAACAGTTGTCGGTTATCAGTTGTCAGTTGTTAGATAAATTTTATACATTATCGTTAACAGTTAACCGCTAACTGCTAACTCCTTTCTCCCTCTCAGTAACTGAGTTTCCTTTGATTCCACTGATCGTTTTTCTGCAGTTGGAAGCACCACAACTGCAAGTAAAACTTTCTGTCTGCTCATCCAGCAATTGCACGTAGTCAAGTGAAAGTTCTTCGCCTGCTTCAATATCTCTGCTTGCTAAAAGATTGAGTCCTTGATAAGCTGTATTTGGATCACAGGAATGATTTTGTGGTGCCCATCCTGATGGATCGTTATCCCATAAGGTATATACTTCCTCACTCAGCGGAACCGCATACTGCATAAACAAACGCTTTTCATTTTCATCCCAGTTTCGGTCAACGTATTTTTTTGTTACGATTCGCTGCGCTCTTTCTTCTCCACGGTAGATGATTTCATTTTTACGGATCGCTCTATTTGCATAAATGCCAAATCCTGCAATAGCATTTCCTTTCATTACATAAGGTTTTTGTTTACGCTGATGCCGTGCAATTCCTTCTTCAAGAATATGTAACAAAAATCCCCTTTTTCCGATTCCATCTACCTTCAGAATATAATCAGCCGAGCCTTCATATCCGTCTGAATAAAAAACAGAGCATGTGAAGTTGACTTCGAGGAAATAAATATTTTTATTTGCATCCATCCTGAAATCCATCCGTGCGTATCCTACACCACCAAAACTGCGAAAGATACGTTGTGCTGCTTCTGTCAATCGGTTTCTGATATCATCATCCTGTACTGCCACATTGCATTCTGGGTGCAGTTCAGACGTTTTCATTGCATAAGTTTTAAAGCCGATATGCTCCGGAAACAAATATTCTATTGGCTGAAATACTTTGCATTTTTTTGGATTCTTTGCATCAGCGGCAACCAACACGGTGAACTCTCGTCCGTCAATGTATTCTTCTATTAACAGTTCAGGATATTCTTTCAACAATTCTTCAGCTTTCATCCTGAGCGCTTCAAATGATTCTACTTTTGATTGTGCATCTATGCCCAAACTGTCGCCTGCTTTCGCTGGTTTAACAAACAACGGATATCGCAGGTGTTGAACAACATCTTTAAGATTATCCGACTCTTTCACCAGTGCATAACCGGCAGTGGCAACTCCTTCGGTATAAGCCACATATTTCATTAACTCCTTAGGGGGATCATACAGAAGGGCAGATGGACCTGTATAAGGAAGGTTC
>JAULVS010000016.1:0-15923 GCA_032110905.1 Chitinophagaceae bacterium | reverse complement strand
AATCATTTCCGGATTCACAGGTGAAGATGGTTTTGCTCGTTGCTTTTTTAATAAAGTGAGATTCCATTTTCACAACCAGCATGCTTACGGATGGCTTGCGTTTATAAACCTGAGCAAGCGCAAGCAGTCCGGTGCTCATTTCGGCAGCCATTGAAAGGCATGCGAAGTAAGTAGATCGAAAAGGATTTTGAGAAAACCATTTATACGGTACCGTTACCTCTGCACGTTCGGTATTTAGTTGACGGATGGCTAACCCTGAAAAAAACGCAGAGGGCAGTTTCCATAAAAGAAACAACTTATACCGTAACGGGTGGGAGAGTTTTTTGATGAATGCTTGTGCGTGCTTGTTCATATTTATTCGGCAACTCAATTTACCAAAAAATCTGCATGAAAATGTATTAAGATTGAATCTGCGTATCCAGCAGATCATCGAGTGTTTCTCTTCTGCGTATCAGTTTCATCTCTTCATTTTTAACAAGCAGTTCGACAGGTTTGAAGCGTGAATTATAGTGACTGCTCATTTCAAAACCATAAGCACCGGCGTTTAAGATACAGAGAATATCACCTTCACTTATTTCAGGCAATGGCCTGTCTTCTGCGAATGTGTCTGTTTCGCAGATATAGCCGGTTACCATATATGGCTTTACTTCTCCGTTTGGATTGGAAAGATTGAGGATATGATGATAAGCGTCGTATATCATCGGGCGAATGAGGTGATTGAGTCCGGTATCTACACCAGCGATGAACACGTTGCCGTTGTTTTTGAGTACGTTCACCTGGGTAAGTAAAACACCGCAGTTGCTTACCATAAACTTACCGGGTTCAAACCAGAGTTGGAAATCTCTGCCGCTTTCTTTGTGAAAACGTTCCATGTTAGCTTTGATTTCACCAGCAATGGCTTTCAAATCGGTTTCTTTTTCAGAAGGGTGGTAGGGCACTTTAAACCCACCTCCTAAATCCAGTACTTTGAGATCTGGGAAATGTTGTACGCAGTTGAAAAGAACTTCAAGTCCTTGTGTGAATACTGATGCGTCTTTGATATCACTTCCTGTGTGAATATGCAATGTTCTGACTTGAAGGTTGTATTTGCTGCGCAGTGCAGCCACTTCTTCTATTTGCTCAACAGGAATGCCGAATTTACTTTTATCGTGACCGGTAGAAATTTTCAGGTTTCCTCCCGCCATAATATTCGGACGAAGACGAACGCCTACCGGTACTGTATACCCGAAAGTATTTCCGAATTTCTCGAGGTTGCTAAGACTGTCTATATTGACATGCACGCCAAGTCGTGCTACTTCTTCTATTTCTGAAAATGAAACACCGTTGCTGGTATAGAGTATATTTTCCGGTTCAAACCCTGCCTTTAGGGCAAGATGTACTTCGTTGCTGCTGCTGCAATCGATTCCGCTTCCGATAGATCGTACGTACCTGAGCACATTGATGTTGGTAAGGGCTTTGCATGCATAAAAAAAACGGGCATCTGTTTCGGAGAACGCGGTTGTAAGCTTTCTGTATTGCTCATTTATTTTCTCTGCATGGTAAACATACAGGGGCGTTCCAAATTGCGATGCGGCAGAGAGGAGGAGGTCGTTAGAGAGCGAAGGCTGCATAATTATATCAGGATTCTTCTTCGTTTTCCGTTGATTCGGAAGAATTTTCAGGATTGTTTGCGGGTGGTGTTTCCTGGTTTTCGCTGATTAGTGAGCCGTCTTCAGTAACAGCAAGCACTTCATTGGAAACTTCAGGCATCAGATCAGTATCTTCCGGATGGAAACTGTCCTGCACGGCTGTCGGTTCTATGATTTCACTTCCTATAATTTCTTTAATACGTGGGAGGTCTTCAGTAGAATTGATTCCGAAGTAATCCATAAATGAACGAGAAGTGCCGTATACAAGAGGATGTCCCGGAAGCTTTTCGTTTCTTCCTGTGATGACAATGAGTTCTTTTTCGAGTAATTTTTGCACAGAATAATCGCAACTTACTCCGCGAATGGCTTCCATCTCTCCCTTAGTAATTGGTTGCTTATAGGCGATGATGGCGAGTGTTTCAAGTGCTGCCGTACTTAGGCGTTTGAGAAATTTATCTCCGTTGATCTGTACGACTGTCTGGTAGAAATCTTTTTTAGTCAGGAATTGCCATCCGCCACCTGCTTCTTTAACTTCAAACGGATAAAATTCTGAATGATATTTCTCACGAATGGCATTGAGTGCAGCTTCTACCTGGTCGAGACTTGCTCTGTCTTCAATGAAAGCATGGGCATTGTTGAGCATATCACAAATTTCAAGTGTGCTCAGTGGTCTGTCGGCCGCGAATACCAAGGCTTCTACATGCGGTATGATGGAGGAAATATCCATTGTTTGCTCAGTTTATGGCTATCCGTTGAGGGCTGCAGCACCACTCACAATCTCTGTTAGTTCGGTTGTGATGGCTGCCTGTCTTGCTCGGTTATAGCTTATTCGGAGTGATCTTAATAGTTCGTTGGCGTTATCACTTGCCTTATCCATCGCAGTCATACGTGCGCCATGCTCACTTGCCTGCGCATCAAGCACTGCTTTGTAAAGTTGGGTGTTGAGGATTTTAGGCATCAGCTCACTGATGAGTGATTCTTTCTCCGGATCAAAAAGGAAGTCTGCTTTCTTTTGTTTGCCGGTTGATTTACTTTGGGTTTTTGCAACAGGCAGAAATCTTTCAGTCTGAAAAACCTGAGAGGCGGCATTTTTGAATTCGCTGTAAACGAGTTCTACAACATCAAATTCGCCATTTGTGAATGCTTGCATAATGGCCTTCGACATTGTCTGCACATTAGTGAAGCTCAGTCGCAGAAACAGATCGCGATAGGTGTCACCTGTGTGAACCCCGCTTCTCTGAAAAGCTTCTGTTCCTTTTTTGCCGACACCCCATACCTGTACATTTCCTTTGCTGTTTTGGTCAGCATAGGTAGTATTGATTAACTGGCGTGCTGTTTTAATGAGGTTGGCATTATATCCTCCGCAAAGACCACGATCGCTAGTAATGAGAACGATCAGCACTTTTGATACCGGTCTTTCGGTTGCAAGTTGCAAAACCCCAAGGTCTCCGTCGCTGTTGCTGACAATATTGGATAGGGTTTCTTGCAGCTTTTGCGCATAAGGTCTCATTTGAAGGATCGCATCCTGTGCTTTACGCAGTTTGGCAGCACTCACCATCTTCATTGCCTTGGTGATTTGCTGGGTGCTCTGAACACTTTTAATGCGGTTGCGGACTTCTTTTAACTGGCCGGGCATGTGCTATACTTTTTTTTCTACACTAACAGCGGGTAATCATTTACCAGCTGCTTTTCAGGCGGCAAAGGTAAAGGAAAGGAGGCAAAATGGGAGTCGGGATTCGAAAATGTGGAAAAGGAAAATTCAGGGTAAAAAGGGCTGCCGGACCAACCTATAGGCCAAGCACTTCCTTCATTCCATAAAACCCGGCTTTCCCCTTTAAAAATTCGGCGGCTAGTACGGCTCCTTCAGCAAACCCCTCTCGACTATGAGCTGTATGTGTAATCTCAATGTCATCGATTGCTGATTTGTAGCGCACGATATGTGTTCCCGGAGCCGGATCTACGCGCTCGCTCAAGATGGTTAGTTCTTCCGGGTTTTCAGACAGATTGTTTACCCATTTCTTCTTTAATGGATGATTTGCAAGAATTTGTTCTCCCAGACTGATAGCTGTTCCGCTTGGCGCATCTTTCTTGGCAGTGTGGTGTATTTCAGTCATCTCAACTCCATATTCGGGATGCTTATGCATCAGAGAAGCCAGTTTTTTATTGAGTTCAAAAAAAAGATTCACTCCGATGCTGAAATTACTTGCAACAATCAGTCCGGTATTGTTACTGGTAGCAATGGTTTTTGCTTCTTCCAGATGATCGAGCCAGCCTGTAGATCCGCAAACGACGGGTATTTGGTGACGGAGGCAAAAAGATACATTTTCAAAAGCGGTATGCGGTGTAGTGAATTCAATTACCACATCAACATTCCTTAGATTTTCTGCATTCAGTTCATCTTTGTTTTCCAGGTCGATGATCAATGAAATTTGATGACCTCGCTTGAGCGCTGCTTTTTCAATGGCTTTACCCATTTTTCCGTAACCGATAAGTGCGATGTTCATTTTTGCGGTCGATGTTTATGATTATTTGCTGTTTGATGTTCTTTTCTTTTGCCAGTTGAGACGTATCCCGGCTGTGGAGTATCCATCAACCGGATTTATTCGTGGTGGAATTAATTCAAGAGAAAGATTTTCCGACACTTCGAAGCTTTTTAAATGTCCGTCGACGGTTGCGTCAACTACATTTAACCCCCAGCATACTAAAAAAGCAAGAACGCTGTAGTCTACATTTTGTCTTACTTCATTGCGATATCTTCTGATTGATTCAGGATCGACTGGTTTGAATTTATCTTTTATGAGAAGATCATTTGAAGGGTCATTGTCTACTTTATAACGATAAGCATCTCTCGCGTTTTGGTATTCATTCAGATTAAAATAAAATAATCCTGCACAGGTTCCGATTGCGCCGTATACCAAAGGGATTTTCCAGTATTTCTTATTGTAGTATTGTCCCCATCCCGGCAGGATGGCAGAACGAATTGTTGCTGTTCGAGGGGAGTGTGTAAATGAAGTAGATTTCTTTTTTGCTTTACGCACTGCAGTCAAAGAATCGCGGATTATAATACTATCCTTCACCTGAGCTGATGCTATGCAGCCAAGAAGAGTAAAATAAATGAACAGTAAAAATGCAGAATTTCGCATTGCTTGTTTGTCTTTTCCTGTTCAGGAATTTAGTCTACATTAATATCCATTTTACGTAGCAGGTGGTTCAACTGTTCAAGAGAGTAATAGTCTATTGTAATACTTCCGCTTCCGTTTTTTTTATGTTTAAGATGCACTTTCGTATTGAATGACTCGGCAAGCTTGTCCTCAATATTCCTGAATGCATGCTGAATGCTTTGCCCTGCTGTTTTTGGCTTCGGCTTGTCTTTTGTCAGCTGGCGGACAAGGGATTCTGTTTGTTTAACATTGAGGTCTTTTTCCAGAATGGTTTTGAAAACATACAATTGTCGGTCGACTTCACTGAGAGAAAGCAGCGCTATACCATGTGCTTTGCTGATTTTACTATTTCTTAAGGCAAGCTGGATATCAGGTGGAAGTTTGAGAAGTCGTAGGTGGTTGGTAACATCTGAGCGACTTTTACCCATTCTTTCTGCAACCTGCTCCTGTGTGTATTGCAATTCTTCTTCCAGTCGCTGGTAGCTTAGAGCAATTTCCATCGGGTTGAGGTTTTCTCTCTGGAGGTTTTCCAGCAGCGCAAGTTCCAGTAGTTCGCTGTCATTGGCTTGTCTTACGAAGGCCGGAATATCTTTAAGACCTGCAAGTTTGGAAGCTCTCAAACGGCGTTCGCCTGCGATCAGTCTGTACTTCCCGGAAGGCATCTTTGATACAGTAACAGGCTGAATGATGTCGTGTATTTTGATAGACTCTGCCAGTTCTTTCAGTGCCTGTTCGTCAAAATCCCTTCTGGGTTGTTTGGGGTTGACTTCAATGGAGCCAAGAGGAATCCGAAGGGTAGTGGTGGCTGCAGGCTGCAGCTGACCTTCCGTTGTTTTCAGATCCTGGTTGATTCCCTGTAACAAGGAACGTATTCCCTGACCGATTGCGTCTTTTTTATTTGGAGTAGCCATAATAATATTATGCTTTGAATTTTGCGAAGTACCTGTAAAATTACCAAAAAGCAAAACGAGATCTGAAACCAATGTGGCAGAGAAATAAAAAGTTCTCCTTTACCTCATCAGCAGATGCCCCGCCCATACAGCTGCAATGCCGAATAAAATGCTGGTTAATAAATAGGTGATGAGTAAGAAATATTGCTGTTGTTTTATTAGTTCTAGGCTTTCCATAGAGAAAGTTGAAAAGGTAGTAAAGCCTCCGCATAACCCAATTGCAAGCAGGTATTTCCATGGATCAGCTGCTACGTTTTTTTCGCTGAATGCAATGACAATGCCAAGTAGAAATGACCCTGTAATATTAATAACTAGTGTAGCAAGGGGGAATCCATTGGCGCGAATGAGGAAAGAAATTGCAAATCTGAGCATACTTCCTGTGGCTCCACCTAATCCTACTAATAATAACTCACGAAGCATCATAAGTTGCCGGAATAAGTGTAATGAAAATCAATCTGCCACTCACTGTCTTTTTTCAGTATTCGCAGAGGCTTTTTTTGTTTTTGCAGGCTGCTGGAATAATAGATGATCATTACAGAGTCGTTCAGGTTTTCTATCTGGTGGATAACGATATCTGATTTTCTGGATGCTTCTTTTTCAGCTTTAGATAATCTTCTGTCGTATTGCTCTTCGAATTTTTCCAGACTAATCAGATTTGAACTGTCCTGATATAGCAGGTTATTTGCTGTTGTGAAATTTCCGTCAAGAAGTGAACGAATAAACAGTCTGCCTGTCCCAAGAGCATCATCGGGTCTGGTTTCTTCGTTTTTGCAGGAGCAAAACAAGAGGATTGCCACAAATAATAAATAACTCAGGATGCGCATATTCTTCCTTTGATGTCAAATTTACATCCTCTTTGGGTTATTAATGCTTCTGTATTTTTTCCTGTTCCAGTTTGTGGTCGCGGTCATATGCCCGGATGATAGCTTTCACGAGACGGTGACGAACAACATCTTCTTCGTCGAGTTCAATATGAGAGATGCCGTCAATATTTTTCAGGATTTTAATTCCTTTATCAAGACCGCTGCGTTGATTTTTTGGTAAGTCAACCTGTGAAAGATCTCCCGTAATAATAGCTTTAGCATTGGCGCCGATACGCGTGAGAAACATTTTTAGCTGAAGGTCAGTCGTGTTCTGAGCTTCATCCAGAATGATAAATGCATTGTCGAGTGTGCGTCCGCGCATATAGGCAAGTGGTGCGATTTCGATTGTCCTAGTCGTCATATAGTACCCAAGTTTGTCTGCAGGAATCATATCATCCAGCGCATCATATAACGGACGGAGATAGGGGTCGATTTTTTCTTTAAGGTCGCCGGGAAGGAATCCCAGGCTTTCACCTGCTTCTACTGCAGGACGTGTAAGAATGATTTTTTTAACGAGTTTATTTTTCAGGGCACGTACTGCTAATGCTACTGCTGTATAGGTTTTACCTGTGCCTGCAGGTCCTATTGCAAATACGATGTCATTTTTTTCAGCTGCTGCTACCAATTTCTTCTGGTTCTGTGTGCGGGCGCGAACATTTTTCCCATTTGGCCCGTAAACAAGCACTTCTCCGGGATGCCTTTCAACAAAATGGTCGATGGTTTCCTGGTCGTCTCCTCCCAGAATCTGTTCAAAGTATTGTTCGCTGAGTTGTCCGTTTCTTTCGAGGTAAGTGACGAGAAGGTCAATTTTTTCCTTCGCAGTTTCAATCTGTTCCGGACTTCCGCTAAGTTTAATTTGAGTGCCTCTTGAAAGTATTTTTAAAAGCGGAAATTTTTTTTTGAGAAGATCAAGTTTGCCGTTGTTTACCCCGAAAAATTCAATGGGGTTGATGGATTCGAGGTTAATAATTGTTTCAGTCAATGTAGATAGGGTTTTTATTTTTTTAATTGGTTGGTAAGACAAAATGGTTTTTGCTTCAACATTTATTCTTCTTTCCAATATTAATTATTGTCTTTTAATATTTATAAAGTTACTTATACACAGATTGTGGAAAGAGAACAGTTTGTTAACTTTTACAAGTAGTGTTTTCTGCCGGCTCCATCATCACCTACCATCTGGCCACAATTTTAAAATTGATCAGACGTGGTGTTAGCCTGTTTGGTATTGTAAAAATTGTATTTGAGAAATCTTTGATCAACTGGTAGGAAATAGTATTGGGTCGGTCGATCACATTAAATATTTCAAAGCTTGCCCAGATATTCTGAAAGTTGCGGAATGGATTATGGCTGCGTCTTTTACCTCGTTCGCTGTCTAACAGCAGTGCACTAAATCCAAAGTCAACCCTGATATATGGTTCTATCAGCAAAGCATTGCGGTATTTCTGACTTCCGGGTATGTTGTATGGAAGGTTGGTGCCATACAACATATTCATATGGAACTTGAAATTTTTATTGGTGGCCAGGTAATCCTGAATAAATAAACCCATTGTGAGAAAGCGATCAGTAGGTCTTCTCAGCCATCCGCCTTCTACAAGTGTACTGTCGGTTGGTTGGTTAAGAGAATCAAGTTGATAATTATACCAACGATCATTCTGCAGGTTTTCTCTTGTGCGCATAATGCCGATACTCAACCAGCTTTCAGCGCCGCTTACAAGTTCTCCGAATAATCTTGTTTCAATACCTGTGGCGTAGGCTTTTGCTTCATTGTTTCCGAAATACCGAATACGTACATTGTCGATGTCATAAGGAACAATATCCGTCATCCATTTAAAATAAGCTTCGGTTTGTAATTTAAAAGGGCGGCCACCCCAACCTTTAAAATTGTAATCGATACCTGCTACTGCCTGCCAGCTTTTTTGAGCTTTCACATTTGTGTTGACAGAGCCGTCATACCTTCTTAGCTCTCTGTAAAACGGGGGTTGATGGTAAGCGCCGAATGAAGATCTGATTACAATGTCTCTTTTCCACCTTGGCTGAAATGCATATTGAATACGTGGCTGGATCAGTAGTTGTTGGTTGAGGGTATTGTAATTATAACGTACGCCAATTTGCAAAGTCATTCTTAATGAATCATTCAAGAGGATATTGTCCTGTACATATCCCTGTAACCTGAAAAAGTCAAGGGATGCATTTGATTTCGAAACGCGCTGCATTTTCAGTTCAGGGGTATTGAATGGCAAGGTATATCCTGAACTGTCGAGTAGTTCCCATTCGTTTAATCTGTCTTCAACGATTTGCCTTTCGATGCTTTGTCCCCATTGCAGAAAATGCTTTCCTTTTTCCAGGCTTCCTTTGTGTCCAAGGTGGTAAACATCTATCAGAAGCCTGTTTCTGGCAAAATTCTGAAAAACGCCTGCACCAAGCGGGTTCACGATCAATCCAAAAGTTGATTTGCTACGGTCGAAATCTCTTTCGCCGAAAAGATAAGCGCCAATGATGTCGAACGATTCTTCTTCTCTGTTTCGGAATCTGCTAGTAATTAATTTTAATTTTAGATTTTTCTTCGGCTGATAACTAACGGAAAGACCGTTCATAGATGTTTGATAAGCATCTCTTTCTCCGCCTGCGAAATAAACATCCAGTCCGAGGTTTGCTGTAAAGAAAGGAGAGAAGACAGATGAGGTCTGGCTGCTAAATTCTGGTGAAAGACGGAATTGGGTTTTTGAATAGTTGGTCATCAGTTCCCACAACCATTTATCCGAAGGTTGCCAGGTAAAATAACCCTGTAGGTCATTGCTGGAAGGGACATAACTTCCTTTTACCTGCTGACTGCTTAGCAGGTTCTGGTTGTTGCGGTTGCGCGTGCCTATGATATATGTTGCTTTACCGTTTTTAGAAGCGCCTTCTAAGTGCAGACCTTGTTCGAGCAAAGAAACATAAGCAGAGCCGCCGAATTTTTTTGGCCTTTTATATTGTATATCGAGTACGGAACTCATTTTGTCGCCGAATTTTGCCTGAAAGCCACCATTGTAAAAAGTGACATTGCGAACCATTTCGGCATTGATAAAACTAAGTCCTTCCTGCTGTCCCTGTCTGACAAGATAAGGTCTGAAGATTTCGAAGTCGTTAACGTAAATTAAATTTTCGTCATAGTTGCCACCGCGAACAGCATATTGCGAAGTGAGTTCATTGTTGCTGCCTACAAAAATTTTGATCAGTGCTTCAATGCCGCCTGTTGCGGAAGGCAGAAGTAAAGCGTTTTTTGGGTTGATGCGGTAGGAGGAGGCCTCTGTTCGCAGTCGATCGTCTTTGATGGTGATTTCTTCTAATTCTTTCTCGCCTTTTTCCAGTTTAACGGTAATTTCTTCTGATTCATTTTCATTGAGAAAAAAATTACGTTGTACAGAACGATAGCCGGGTGCACTGAAGATTAAGGCAAAAGCTTTCCCGGCCGGCACTTTCAGGTTAAAGTAACCTGAATCGTCTGCAGATGCGGGTGTGTTTTTCCCAAGAATCAATACTTTGGCTTGTGCAACCGGGTCTTCGTTGTCGTTGATGATTCGACCGCTGACATTTGCCGTTTTTTTCTGTGCAAATACAACAGAAAATCCAAGAAAAAATAAGGAAAACAGTATGCTTCTTTTTATTGCCTTCATCTCAAATTAAAGCTATGCAATTTCTGATGAAACGGAGCTAGCCTGCTTTTTTAAGTAAATGAATGGTTTCGGTCGGGTTAGCTGATTTGAAGACAGTGTTGCCTGCAACCAATACATCAGCGCCAGCCCGTATCATTTGTCCGGCATTATTAAGCGTAACACCTCCATCTATTTCAATTAGGGTATTTGCTTTTTCCTGATTGATCATTGTTTTCAATGCTTTTATTTTCTCAATGGTGCCCGGAATAAATTTCTGGCCTCCGAAACCCGGGTTCACACTCATGAGGCAAACAAGGTCGAGGTCTTTTATTACATCTTGTAGTACAAAAACAGGGGTATGCGGGTTTATTGCAACGCCCGCTTTCATGCCAAGGTCTTTTATTTGCTGGATGTTTCTGTGAAGGTGTCTGCATGCTTCGTAATGAACAGTAAGAATATCTGCACCTGCTTTTTTAAAAACTTCAGCGTACTTCTCCGGTTCTTCTATCATGAGATGCACATCACAGGTTTTGGAGGTTGCTTTTCTGAAAAATTCCACGAACATCGGACCGAAACTGATGTTTGGGACAAAGCGTCCGTCCATTACATCAAGGTGATACCATTCAGCTTCACTTGCATTTAACATGTTGCAGTCTTCTTGCAGTTCCAGAAAATTGGCAGAAAGGAGCGATGGGGCGATGATCGGCATAAGCAGTTATTGATTGGATTGAAGACGAGCAAGTGCTTCGCGTGCTTCTGTAAAACCGGGGTCTAGCGCAATGGAACGTTTATAGTTATCTATGGCTTCCGGTTTATTATTCAGATTTTCGTCGCATTTTGCCATCCAGTAATATCCGTCTGCAAAGCTATTCTTTACAGAGGTACTTTTTTCAAAAACTTTTCTTGCTTCTGTGTAGTTTTTTTGATCGAAATAATAAATTCCTTTTTCAAGGTAGGCATCCAGAAAGGTATAGTCTTCCCGTATGATCTGGTCAAACATATTAAGTCCTTTTGCAGGCTGTCCTGCTCTTAAAAAATAGATGCCTTGCACAAAGAGAATATTTGATCTTAAAGAAACCGCTGTGGGGTCTTTCAACAAGGCATCACATATTGTCAATGCGATTTTGTCTCCCTTTTCTGCATATAGGTTAGCAAGCCTTGCATAAGCTTCAGTAAACTTGCCAGCAGATTCAATGGCATATTGATAAAAAGTAATTGCCTGAATAGTATCCCCTGTTTTTTCAAGTGCGTCGGCTTTCATAAAAAGCCATGCAGGGTTTGCGCTGTCTTTCCTGATCAGCTGATCAATTTGCGTAATAGCATTTTTATAATCTCCTTTTCCTGCCAGCTTTTCAATGTTTTGTTCGCGGATTGAGTCGGGGATATTTTGATTGGCAGAAATAATGGTATCTGTGTCACTTTTGGTTTTTATATTGTCCTGGTTATTCGTTTTGTTTTTACAGCTGAAAATCAGTGAAAAAAAAATTATTCCGGACAGGATAGCAATTTGGTTGATTTGTTTTTTCCTGTATTCTTGGGTCATAATATTTTAATGCAGGTATTAAAATGTAAAACTATTTAAATCAGACCTAATAATTACATTGAGATCTGTCAGTATCCGAATAATTCTAATCTTCTTAACAAAAAATGCCATCTGTAAAGATGGCATTGAGGAGTGCTTAGGATTCAGTATATATTCTTTTGTTAGGCGACTTTTGTTTCCTGCATTAGGTGATAGTAATAATCTTTTACCTGTTTCAGGTCTTCTTTGTGTGTATTCATTCTGTTATCGATTGCTTTTCTCATCAGATAAGTTCTTTGAGCAGCGGCTTCGTCAGCATTGTGCAGTACTACTTTTTGGTGCATCAGCATATCTTCGATTACACGAAGTTGCCTGTCTTTTTCCGTGATGGTTTGAAGGAGACGATCAATAGAATCTTTTCTTGGATCCTCTTTGGGGATGCTTTCATCGCTGAGGCGAAGAGAATCTTCAAGAAACAAAACGGTTTTACGGCAATTGTTGATTTCCCACTGGAGGGAAGCCAGTTCTTTGGCAGGGGTAATGGCTTTCATAAAACGGATTTTTTGGTTTAAATAAGGTTCGGTTACAGAGTCCAAATTACAAGGATACTCTCAGTAAAAAAAGGATATTCTTTATTTTTTACTGCGTATTTCTTTTTTCTAAAGGTTTACATTTATCTGATACCCTGCATCTCCTCTTATTTATTGTCTCAGTAGTCAATAATAAATTGAAAGAGTCTTTGGTTTACCTTTGACCAAAATCTTAAATTATGTATCAGGGACTCCTTCATTTACACAATTCTTTTCGCTGGATTATTTTAATTCTTTTGCTTGTTGTGCTTGTCCAGGCATTCATGAAAAAGGAAGGGATACGCCAAAACAGTTTAAGGCTTTTAATCGCTGCTCATCTTACTTTACTGATCGGGCTTTACCAGTATTTCACCGGAGAACTCGGTTTCAAACTCATCAGTACTGCTTCGTCATTCGGTGATGTAATGAAGAACAGTGTTGCAAGGTTTTGGGCTGTAGAGCATATATCTGCAATGATTATAGCCATTGTATTAATCACAATCGCCAGAAGGAGTGCAAAAAACCTTGTGTATAAAAAGGCAGCGATTCTTTATGTCATTGCGCTTGTATTGATTGTTGCAGCTGTGCCCTGGCCTTTCCGCGAAGGCATCGGCCGACCCTGGTTTCCCGGTATGGGGTAGGTAACTGTTATCTGTTATCCGTTATCAGTTGGCGGTTATCGGTAACTGCTAACTGCGAACAGTAAAATTTTTATCTTTTATCCCTTTTTTGGCATATTCAGGGAAAACTCCCTATCTTTGCGACCCCAAAAAGTATGGCTAAACAGGATTTAATTAAGCAAGACGGTATCATAGTTGAAGCACTGAGCAATGCTATGTTCAGGGTAAAACTGGAAAACGGACATGAAATCCTGGCAACCATTTCCGGTAAAATGCGGATGCACTACATACGTATTCTTCCCGGCGACAAAGTGGGGGTGGAAATGAGTCCTTATGATTTGAGTAGAGGACGTATCATTTTCCGCTATAAATAATAATTTGACGCGAATAAAAAAAGCAGGATATGAAAGTAAGAGCTTCAATTAAAAAACGCAGTGCAGATTGCAAAATCGTACGCCGCAAAGGGAAATTATATATTGTTAACAAGAAAAATCCACGCTTCAAACAGCGTCAGGGATAATTTTTTAAACATCAACTTCAAATAAAAGATTACTATGGCACGTATTGCCGGTGTTGATTTACCAAAAAACAAAAGAGGAGAAATCGGTCTCACTTATATCTATGGTATAGGCCCTTCTACAGCTCGTTACATTCTTGAAAAAGCAGGAATTGACGTCAATAAAAAGGTACATACATGGAATGATGATGAGCTGAATGCAATTCGTAATATCATTACCAATGAGCTAAAGGTAGAAGGCCAGCTTCGCAGTGAAGTGCAGATGAGCATCAAGCGTCTGCTTGATATCGCCTGCTACCGTGGTCTTCGCCACAGAAAAGGGCTTCCTGTTCGCGGTCAACGTACCAAAACAAACAGCCGTACACGTAAAGGAAAACGTAAAACGGTTGCCGGCAAGAAGAAGGCGGCTAAGAAATAATAAATGAAAGCTGACACTTTATGGTGTTGGCTTTCTTTATATATGCACCGGTTATTACAGATCAGTATCAGAAATGAGGTGCACACAGAGAGCTGATCTGGTCTCGCCTGAGGCGGGATAAATTTTTAAGAAGATTACCTTATTCAAAAGAACATGGCAAAATCACAACAACCCCTCAGCGCTAAAGCAGCAGCAAAAAAGAGGGTCGTGAAAGTAGATGCTTACGGAGATGCGCATATCAGTGCAACTTTCAACAACATCATTATCAGTCTGACCAATAAACAAGGTCAGGTAATTTCCTGGAGCAGCGCCGGTAAAATGGGCTTCAAAGGTTCCAAGAAAAATACACCTTATGCTGCGCAGGTAGCAGCAGCTGAGGCGGCGAAAGTTGCCTTCGAAGCAGGGCTTAAACGCGTAGATGTTTATGTGAAAGGACCAGGAAGCGGTCGCGAAAGTGCGATTCGTTCTCTTGCTCAGTCAGGAATTGAGATATCAATGATAAAGGACATTACGCCTTTGCCTCACAACGGTTGTCGTCCTCCAAAGAAGAGAAGAGTATAATGGATATTACGGAAGTATAGAAATGACTTCCAAAACATATTGAATCGCCATTGATTCATTTTAAAAAGGGTGACTGATTGATTTTTTAACGCTTTTACGGATCAGTTCACCGGTTTCTAAAAAGCGTAAATGAATAAAAACCATGGCACGTTACACAGGTCCAAAGACCAAAATCTCCCGTATTTTTGGGGAGCCTATTCTGGGAAATGGGAAATGGCTGACAAAAAACAGCAATCCTCCCGGTCAGCACGGAGCATCACGCAAGCGTAAAACTTTGGGTGAGTATGCATTACAGCTTCGTGAAAAGCAAAAAGCCAAGTACACATACGGTGTATTGGAAAAACAATTCCGTAAAACTTTTGAAGAGGCTGCTCGTCTAAAAGGAGTAACAGGTGAAAACCTGATGCGTCTTTTGGAAGCGCGTCTCGACAACACAATTTTCCGTTTGGGTATTGCCCCAAGCCGTCCTGCTGCCCGTCAGCTGGTGAGCCATAAGCATGTAACGGTGAATGGTATTGTAGTGAATGTTCCTTCTTTCAGTCTGAAGCCCGGCGATGTAATATCACTAAAAGACAAAAGCAAGGACAATAGCTCTGTTACAAGTCAGATCAAAGGAAAAAATCCTAAGTTCAACTGGATCGACTGGAACGAAACAGAGGTAAAAGGCACATTTATTGCTTACCCTGAAAGAGAAAGCATTCCGGAGAATATCAAGGAACAGCTGATTGTGGAATTGTATTCTAAATAATCTTTTCACGAAAAAATAAGGCCTTTAGCCTTTTTAAAAACAAATAAAACCCAAATTCAATATGGCCATTTTGAATTTCGTCAAGCCCGATAAAATCGTTTTGCAAAAGGCATCTGATTTCGAAGCTCAGTTTGAGTTTCGTCCGCTCGAACCCGGATTCGGAGTAACAATTGGTAATGCGCTGCGTCGTGTACTTCTGAGTTCTCTAGAAGGGTATGCGATTGTTGGAATCAAAATTGAAGGAGCAGATCATGAGTTTGCAACCCTGAAAGGAATTTCAGAAGACGTTGTCGAAATGATTCTGAACCTTAAGCAGGTGCGTTTCAAAAAGAAAGTGGACCACGATGTAACAGCAGAGAAAATCACACTCAGCCTGAAAAACACAACTGAATTAGCTGCTGCAACAATCGGAGAAGCATCTCAGAGTTTTGAGGTGATGAATCCCGGACTGATCATTTGCACTATGGATAACAGCGCAAAACTGGATATAGAAATCCACATTGCAAAAGGACGTGGTTATGTTCCTGCCGAGGAAAACAAACCCAAAGAAGCCCCATTTGGTTTCATCGCTACAGATGCAATTTTCACGCCGATAAAGAACGTAAAGTACAGCATTGAAAATACACGTGTTGAACAACGCACTGATTACGAAAAACTGTTAATGGACGTTGTAACTGATGGTACTATTCATCCTGAAGAAGCAGTGAAGCAGGCAAGCCGTATTCTGATTC
>JAULVS010000015.1:0-4029 GCA_032110905.1 Chitinophagaceae bacterium | reverse complement strand
TCCTGCGATTCACTTGCTCCAACTGCTATTGTTTCTTCTTTTCTCTGTCTGGTTTTACTCAGGTCTGTTTTTTGTACACGACCCTCGCGAATACCCGTATTTCCCTGCTGCTCAGAAGGGAGAGTGGTATGACAGAGGAAGGAAACAATGTTTTTATTGATCTCGTAGTTGAGTCGAGAAAACAGGTTGAATGCTTCAACTTTATAAATAACAAGTGGATCTTTTTGCTCGTAGGTGGCATTCTGAACAGATGTGCGTAAGTCGTCCATAGAACGCAGGTGTTCTTTCCAGGCATCATCAATAAAGGCAAGGGTTGCACTTCTTTCGAGTGAGGATAATAATTCAGTTCCGTTACTCTCAATTGTTTTTTGAAGATTAGCCAATACTTGCAGTGATCTATTTCCATCTGTGAAAGGCACAAATACATTTTCAATTTGACTGCCCTGTGTTAATCGGATATTTTTGAAGACAGGCACCGCCTCTTTTTTAAGCAAATCAGTTTTGCGGGAATACCCGGCTTTTGCTTCTTCATATAATTTATCCGTAAGGGCATCAGCACTATCTTTTTGGAATGCTTGTTCTTCAATTTCTGTTTCAATACCAAAATGAAGTATACAAGAGAGTTTAAGCCCTTCGTAATCATTTTGTTCCTGCATAGAAACAATCAGGTCTTTGACGACGGAATAAAATGCATTGTCAATATCAAGAGCGAGCCTTTCTCCACTTAATGCATGGTTGCGCCGCATATAGATGGCAGAACGCTGCTTGTTCATCACATCATCATACTCCAGTAGACGTTTGCGAATACCAAAATTATTTTCCTCTACTTTTTTCTGTGCACGCTCTATTGATTTAGTGATCATACTGTGCTGGATCACTTCACCTTCTTTATAACCAAGCTTGTCCATGATGCCTGCAATACGTTCACTTCCGAACATACGCATCAGGTCATCTTCCAGGGATACATAAAACTGAGAAGATCCGGGATCACCCTGGCGACCGGCACGACCTCGCAACTGGCGGTCTACACGACGACTGTCATGTCGCTCAGTCCCAAGGATGGCAAGTCCACCTGCGTCTTTCACACCTGCGCCTAGTTTGATATCCGTACCGCGACCTGCCATATTGGTAGCGATGGTTACATTTCCGGGTAAGCCGGCTTCTGTAACTATCTGTGCTTCGCGCGCGTGTTGTTTCGCATTAAGAACATTGTGTGGTATTTTCTTTGCCTGCAACATTTTGCCAAGCAATTCACTGACTTCTACAGAAGTGGTACCTACAAGTACGGGACGACCTGCTTGTCTTAATATTTCAATTTCATCAATGACAGCTTTGTATTTTTCGCGCTTAGTTTTGAAAATAAGATCCTGTTTGTCATCTCTTACCATATTAAGATTGGTAGGAATGGTCACGACATCCAGTTTGTAGATATCCCAAAACTCACCAGCTTCTGTTTCAGCAGTACCTGTCATACCCGAAAGCTTGTGGTACATCCTGAAATAATTCTGAAGCGTAATCGTCGCATAGGTTTGGGTAGCTGCTTCTATACGTACATTTTCCTTTGCTTCTATGGCCTGGTGTAAGCCATCACTGTATCGTCTTCCGTCAAGAATACGACCGGTTTGTTCGTCTACAATTTTAACCTGCCCGTCCAATACCACATACTCAATGTCCTTTTCAAAAAGGGTATAAGCTTTCAGTAACTGAAGAACGGTATGAATGCGTTCTGATTTAGCCGTGTACTCGTTTAATAAACTTTCTTTGTGCTGAAGTTTTTCTTCCGCACTCAACGACTCTTTTTCAATTGCAGCGAGAGCGGTGCTGATATCCGGGAGAACAAAAAAGTTTGGGTCTTCATTTTCTTTTGTAATGGTGGCTAAGCCTTTATCGGTAAGGTCTACAGCGTTGCTTTTTTCATCAATATGGAACAGTAATCCTTCGTCTACCTTGGGCATTTCTTTTTGCTGTTCTGCCAGGTAGTAGCTTTCTGCTTTTTGGAGTTTTACTTTGATGCCGGGCTCACTCAGGTATTTGATCAGCGGACCATATTTAGGCAAACCTCTCCAGGCGCGCATCAGGGCAAGTCCTCCTGTTTTAGGATCATCATCACCTTCTGCGATTTTTTTCTTTGCTTCGTTCAGGTATTGATTTACCAGTTTCTTTTGTGCCTCCATCAATCGCTCAATACGGGGCTTAATTACCTGGTATTGTTGTTCTGTGTTGGCTGTACCGACAGGGCCGGCAATGATTAGTGGTGTACGTGCTTCATCAATAAGAATACTATCAACTTCATCCACGATCGCATAATGAAGTTTGCGTTGTACTTTTTCTGACGAATTGATCACCATATTGTCGCGCAGATAATCAAAGCCGAATTCATTGTTTGTTCCGTAAATGATATCCGCGAGATAAGCTTTTCTTCTTTCTTCACTGTTGGGCTGGTGTCTATCTATGCAGTCAACAGTCAGACCTAAAAATTCAAACAACGGACCATTCCATTCGCTGTCGCGTCGTGCCAGGTAGTCATTCACTGTTACCAGGTGAACTCCTTCTCCGGGAAGGGCATTCAGGTAGGCAGGCAGGGTGGAAACCAGTGTTTTCCCTTCACCTGTTGCCATTTCCGCAATTTTACCCTGGTGCAAAACCGTACCACCGATCAGCTGTACGTCGTAATGTACCATGTTCCAGCTTACTTGTCCGCCGGCAGCTATCCAGGTTTTTTTATAGTAAACCTGATCGCTTTCAATACGCATATGCGGACGCTTAGGTGCCAGGTTGCGATCCAGGTCGGTTGCGGTAGCTTGTATTTCTTCCGCTTCACTTAACCTTCTTGCCGTTTCTTTTATTAAAGCGAATGCTTCAGGATGAATAGCTAAAAGGGCTTCTTCAATTTTTTTATCTCTCTCTTTGCGAAGTTTGTCAACACGCTGAAAGATGTCGTCTTTTTCCTGTATCTGGTCTTCAGACAATGCTTCTGCACTATTGATTGCAGATTGAATTTCTTCATCTATTACCCTGAGATGCTCACGAATGCGTTCACGGAATTCAGAAGTTTTACCACGCAGTGCATCAATAGGCAAGGACCTGTATTCTTGAAAATACCGGTTGATGTTTTCAACCTGAGGTTTTATTTTTTCAACGTCTTTTTCGCTTTTGCTTCCGCCAAAAAGTTTCGATAATATACCTAACATACTTGTTGATTATTGTTTCTCCGGTCTTAGCTGATTACATATGTATATATTCAGCCAGTTTCGGAGCGGACAAAGGTAATGAATTGAAAACAGAGATTATAACCGTAAAAGACCCCATTCAACCGGTTTTCCCCATTCTTTAAGCTTAAAATTCCGTTCTTTGGATACCGGTTTAAATCCGGTGCTCCTTTTTAAGGTCAATAAGTAGCCTAAAAAAAGGGTTGTTTTCTGATTCTAAAATTTTACCTGATGTTGTATTGCCTCTCTGCAAAAAACTTTAAATGGATACTATCTTTTTCCCTGCTGTTTATTTGTCAGGCGTTTGCAATCGCTCAGCAAAATGGTATCTCCGGTCGGGTAACTGATTCTTCCGGTGAAAAGGGGCTTAACGGTGCAAAGGTGCGCCTGGTTCAGAAAACACAAGTGCCTGATACACTTACAACGACCACAGATCAGAAAGGACAATTCTTCTTTAAAGGCATCCCATCTGCAGCTTATCGAATTGTCATCAACTATACTGGATACAGAGAATATGTAAAAGATTATTTCAGACCGTCTCCCGGTGTGTCAGAGATTGATCTAGGAGATGTTGTTTTATCCGGATCCTATATGCTTTTGGATGAAGTGGTAATAGAAGCGCCGCCAATTTTAATAAAGGAAGATACGATTGAATACAGGGCTGATGCTTTTAAAGTAAAACCTAATGCTTCAACAGAGGACTTGCTAAAAAAATTACCGGGTGTTCAGGTTGACCGAAACGGCAACATTACAGCCCAAGGGAAACAGGTAACACGTATCAAAGTGAACGGCAAGGATTTTTTTACCGGCGATCCAAAAA
>JAULVS010000014.1:0-3073 GCA_032110905.1 Chitinophagaceae bacterium | reverse complement strand
ATAAGTGAAGTTTGCTCCGATTGTCCATTCTACATTGTCATTACGTACAGGAACCAGATTCAGGGTTAATTCCAGACCCTTGCTTTCAATATTTCCAACGTTTTTAAGTAACTGGTTGCTGAAGTTTGCTCCGGCAGGAACAGGTACGACACTCAGCAGGTCTTCTGTTTTGCGGATGAATGCTTCAACTGTACCGCTAATACGATTATCTGCAAATCCGAAGTCGACAGCAGCATTAATATTAGTTGTAGTTTCCCAACGCAACTGCTCGAAATAAGCAGATGGACGGAACATATTTACAAACTGATTTCCAAACTGGTATTGAGCCTGGTTATTACTGATGCCATAGCTGGGCAAGTAGCCGTAGAAGGCAATGCCATCCTGCTGACCCGTAACACCATAACCAACACGGATTTTCAGATCAGATACCGTTTTGGAATTTTTCAGGAAATTCTCTTCGCTTACACGCCATGCCAAAGCACCACCTGGGAAGAAGCCCCAGCGACCACCGGTATAGTATTTACTACTTCCGTCAGTACGGGCATTTAATGTCAATACATATTTATTGGCAAGCGTATAGTTCAAACGGCTATAGTAAGAAATAAGCAGGTATCCGGGGTTCCCGTTGTTGATGAACTCCTGGAGAGTGCCGGGGATTGTATCTCCGTTGAAACGACGTCCTGGATGATTGTAGCTATAGAAAGTGAAATCCTGGCGACCATGTCCCACCATAAAGTCGATTTTACTATTGATCGCTTTGATGTCTTTCACATAATTCAGATAAACATCATACAGAATATTCTTTCTTTCGCTGTAATAAGGACTGTAAGAACCTTTTCCGCGGTAATTCACTGCAGCACTGTCACTAATGGTATTCAACCCACGTCCGCTACCGAAATCATATCCTAAATTTCCATTGACTCTGAGACCTTTGATAAAAGGTATCTGATAGTCAACCTGAATATTTCCGATACTGCGGAATACTTCGCTCTGGTTGTCGCGGAGACGGGTATCGAGTAAAGCAGCAGGATTGCGATTAGAAAGTAAGGTAGGTAGGCCATCATTATCCAACCACTCCCAGTAACCACCGTAACGGTTGCTGCTTGAAAGAACCGGTTTTGTAGGGTCAAAAGAAACCGCATTGCCAATTGCTCCTTCATCAGCGAAGAAGTTGGTGGTGCGAGCAAGTTTGAGGTTGAAATCTACTTTCAGTTTGTTGTTTAAGAAACTGGGGCTAAGGTTGATAGAGCCGGTCATTCTCTGGAAATTACCTGATTTCAAGATACCATCCTGATTGAGATAACCGCCTGAAATGCGGAAAGGCCATTTGCCGTTAAACGCAGCACCATTTACACTCAGGTTAAGATCCTGTGCAAATGCATTCTGATAAATTTCGTCCTGCCAGTCAGTGCTTGATTTGCCAAGCAATGCTTTCTGAGAAGCTGTACCTTTTTCGTTGATCAGTGCTGTGAATTCTTCAGCATTCAAGACATCAACATTACCTGAAGGAGTCTGAACAAATCCTTGTGCACCGAAATTCCATTTGATCTGACCTTTCTTACCTTTTTTGGTGGTAATGAGGATTACCCCATTCGATGCACGTGATCCGTAGATCGCCGCAGCAGAAGGGTCTTTTAAAATTGTAAAGGTTTCAATATCATTAGGGTTGATGAGGTTGAGGGGATTCGACGCGCCTGCGATGCCTCCGTTGTCAACCGGTACTCCGTCAATAACGATCAGTGGGTCATTAGAAGCATTCAGTGATGCACCGCCACGAATACGGATCACACTTCCCGAACCGGGAGCACCGCTGTTGGGCGTAATCTGCACACCTGCAACTTTACCGGCAATCAACTGCTCGGGTGTTTGAAGGGCTCCTTTTACAAAGTCTTTGGAAGATACTGTAGCAACAGCGCCGGTGAGGTCTTTTTTGCGCTGGGTACCATAACCCACCACAACCACTTCATTTAGTGAAGCTGGAGATCCTGCGAGCGGAATGTCAATCTGAGACTGAGCGCCTACTTTAATTTCCTGACGGCCGTAACCAACAGCATTCACAATTAATACTACATCATTTCCGCTCACATTGATACGAAAGCTTCCTGTAGCATCTGTTGTGGTACCGTTTTTAGTTCCTTTCACAATGACAGAAGCATTGGTAATACCGCTTCCGTCCTTGCTGTCAGAAATACGTCCTGTAACTGTACGATCCTGAGAAAAACCATGCAATGCAAACACCAAAAGCATAAGGGTGAAAACCCTGCTTTTAGCAAGCAAACGATTAAAGGTCATAATCAATAGTTTAGTTTTATGAGTCTGCAATATATAAAAAGCCTTTAAAATTATCTTTTTTTTAAGAACTATTATTAAGAAATCTTAAACAAAAGTTTACAGCAGCTGTCCCGGTCGGTTCTTTTTAAATTACTGAATCAGGATTTTTTGCTGGCGAACTTCGCTACCTACTTGTATTTGAAGCACATAGCTGCCTGATGCCAGGGCTGTTGAACCGAATTTATAGCGGTTTAACTCGAAAATCTGCCTCCCCTTGACCTGGAAACCAAGGTTTTTGGCCCCCATCACCTGACCCTGGTAATTGAGGAGTCGGATATTTACCACACCGCTTTGTGGCAATTCGTACTGTACATAAGAAGAAGATTGTACCGGATTCGGGAATACAGAAATAGCAAAGTTCTCGTTGTTAATGACCTGTTCGGGTACATCTGTTACGACTCCCCCAGCTATATTCTGGTCAATGTAAACACGATACTCGCCGGGTCCAAGAGTGATGTTAAGCCCAGTTGAAAAACCATTAATTGTCCCCCCCCTTGTATAGTCGTAGTAGGTCCCGGTAGTAGGGAAGCTAATGCTGGTAGTTACCTGATTCACGTTAAAGTTTGCAACAGTAACCATTTTTAAAGAGGAATGATTTATAACTACCTTTTTAACAAGGCTTGTTCCGAGGTCTGATGTGTTATCTACAATCGTATTTGAATTGAATGCATTGGGCCTTTTCAAGCGAAGGTTCATCATCGCAGCATTGGCATCATACAAACGACGGCGCCAGTTTGGCGAC
>JAULVS010000013.1:0-22066 GCA_032110905.1 Chitinophagaceae bacterium | reverse complement strand
AATAGTTGACTGCAGTAATTCTGCTTCTTTTCTTTTGATGTCGGCAGGAATTTCCCCTGTTTTTGGATCATGAAGCAATTTCCATTCATATTCCTGCCGGCGTTTTTTTGATTCCAGCTCATCTTCCTCATCAACAGCTTTATATTTTTCTTCAATCTGTTTTTTTGTAGTCGGGGCACTCTCTTTTTGCAGTGCATAAAAACAAATGAGACCTGCCGCTGCAAGAATTGGGAGATAAATGGATAAACGACGATTCATGGATCTTTTTTTAAAGATGAATGGTTTGATGAGATTTTCTTTGAATAAGATTTTAATAAATTCGGTGGTTTAACTATGCAAACAATCAATCGCAATTTACATGTAAATCTATGAATTGCGACAGTCTAAATGGCAAAAAAGACACATCTCTAACTTTTCAAATTAACACAATATGCAACCAGGGATTCCTGGTTAATTGTTTCTTCCTTGCCTGAATCAAGGTGTTTAATTTTACAGGACTGCTGTTCGAGTTCGTCTTTACCAATAATAACTACATTTGGGATCCCCTTTTTTTGTGCGTATTTGAATTGCTTGTCAAGCTTGCTTTGCTCGTGATATATTTCACAGGCGATTCCTACTTTCCGTAATAATTGAGCAAGTTGAAAAGAAACTTTGCATTCTTCTTCGCCCAAATTGAAAAATAAAACCAAACATCCTTCAGATAATTGAGCAGGGAAAAGCTGCAATTCCTCCAGTACATCATAAATGCGATCCACTCCGAATGAAATACCAACTCCGGGAATACCTTTCACGCCAAATAATCCCGTCAGATCGTCGTATCGGCCGCCACCTCCGATACTGCCCATCTGCACGCCTTTGGCCTTTACTTCAAATATCATCCCTGTGTAATAATTCAGTCCTCTCGCTAGGGAGAAATCAACTTCAAGTTCTGCAAGTCCTGTCATAGATAACAGGGATTTTATTTCACTAATACCTTCCTCTGCAGCGATGTTATTATTTAATAGAGATGAAACCTGCTGCAACTTCTCTTCGTTGTTTCCTGAAATAGCAAGAAACTTCCCAATTATTTCAAGTAGATCTTTTTCGAGTCCTTTTTGTGAAAGTTCTTCTTCTACTTTCTCCTTGCCGATTTTATCAATTTTATCAATCGCTGTTGTGATTATTGTTAACAGGTGTTCACCGCCGCAAAACGATGCAAGCGCGGAAAGAATTTTTCTGTTATTGAGTTTGATGGCTATAGGTAAGTTCAACTGCTGAAATACATTCGCATAAATACTTGCCAACTCTGCTTCGTTAAGAGAAGAATTACTTCCTACAATATCTGCATCACATTGGTAAAACTCGCGATAACGACCTTTTTGCGGACGATCAGCGCGCCAAACGGGTTGTATCTGATAACGTCTATAAGGCATCGTTAACTGCGCGTGGTTCATCGCTACATAACGGGCAAATGGAATAGTGAGATCGTAACGTAAAGCCCGCTCCGTTATACCCGTGCTTGATTGACCATTCAGTATTTTTTCAAAATCGGCTCTTGCTTTTTCGTGTTTTTCCGGTCTTTCAAGTCCGTTGTTAAGAATCCGGAAGATGAGTTTATCTCCCTCTTCTCCGTATTTACCCATCAGGGTTTCCAGCTGCTCCATTGCCGGAGTTTCCAGGGGCTCAAATCCGTAAGATTCAAAAACTTTTCTGATCGTCTGAAAAATATAATTTCTCTTCCTGATTACCTGTGCACTGAAATCACGGGTGCCCTGCGGAATAGAAGCGGAAATTTTTGCCATGTGTATGAATTGAATGTTGAGGGGTTAGGCTGGTTTAATTTCTGTTTGTGCAGACAAAATATTTTCAATCAGTTGCTCGCATGCCTGATCTAACATTTCGAATACTGAATGATATGCATCAATATTATACGACCAGGGATCTGGTACTTCGCGGTCTTCTCCGGTATAAACTTCATTCAGTATCATTTTGACCTGATTCGGATCAAAGCGTGCTCCCGCCAGTTGCTTTACATTGCTGTAATTGCTTCGGTCCATCACAAATAAATAATCAAAACGATCAAAATCTTCAAATGCCAAAGGCCTTGATCGCTGATCACTGATGTCAAATCCGTTTTGGCTCGCCACTTCGCAGCTGAGCTCGTGTGGTGGGGTGTCCTGATGCCATCCAGCGGTACCTGCACTGTCCGTCTGCCAGTTTAGTCCGCGTTTACTTATTTTATGACGTAAAATACCTTCCGCAAGCGGACTGCGGCAGATGTTTCCGAGACAAACCATTAAAATACGCATGCGGCAAAGATAAATGACTCTTTTGGTGAAAGTGAAGTGTAAATAAGGCAGTCGGAGAGTCGGAGAGTCGGAGAGTCCGTGAGTCCGGAAAACCGGAACCGTCCTTCGTTACTCGTCTTTAGAAAAACGAATTAGCGTCAATTGTCATATTATCTAATTATCAAATTATTTCTCCGTGCCAGAAAAAATAACGAGTTGCCAGTAATTCTATATAAAATCTTGCTAACTGCTAACCGATAACCGCTTACTGCTATAACTCATAACTATTTAATAAACCAAAAATTCGGTTAATTTGCTTTTGAAATGAATCATACTTCTCCTAAAGGAAAAAATAAAAAAATGAGCGTCCGTGCATTGTTCGACTGGATTATGGGGGCTATCTATTTGTTGGTAGGCGTCTTCCTGATATTTGCAGAACAATTCGGAATAAAATTGCAGTTTCCTCCGCAAGAGTTCGCATTTGTTTTCGGTGTTATAGCCGCATTGTACGGATTATTCAGATGCTATAGGGGTTATGTATCATTTTATCCTGAAGAGGAGTAAAACGGTTATCGGTTGTCAGTTAACAGTTGTCGGTTGTCGTGTATCGCTAATACCATTATCTGCTAACAGCTAACCGATAACAGCAAACTGAAACACTTTTTAATAAATGAACAGATACATATTTATTTTTCTACTTATTATTTTATATAGCTGCAAAAACAGGGATGCGGCATATGTAAATCCGAAAAAGGATACTTCTGCCATTATACTCAGTGCTGATGAGGCTTTTCGTCCTGCAATCGAAGAGCAGTTAAAAGTTTTTCAGGCTTTGCATCCAGGAAGAAAGATCGCTGTGGAGTATAAGCCTGAAGCTGAATGCTGGAATGATTTATACCGCAATGAAGTGGGGATGGTAATTGTTAGTAAAAACCTGTCAGCATCAGAGGCGGCATATTTTTATGATAGCCTTCGTCTTTATCCCCAAAATCACTTGCTTGCGTATGATGCCATTGCGCTGGTTTTGAGTCGTCAATCAAGAGATTCTGTTTTCACTATTGAACAGGTTTCAGAAATATTAAATGGTAAATCATCTTTGCCCTATCGTGCTGTTTTTGATGGGAAAAAAGCAACAGGCTCGGTGCGTTTTGCTGTCGATTCAATTTTACAAGGGAAAACAAAAGATCTACGTTTAAATGCACTCTCATCAAGTATGGAAGTGATACGTTATGTTTCCGATCACTCCGATGCAATGGGCTTTGTAGGCATCAGCTGGATAGGCCATCCTGAAGATCCTGAACAAATAGAACATAGGAAAAACGTTCGGTTGGCCTGGTTGCCTTGCCGGGGTTGCAAAGACAGCAGCTACAGTTATCCTGTTCAGGAAGAAATATATTACAGGCGTTATCCATTTACGAGAGCCATTTACGCGATTGTTAAGGAAAGAGAGCTAGGAAGAGCTTCGGAATTTGTCAATTTCATGAAAGGGGATCAGGGACAATTGCTGTTTAGGAGAATGTATCTGGTGCCGGCAAAGCGTCCTTTTATTGTCAGGGAAACGATTATGAACACCAAAATGCCCTGATATTATTGTTTATTTCTTAACAAAGTTGACTCTTTTTTTGACTTAGTTTAGTAGGAGTAATCCATTTTCTATGAGTAAACAAAATAGATTCAATATCTTTTTAAATACCTTTGAATTACTATAAATGAAATTAAAAACTGAAACTGAAGAGAATGAAAATTATTTTTAGCATAGCACTGATTCTTTTTTCTCATTTCTTAAATGCTCAGACCATTGAGCAAGGAAAAAAATTTATGAGTTACGAACGCTATCAAAGCGCGAGTAAGGAATTTGCAAATATTTTGAACCAGAAGCCGGCTGATCCGGAGGCAACATACTGGCTTGGACAGTCCTTAATAGGAATGGGGGATATAGACAAGGCAAAAAATCTCTATCGTACTGCGATTAAAGATAATAACCATCCACTATTGCTGGTTGGATGTGGAGAAGCTGATTTGCTTGAAAATAAAACGGCTGAAGCAAAAAACAGATTTGAGTCGGCCATTACAATGACAAAATCTAAAAATCCGGAAGTGCTTGCAGCTATTGCCCGTGCGAACATCAATGCTCCGTCCGGAGACGGAAATTATGCTGTTGCCCAGTTAAAAACAGCAACCACTTTAAAAGGCGTGAAAGATGCTTCTTTATTTATTTTAATGGGAGATGCTTATGTGAAGTTGCGCGAAGGTGGACAGGCAATCAATGCATATGATGATGCGCTTCTCATTGATCCGAATAACGCCTCTGCCTTATACCGTCAGGCATCTATATACGTAACGGTAAATGCGAAACAGACTTTTCTTCCCCTTTTTGATAAAGCGTTAGCGATTGATCCCGCTTTTGCACCGGCGTACTTTGGCTTGTATAATTACTGGTTCAAGCGTGATGTCAAAAAAGCTGAGACTTACCTGAATCAATTTATCAGTAATACTGACCAGGATCCTCAGAATTCTTATTATTTGATTAACTTAAAGGCTGCTTCACAGCAATATGCCGAAGCCATTAAAGATGCGGATGCTTTGATTCAGCAAATAGGACCTGATAATGTAAAACCAAGAATCTACCGCCTTAAAGCAAGTTGCTACAAGGATTTAGGAGATATCCCTTCAGCACTGAAATCGGCCGATGAATTTTTTAAGCGGATCACGCCAAATGATATTCTTTCGCAGGACTATGAGCTTTATGCAGATATCCTTGCAGCTACCCCCGAAAAGCAGTCTTTTGCATTCGATTACTATGAAAAAGCCCATGCTCTTGAAGTTGAACCCGAGGGACGTACTTTATTGTTGCAGAAAGGGTATGAGCTTGCAAAAAAAATGAAAGAACGCAGTAACGCGGTAATTTGGATGGAACGATTCTATACATCAAAAGCTAAACCGGGTAATGTAGATCTTTCAAATCTAGGTCGTGCTTACTTCGAAGCGGGCGAACAAGAATACAATAACTATTTTAAGGCTGACAGTGTTTTTTCAGTATATACATCCAGTTATCCTACACAAGCTTTTGGGTATTACTGGCGGGCTAGAGCAAACTGGAGCATCGATTCCACTATGGCAAAAGGAATGGCAAATCCGCATTTTGATAAATTCCTAGAAATTGCAACAACAGGTTCAGACTCGGTTAATTTACGTTCTCAGATTAAAATTGCATACCGTTATTATATAGGCTTTTATGTGGTTAAGCAAGATTATGTAAAAGCTCTATCCTTTTGTGAACGTATACTGGCAATCGATCCGGCTGATAAAGACGCGTTGGAGTTGAAAAAGCAACTGACCCGTTCAAAAATGCCTGCCCCTTCTGCTTTTAACGACCGTAAAAAAAGATATCCGGCTGTAGTCGTTCAACCTTGATACTTTCTGAAAATATTTTTTAATAATCCGCCTCAAAGGGGCGGATTATTTTTGTTTGGACGGCGAGTATTATCTCATGACGCTGTTGTATTTTTGCGCCGAAATTAAATGTCGCTTTCCCGGGTTTTAAAATCAAAAGCGGCTTTTCATCTAAAATTCGGTTACGTGAATACATTATTTCATGTTCTTCAAACTCAGCTGCCGGTTCAGCAAACAAATTTGCCGTCCAGCTATTTCCCGGTAGGGATACAGTTGTTGTTTGCGATTGGAATGGTCGTTTTCATTATGTTGCTTACCCATTGGGCAGGACCTAAACGACCTACTGCAGAAAAACTTGAAAACTTTGAAAGTGGTATCGAAATTCACGGAAATGCTCGTCAACCAATGGCTGTTAAGTATTTCTTGATAGCAATCCTCTTCGTTTTATTTGATGTAGAGGTAATCTTTTTTTATCCTTATGCGGTTAATTTCCGTGAACTGGGATGGGAAGGGTTCCTAGCCGTGTTGATGTTTGTAGGCTTCTTTTTATGTGGATTCTTCTACATTTTTAAAAAAGGAGCATTAAAATGGGAAGATTAATATAACTAAACTACTCGCAGATTGTTATTCTACTAAACTCTGAATCTAAAATAAATATAATGGCCCGCCCTGTTCAATTCAATATCAACCCCAAACCAACCGATTATAAAGGTCATATTAGTGTGGCTAATATGCCGGAAGGACATATGGGAGAAGGGTTTTTTGCTACCAAATTCAGCGAGGTAGTAGGACTGGCAAGAAAAAATTCTATTTGGCCACTGCCTTTTGCTACTTCCTGCTGTGGTATCGAATTTATGGCTACGGCAGCAGCCCATTACGATATTGGAAGATTTGGTTCAGAAAGAATGGCTTTCACGCCGCGTCAGTGTGATCTGATGATGGTAATGGGGACAATTTCAAAAAAAATGGGTCCCGTTGTAAAGCAGGTTTACTTGCAAATGGCCGAACCTCGATGGGTGATGGCCGTTGGCGCTTGTGCCAGCAGCGGCGGCATCTTTGATACTTACAGTGTTTTACAAGGAATCGACCAGGTGGTACCTGTAGATGTTTATGTGCCTGGTTGTCCGCCCAGACCGGAAGCGATTATCGACGGCTTATTGAAAATTCAGGAACTCGTAGGACAGGAAAGTTTACGTCGTCGTAACAGCGAACATTACAAGGCTTTGTTGGGAAGTTACGGTATCGAGTAAACGAAAACCATCGCAAAGAAAAATATAATAATGTTGACAAACGATATAGTAAAACAAAGATTAACAGAGCAATTCGGCGAGCAGGTATTCGGATTCGAAGAGCCTTACGGGATGCTTACATTTGAATCGTCTAAGGAATTAAATTTGAAAGTGTTGCAGTTCTTGTTCGATGATGAACAGTTGCGTTTTCGTTTTCTTACTGATCTCCAGGCTGTTCATTACCCTGAAGCTGAAGGCCGTGAGCTGGCGGTAGTCTATCATCTTCATAACCTAACCGATAATCTTCGTATTCGTTTTAAGGTATTCACTTCCGTTCATCAGCCGGATGTATATACAGCGACGCGTTTGTATGAGTCGGCCAACTGGATGGAGCGAGAAACCTATGATTTTTACGGAGTCAATTTTGTAGGCCATCCCAACCTGAAAAGAATTCTGAATGTGGATGAAATGGACTATTTCCCTTTAAGAAAAGAATATCCGCTGGAAGATCAAACTAGAATTGATAAAGATGATGAAATGTTTGGAAGGGGAGGGAGTGTAAGTTAAAAGTCAAAAGTTAAAAGTTAAAAGGGGTATTACCAATCATGAGTGACATTCAAAATATATTACTGCCTGAAGGATCCATCGAGAAGCAAACAACTACGCTTAATCTCGGTCCTACGCATCCTGCTACGCACGGCGTATTTCAGAACATTCTTGAAATGGATGGAGAACGTGTGATGAGTGCGGAATCAACAGTTGGCTATATACACCGTGCATTTGAAAAGCTTGCTGAACGTCGTCCGCTTTATCAGGTAACACCGATCACAGATCGTCTCAATTATTGCAGTAGTCCCATCAACAACATGGGATGGCATATGACTTGTGAGAAACTGCTTGGTGTTCAAACACCGAAACGTGTCGACTACCTGCGCATCATCATCATGGAGCTCGCCCGTATATCGGATCATCTGATTTGTAATTCCATTGTAGGGGTTGATACGGGAGCTTTTTCCGGATTCATCTACCTGATGGAGTATCGTGAGTTAGTCTATGAAATTTATGAAGAAATATGTGGTAGCCGCCTCACAACGAATATCGGAAGGATAGGTGGTTTTGAACGTAATTTCACACCGGTTGCTTGGGAAAAACTTGAACGTTTTCTTAAAGAGTATCCCAAGGCCCTCAAAGAATTTGAAGTATTGTTTACACGCAACCGAATTTTCATGGAGCGTACCATCGGTTGTGGTCCGATATCTGGTGAACGAGCGTTGAACTATGGGTTTACCGGCCCCAATCTGAGAGCTGCGGGCGTAGATTATGATGTGCGGGTACATTCTCCTTACTCATCTTACGAAGACTTTGAATTTACTGTTCCTGTAGGTACAACAGGCGACACCTATGATCGTTACCTGGTGCGCAACGAAGAAATGTGGCAAAGTCTGAGTATAATTGAGCAGGCATATAAAAAGATTCAAAATTTTAAAGGTGCTGAGGCTGAAGTCTATCATGCGAATGTTCCTGAATATTACCTTCCTCCCAAACAGGATGTGTATTCCAGCATGGAAGCGTTGATCTGGCATTTCAAAATAATCATGGGTGAGATTGAAATGCCCAAAGGAGAATTGTATCATTCTGTAGAAGGAGCAAACGGAGAGCTCGGTTATTATCTAATAAGTGATGGTGGCAGAACACCTTATCGTTTGCATTTTCGCCGTCCTTGTTTTATCTATTACCAGGCTTATCCTGAATTAATTAAAGGGTCGATGTTGAGTGATGCAATTGTTGTGATGAGTAGTTTGAATTTAATTGCAGGAGAACTGGATGCTTAAAAAATTAGCTAATGTGCTAATTAGATAATGTGATAATGAGGTGTTGTGATAATGAAATAATAAATTGATGATGAAGTTTAACGAGGATAAATTAAAAGTGGTGAATGAGATGATCTCTCATTACCCTGAAGGGAAGCAGAAGAGCGCTTTGATTCCTTTGCTTCATTTCATTCAGAAAGAAAATGGGGGCTGGTTGAGTAGTGAGGCAATGGATTACGCCGCTGAGCTTCTTTCAATAATGCCGATCGAAGTGTACGAAGTGGCAACTTTTTATAGCATGTACAATTTACAGCCTGTTGGCAAAACCGTGTTTGAAGTTTGCCAAACGGGTCCTTGTATGCTGAGAGGAAGTGACAATATTGTTGCATACGTATACGAAAAGCTTGGTATCAAACCGGGTGAAACAACAGAGGATGGTCTGTTTACTTTGAAAGTGGTGGAATGCCTGGGTGCATGCGGCTATGCGCCGATGATGCAGCTGGGTCCGGATTACAGAGAACATCTGACCAAAGAAAAAATAGATTCGTTGATAGAGGAAGAAAGAAAAAAACAAACAGTTACGGCATGACAGATCCGAAGCAATATCGTAAATGGGTGATGGTGAGTTTTCTGATTACCATGCTGGCAGTAATCATGGTAGCGTTGAGTTATACCGTAGATTCACCTGAACTTCGCAAAGGCATGGCCGTTGGAGGATTTTCTCTTGCCATTGCATCTATGATTTTGCGTTGGATCGCAAAACTGAAACCGGAATGGCTAAATGGTCGTTCTTCAAATCAAAACAACTCCTGAAAGCTGCAGTAATATGGCTCGAAAATTATTATTAGATAAGGCACATGTGGAAGGAATCCGACACTATGATGTGTATCGCCGCGAAGGCGGCTATCGTAGTGTTGAAAAGGCGCTCAAAACAATGAGTCCGGAAGCCATCGTGGAAGAGGTAAAGAAGAGTGGTCTTCGTGGAAGAGGTGGTGCCGGTTTTCCTACCGGAATGAAATGGAGTTTTCTTGCCAAGCCCGAAGGTGTGCCTCGCTATGTTGTTTGTAATGCAGATGAAAGTGAGCCGGGTACTTTTAAAGATCGCTATCTGATGGAATTCATTCCTCATTTACTTATCGAAGGAATGATTCTGGCTTCATACGCATTAGGAAGCAATTGTTCTTATATCTATATCCGTGGTGAATACTGGTGGGTGAAAGAAATTTTAGAAAAGGCTATCGCTGAAGCAAAAAATGCAGGCTGGTTAGGTAAAAATATTCTGGGCAGTGGTTTTGATTGTGAAGTATACGTGCAACCCGGTGCCGGTGCTTATATATGTGGAGAGGAAACGGCATTAATCGAATCGCTTGAAGGAAAACGCGGCAATCCGCGTATCAAACCTCCTTTCCCAGCGGTTAAAGGTTTATGGGGTTGTCCGACTGTGGTAAACAATGTAGAAACTATTGCTGCAGTGGTTCCAATTATCAATGATGGCGGAGAGGAATATGCAAAGATTGGTATTGGAAAATCAACAGGTACTAAACTCATCTCTGCATGTGGAAATATTAACAAGCCGGGTGTATATGAAATCGAAATGAATATTTCGGTTGAGGAATTTTTATATAGTGATGAGTATTGCGGTGGCGTCTCCAATGGCAAGCGCCTCAAAGCATGTATTCCCGGAGGATCATCAGTTCCTATCTTACCTGCAAACCTCTTGTTGAAAACAGCAAAGGGTGAAACGCGAATGATGACGTATGAAAGTCTGAGTGATGGTGGGTTTGCAACCGGTAGCATGATGGGTAGTGGCGGTTTTATTGTGATGGATGAAGACCAGTGTGTGGTGAAACATACTTACACATTGGCACGATTCTATCGTCATGAAAGTTGCGGACAATGTTCTCCTTGCCGTGAAGGAACAGGATGGATGGAGAAAATATTGTTGAAAATAGATCAGGGTAAAGGTAGTATGAGTGATATTGATTTGTTGTGGGATATACAGCGTAAAATTGAAGGCAATACGATTTGTCCCTTGGGTGATGCAGCTGCATGGCCTGTAGCGGCAGCCATTCGTCATTTCCGTGATGAATTTGAATGGCATATAAGTAATCCTGAGGAAGCGTTAAAAAGAAATTATGGGTTAGCTCATTATGCTAATTCATTAGAAGCGCTTAATAGTTAACGTTTCACTCAGCGTGAAAAAAAAATAAGATGAGCGAAAACAAATTAATGAAAGTAACAATCGACAACATTACAGTTGAGGTGGAACCGGGTACGACCATTCTTCAGGCCGCGCGAAAAATCGGCGGCGAAGTTGCGCCTCCGGCTATGTGTTACTACACATCACTGAAAGACAGTGGAGGCAAATGCCGTACCTGTTTGGTTGAAGTAGCTGCGGGTTCTGCAGCTGATCCTCGTCCTATGCCAAAACTCGTTGCGAGTTGCCGCACCGGAGTGATGGATGGTATGGTGGTGAAAAATATCACCAGTGAAAGAGTGCTTGATGCGCGCAAAGGAGTTGTTGAGTTCTTGCTTATCAATCACCCGCTTGATTGCCCTATTTGCGACCAGGCCGGTGAATGTCATCTGCAGGATCTGAGTTATGAACATGGTGCCGGTGCAAGTCGTTATGAATTTAAACGCAGAACTTTTGAAAAGCATGATCTTGGCGAGTACATTCAACTGCATATGACACGCTGTATCCTTTGCTATCGTTGTGTTTATACTGCAGATCAGGTAAGTACAGAAAGAAAACATGGTATCCTGATGCGCGGCGATCATGCTGAAATTGCAACATACATACAGCAAAACCTCAATAATGATTTCATTGGAAATGTTATCGATGTTTGTCCGGTAGGTGCATTAACAGACAAAACTTTCCGTTTTAAAAACAGAGTGTGGTTTACAAAACCGGTAGATGCTCATTGCGAATGTGATACGTGTAGCGGTGAAGTGCAACTGTGGATGCGTGGCGATGAAGTATTGCGTGTAACTGCAAGAAAAGATGAGTGGGGTGAAGTTAAAAAAAGCAGCAAGGGAGATGCAGGATGGATCTGTAACAAATGCCGCTTTGAAAGAAAGAAAGTGTCCGACTGGGTTATTGAAGGCCCGTCCAAAGTAAACAGACATTCAGTTATTTCTCAGGGGCACTATGTTGGTTTGCAAAAACCAAACGAGACCATGCCCAAAGTGATGGGTGGAAGAAATCCGAAGTTGTTGATGAATATTAAAGATATCAGCGAGGTGAATCAGGTGGAATTAAGTGAAATCAAAGGACCCGCTACTTCACAGGTCTATAACCAAAACAAGAAAGATCAGTAATGGATATTATTATTTTGACAGTTGATTGGCTTTATGTACTCGAGAAATTTCTTTTTATCGGGTTTATAATTACTATTTCACTGGTTGTGGCAATGTATACGACCTATGCAGAACGTAAAGTAGCTGCTGTTATTCAGGATCGTCGTGGACCAAATCGCGCAGGACCCTTTGGTCTCTTACAGCCACTTGCGGACGGGTTAAAACTTATCTTCAAAGAAGAGATCATCCCAAGCAGTTCAAATCGCTGGTTATTTATTTTAGGGCCTTCTTTGGCAATGATCACTGCGATGCTTACAGGTGCGGTAATTCCCTGGGGCGATAAAGCTGAAATTTTTGGAAGAACAATAGATCTGCAGATTGCTGATATCAACATCGGCATCCTTTATGTATTTGGGGTTGTCAGTTTAGGTGTATACGGTATTATGATAGGTGCATGGGCGAGTAATAATAAATTTTCCCTGATGGGAGGATTGCGCGCTGCTTCTCAAATCATTTCTTATGAACTGGCAATGGGGCTTTCACTTATTGCCTTGTTAATGGTCACAGGAACACTCAGTGTAAGAACAATGGTCGACCAGCAGGTTATTGGTACGTGGAATATTATTTATCAACCTCTCGGTTTTTTGATTTTTCTTATTTGTGCTTTTGCTGAGTGTAACCGTACTCCGTTTGACCTTGCTGAGGCAGAAAATGAATTAGTTGGGGGTTATCATGCTGAGTATTCTTCTATGAAACTTGGCTTTTATCTTTTTGCGGAATACATCAATATGTTCATCAGCAGTGCCGTAATGGCAAGTTTATATTTCGGCGGATATGATATTCCATTTGTTGATGAAAGAAGCTGGGGATTGTCTGCTAATGTGCTTGCTTTAATCGGCGGTGCAGTGTTGATGGCGAAAATTGCCTTCTTCCTGTTTTTCTTTATGTGGGTAAGATGGACGATTCCGCGTTTCCGCTATGACCAGCTGATGAACCTTGGATGGAAGAATTTGATACCGCTGGCTTTGTTAAATATGCTAGTGACAGGAGCAATCATTTTATTTCTGAATAAGTAATTGAACGAATAAAAAATGCAACTAACAACAAGATCTAAGCAGGTTGACCGACGCCCGATGAATCTGGCGGAGAAAATGTACCTGCCTGCAATCTTTAAAGGAATGGCTGTTACTTTCAGTCACATCTTTAAGAAGAAAGTAACGATCAACTATCCCGAAGAAACGCGCCCGTTTAGTCCTGTATTTCGTGGTTTGCATATTCTCAACCGCGATACGGAAGGAAGAGAAAACTGTACAGCCTGCGGTTTGTGTGCAGTAGCTTGTCCTGCTGAAGCAATTACGATGGAAGCAGCTGAGCGTTTACCCGGCGAGGAGCATCTCTATCGTGAAGAAAAATATGCAGCGAAGTATGAAATCAATATGCTTCGTTGTATTTTCTGCGGACTTTGTGAAGAAGCTTGTCCGAAAGATGCGATTTATTTAACGGAGACTTTTGCACCTGCTAACTACAGCCGCAAAAGTTTTATATACGGAAAAGAAAACCTGGTGATCCCACATCCGAAAAATGATCTTGAAGCCTACACAAAGGCGAAAGGATTGGTGGATCAACGTAAAGAAAAAGCCAAACAACAGTAATTGAATCATGACGGTTAGTGAAATTTTATTCTGGTTTTTAAGTGCACTTGCGATAGCAGGAGCGCTTATGATGGTAGTCGGGAAGAATCCTGTATACAGTGTGCTGTGGCTGGTGGTTGTGTTTTTTGCAATCAGCGGTCATTATATACTGTTAAATGCTCAGTTCCTTGCCATTGTCAATATCATCGTTTATGCCGGAGCCATTATGGTTCTCTTTTTATTCGTGATTATGCTGATGAATCTGAATGCGGAAAATGAACCGCAAAAGAACAGATGGATGTGGCTGGCCGGATCTGTTTCCGGGGGCACCCTTTTGCTTGTTCTTGTAGCAGCTTTGCGTACAAGTGAATTATTGGCCGTGCAAAAAGTCAGTGAGGGAGGAGAAACGGGGTTGATAAAAACGCTTGGCAGTGTACTTTTTAAAGATTATGTACTTCCATTTGAAGTAAGCAGTATTCTGTTTCTGAGTGCGATGGTTGGAGCTGTTGTGATTGGTAAAAAAGGAGATTAAAATAATTATATGCCTGTAAACTATTACATTTTTCTTTCGCTTACATTATTCAGCATTGGTGTAGCTGGTGTTTTAACCCGTAGAAATGCGATTATCATTTTTATGTGCATAGAGCTGATGTTGAATTCGGTTAATCTATTACTGGTCGCTTTCAGTAAAATGCATTTCGGGAACGTGGAATTATCTATGCTTAATTCCAATGTAGGCATTGAAGCGCAGTTGTTTGTGTTTTTTATTATGGTAGTTGCTGCAGCTGAAGTTAGTGTGGGACTTGCAATTATCGTGATGATGTATCGCAATATTCACAGTGTGGATGTAAATTTTTTAAATCGTTTAAAACATTGATTACAGTGTAGGTTAAACTGTGATCTTGAAACTATAATATGTTTATGAGTCAATTGGTATTTCTCGTTCCATTGTTCCCCCTGGTCGGATTTCTACTTGCCGGTTTAGGTCGCAATTATCTGAGTCGTTCTGTGTCAGGCATTATTGCAAGTGCAGCTGTTTTTGCGTCATTTGTTGTGAGTCTTTTTATTTTTCAGGAGGTACGTGCTGAAGCCACTCCGGTTATCGTAGAATTATTTCCTTTTATTGATGTAGCAGGTATACGGATTCCATTCGCATTCCAGGTAGATCGTTTGAGTGTGCTGTTTCTTTTAGTGATCACAGGGGTTGGCTTTTTGATTCATCTTTATTCCTCCGCTTATATGAAAGAGGAATCGGCACCTCATTATGCTCGTTATTTTGCCTATCTGAATTTGTTTGTCTTTAATATGTTGCTCCTTGTTCTTGGAGCAAACTATCTCATCATGTTCATTGGTTGGGAAGGTGTAGGTCTTTGTTCGTACTTACTCATCGGATACTGGTTTAAAAACAAAGCTTACGGAGCTGCTGCTCGCAAAGCATTTGTGATGAATCGCATTGGTGATCTAGGATTTCTTCTTGGATTGTTCTTTCTTCTTCAGCAGTTCGGTTCTCTTACATTCTCGGAAGTGTTTCCCGGAGCCGCAGGTGCGCCTTCTGAAATTATCACCCTTATCACTTTATTGTTATTTGTCGGCGCAACAGGAAAAAGTGCACAAATACCTTTGTTTACATGGCTGCCTGATGCGATGGCCGGTCCAACCCCCGTTTCTGCACTGATACATGCTGCCACGATGGTGACAGCCGGCATCTATATGATTGCAAGAAGCAATATTCTATATACACTTGCACCGGCAACACAGCTTGTTATTGCCATCATAGGTTTGTGTACTGCAATTCTTGCAGCTACAATTGCATTGAAGCAAAATGATATCAAGAAAGTGCTTGCTTATTCAACGGTGAGTCAGCTGGGGTATATGTTTCTTGGATTAGGGGTAGGCGCTTATACTGGTGCGGTATTTCATGTTATTACCCATGCTTTCTTTAAAGCTTTGCTTTTCCTTGGTGCAGGATCAGTTATTCATGCGATGCACCACGAACAGGATATTCGTAAGATGGGTGGACTTGCAAAAAAACTTCCGCAAACACATCTCACATTTTTAATCGGATGTATTGCCATTGCCGGAATACCTCCTTTCAGTGGATTCTTTTCTAAAGACGAGATCCTGATCAACGCTTATGCTTTTAGTCCTGTTTTGTATTGGATAGGTATGGCAGGCGCATTGATGACAGCATTTTATATGTTCCGCCTTTATGCAACTACTTTCAGAGGAACTTTTAGGGGTACATGTGAACAGGCTCATCACCTGCATGAAAGTCCCTGGCAAATGACTTTGCCATTAATCATCCTCGCTATTGCTGCAGTTGCAGCAGGCTTTATGGGTATTCCTGAATTGTTTGCGAAAGATGCTCACTGGCTACAGCGTTTTTTGTCACCAGTATTTGAACAGTCAACTGCACTTCAGCATGCGCACACTATTTCTCATTCAACGGAATATTTGTTGCTGGGCATCAGCATAGCTTTGTTGCTTACAGTAATCGTGTATGCATGGAAGAGGTTTTCATCTAAGCCTGACTTAAATGAGGCCGTTGGCATTGGAAAATTATTAGAGAGAAAATGGTTGGTTGATGAGTTGTATGATTCAATTATTGCCCGTCCTCTCAATCACATAGCCGGCTGGTTGAATACAGTGGCAGAGAAGAAAGGGATTGACGGACTTGTAAACGGCTCAGGTAAGTTGGTGCAATGGGGAGGAAGACAACTCAGGCTTCTTCAGAGCGGACAAGTAGGCGGGTACCTTTTGTGGATGGTCTTAGGGATGCTGCTACTGCTCGTATTAATTAAAACGCTTTAATTTATTATTCTTTATCACTGTATATGATTTCATTATTACTGATACTCATTCCTTTAGCCGGCGGCTTGGTTAATTTTATCCTCCGCTCAGATCAGGCTGCACGTATCTGGACCCTGCTGGTTTCGTTTTCTTCACTGGCTACCGTTCTCTGTCATTTATTTTGTAGCGAAACTGCTAACGCTTCTTTTCAGGCCGACTGGCTTTCATTGATTGGTGCTTCTTTTGCGCTTCAGATGGATGGAGCTGCTGCATTAATGTGTTTGCTTTCTGCGGTTGTTTATGTTCTAATTACACTCGCAATCTGGAAAAATGACATTCGTTCATCCAATAATTTTTTCGCCCTGCTATTGCTTACACAAGCAGGGGTGAATGGAGTTTTTCTTGCATCGGATGGTTTGTTGTTTTATTTTTTCTGGGAACTCGCATTGATTCCTGTTTATTTTCTCTGTTCTATCTGGGGCGGAGAAAAAAGAATTTCTGTGACGTTTAAATTTTTTGTTTATACTTTTTTAGGATCACTTCTGATGCTTGCCGGATTGTTATACATGGCATACCAGGCAGGAGGATCTTTCTCATTACAAGCGCTTTCTGAAGTTAAATTATCTTCTTCACAACAGTCGTGGTTGTTCTGGTTGTTCTTCGTTGCATTTGCCGTGAAGATGCCGGTATTCCCTTTTCACACATGGCAGCCTGATGCATATGAGCAATCTCCCACTGCAGTAACAATGGTATTAAGTGCGCTGATGGTGAAAATGGGACTTTTTGCTGTGGTTCGATGGTTGTTTCCTCTTTTACCGGGAGGAGTATTACAATACAGTGCAATAGTTATTTGGTTGAGTATTGCAGGGATGTTATATGCAAGCTTTATTGCAATGAAGCAGGATGATCTTAAAAGATTAATTGCCTATTCGTCGATTGCGCATATTGGTTTAATCAACGCCGCATTGTTCGCCGGCAACGAAGGTGGTTATAATGGCGCAATGATTCAGATGTTTAGTCATGGTGTGAATGTACTCGGCATGTGGATTGTGGCAGATATCATCGAACAAAAAACCGGGACTAGGAAAATCAGTGAACTGGGGGGATTGGCTCAAACTTCACCTGTACTTGCAATTCTACTTGTAATTGTTGCTTTGGCAAATATTGCTTTGCCGCTCACGAATGCATTTATCGGAGAGTTTCTGATGTTTAATGCACTATTCAAAGCGAGTGTATGGTATGCTGTTGCTGCAGGATTAAGTATCATTTTTGGTGCTGTATATACGTTAAGAATGATTCAGCATATTTTCCTGGGCGACAAAACAGAACGTGCTGATAAAGTTAGTGTACTGCCATTTGGAGCAACTCTTAGTTTGGTGTTGATCTGTATACTGATTTTTGTTGGAGGCTTGTATCCTGGTTTGTTTTTCCAGCTGACAGCAGATTCGGTAGCGACCCTTTTGAAAATCTTTAATTAAAAAAGTTAACAGTGAAAGCATAAATCCTGTTTTTGGCAGGATGTTAAAATGAATACGCAATGAATTTGATTATTATTTCTTCAATTTGGGGTATTGTACTGATGTTTTCGGGATTGTTTTTCCCGCGCAAATCGGTATCTGTAAACATTGCAATTATCGGTGCGATTCTGTTGCTGATTGCAAATACACTGGATATTAACGGACTTTCCATCACAAGTTCTACGTTTAACGGTCTTTTGCAATATGATATCTACGGCTATATTTTTTTAGAACTTTTGCTGATCTCTTTTCTTTTTTATCTTTTACTTAGTGCGAAACAAGTAACTGAAGTGGGGAATCATCCCTATGAATATTTTGCATTGATGTTTTTTGTGATGGCAGGCATTGGCTTGGTTACATTTTTCAACAATCTTCTCATTTTGTTTATCGGGATTGAAATCGTTTCTATTCCATTATATATACTAACAGGAAGTGATAAACGAAATTTAAAAAGCAATGAAGCTTCATTGAAATATTTTCTTACAGGAGCGTTTTCTACCGGTATTCTTCTTCTTGGCATTGCTTTTTTATATGGTGCTTCCGGTAGTTTTCAGGTTGACAGACTTCTCACAGAAGCCAGACCTGGGTTAGGGGTATTTACGCCAATTGGCCTTGTATTTGTACTGGTTGCCCTGGGTTTTAAAGTGTCGGCAGCCCCATTTCATTTCTGGACTCCAGATGCATATGATGGTGCGCCAACTGTATTTACTTCATTTATGGCAGCTATTGTAAAACTGGCAGCATTCGTAGCCTTTTCCAATTTGTTTTTATTCGGCTTTGCCGATCTAAGTGCGAAATGGCAATTGCCGCTTGCACTTATGACAGTCGCCACTTTGTTGATCGGAAACGTTACAGCAGTTTACCAGCAAAGTGTAAAACGTATGCTGGCCTATTCTTCCATTGCACAGGCTGGTTTTATGTTACTTGCCGTATTTTCCGGGAATGATCTGGCAAGGCAGGGGCTTTTGCTATATACACCTGCCTATTGTATTGCTACGATCGGGATTTTTGCCGTACTTATCAGAATGGAAGATTATACTTATGATGGTTTTAACGGACTTGCTTCACGTCATCCTATGGTCGCTTTTTGTGTGACCGTATTTTTATTGTCGCTTGCTGGTATTCCGCTCACTGCCGGTTTTTTTGCGAAATATTTTATGCTTGCCTCTGTTGTAAAAACAGGCGGCTTTTTGTGGCTCGTCATCGTTGCTGTTGTACTAGCAACAATCAGTGTTTATTACTATTTCAGGGTCATCCAGGCAATGTACTTTCGAACGGCTTCTTCAGGAGAGTCGTTTCTTAAAGCAGAAACGCTTTCATTCAGGTTGTTATTACTGGCAGGTGCGATACTTCTGATAGCGCTGGGTGTATTTCCTTATCAGCTTCTTTTAAACTGGTTGATCGCTTAGATTCACCACTCTTCCAATTTCTGAATGCCGGCCGCAATCATGGCTTATCTTCGTTGTTGAAACATTTATGAAGATTGCAGACATCATCAATTTATCATGGCGAACCGTTCGTTCGAACAGATTAAGAACGGGGATAACAGTTTCTATTATTGCATTTGGTATCATGGCACTGATTGGCATCATTACAGCAATCGAAGCCATGAACCAGAGTCTCTATGAAAATTTTTCAATTCTTGGCGCCAACTCTTTTAGTATACGTTACAAGGAAAGAACCATTCGTATGGGTGGCCCTCCAAGAAGTGATCTTACAAAAAAGGTAAAGGGAAGTAAAAAAGAAAGACGCTCTACTCTCGACCGTGTCATCACTTATGAAGAAGCCAATAATTTTAAAAAGCAATATCGTTACCCGGCATCTGTAAGTATTTCAAAATTTGCAAGTGCCAACGCTACGGTCTTCTTTAATGATAAAAAAACCAATCCCAATGTGCGGATGATCGGAGGGGATGAGAATTACCTGGTTAATAGCGGCTACCGGATTAAAGCAGGCAGGGATTTTAATTTGCCTGATGTTGCTTCCGGCAGCAATGTAGTGATCATTGGCAGTGATGTGGTAAAAAAACTTTTTCGAGGAAAAGATGAATGGGCTATTGGTAGAATGATACGTATTGGCAGCACGCGTTACAGGGTGATAGGAACAATGGAGCCCAGAGGAGCCAGTTCCTTTCTTTCTCTTGATAACTTCGTTCTCACTACATACAATAATGTAAGAAGGGTTTTTTCAGAGTCGGGAAGTTTTAATATTTCTATTCGCGCTCAGGATTTTTCAGCAATCGATGCAGCAGTAGGAGAAGCTACCGGTATTTTCAGGATAGTCAGAAAGCTAGGTTTTCAGGACGAGGATAATTTTTATATAGACCGGAGTGACAGCCTGGTAGAAACACTGAAAAATACTTTGCGATACGTACGCTTTGCAGCAATTATTATCGGCATCATCACATTACTTGGCGCAGCGATTGGCCTTACCAATATTATGCTTGTGGCTGTAAGTGAAAGAACAAGAGAGATCGGCCTGTCAAAATCGATCGGTGCGCAATCAGTTATTATCAGAAAGCAATTCTTATGGGAAAGTATTCTGATCAGTCTTCTTGGTGCTGGAATAGGAATCCTGCTTGGCATTCTTGTCGGAAATCTTTTTTCTCTTTACTTAAGTACAGGTTTCGTCGTACCGTGGTTATGGATTATAACAGGCGTGGTTATCTGTTTTATCACTGGTCTCATCGCAGGATTATATCCTGCAATAAAAGCTTCTCGTCTTGATCCGATCATCGCACTACGTTACGAGTAAACCCCGGCAATCCTTATCGAGATTCTTATTTCGGATCTAATGCCTGGTTAATTCTGTCTTCAAGATCCTGTAAATGCAGTCTAGTCATCTGGTCAGATATCAAAGGCAGTGCCTGTCTGATATCGTTTCGAAGTAATCTAAGATTTCCTTTTACCAATGAATAGGTATCCTGATTTTTAGCTGCTAATCCGGGGGTAAATGAAAAAATGCTGAAAACGGAAATACCAGCTGATCCTTGAGATGGCAGAAGTGTTATCAGCTTTTCAGTATACATTTTTTGAAGATTCCTGCGATAGATGTCCGTTGAAGTACGGCTGTAAACTTCACTGAAAACAGACTTGCGTAGATCATTCAGCAAATCGGTTGCTTTGTATGCATTTATTCCAAGTGCGGTTTCTGTACGGTATAATTTATTAAGTGTGCCGGTATTCAGTAAACGATTCAAAATATTTTCCTGTCTGTTTCCAATGATAAATAAAGCGTCATCACCTGTTTTATTAAAGATGTCCTGCTGAATCAACCATTTTGGTGTTGAGAACAATTGCTCACTGAGAAATTTTACGGCTTCCTGTTGTGTTTTTTTAGGGGTGTATTCATAAACAGGTGTATTTGCCTCGTTTAGACTTGGTGTTTCATAGATGCCGCCAATGTTTTTGACCACATGGCCAAGGTAGCGTCCGAATTGTGAAACAACCTGAGTATACATTTCAGAAAGGCTTTCATAGTCTTCATTCGGCTGACGACTCCATTCGATCAAATTTGGAACGATGCGTTGCAGGTTTTTAATGCCATATAAGCCGGCTTTCATTGCGTCATTTCCAAGGTCTTCACTTTGCGATCTTGGGTCGTCTGGATTTGTTTCAGTGCCAAACCAAAGACGTTTGTTTTTTAATTTTTCAGTTGTGATTTTTTTTAATGCGATAGATTCTTCTTCAGCGGATGAATATTGAGGCATCCACCTGTATCCCCATTCAATCGCCCAGATATCATACTCTCCGATTTGAGGCATCAGCAATTCGCGTGGTAATTTATCCTCAGGTTGTGCTACGTAGTTAAATCTGGCGTAGTCCATAATGGATGGGGTGTGTCTGTTTTTTTCGAGCCAGCTTTTATTACGCAGGCTGTCGACAGGAACTGTAGAAGAAGAGCCGAAATTATGACGAAGTCCAAGTGTATGTCCAACTTCGTGAGCGGCAACGAAACGTATGAGTCTTCCCATCAATTCGTCGTCGTAGGTCATTTTTTGTGCAGCCTTATCATTTGGAGAAACTTGAATAAAATACCAGTTACGCAGCAGTTGCATCACATTGTGATACCAGTTAATGTGGCTTTCCAGTATTTCACCGCTTCGCGGGTCATGCACATTCGGTCCAC
>JAULVS010000012.1:0-5342 GCA_032110905.1 Chitinophagaceae bacterium | reverse complement strand
TATATACTGGGGTTGAACATCATTTCATTGTTTATTTCTTTTTGATCTGGTTTGTCATTGAAACCATTTTGTATATCCCAACTTTGATTTTCGCATCCGACATTTTTACAAAGCCGAGATCTTACAGAAGGTCAATGCTGTTGTTGTTTATGAATTATCTGGAAATTATTTTCAGTTTTGCGGTAATCTATGCTAGAGGAAACTATCTGAACCAACCGTTTACACACTGGTTTGATCCGGTTTATTTTAGCTGCATTACTTCTTTTACGGTTGGTTATGGTGATTATTTCCCAATAACGCCTTTGGGAAAATTTCTGGTCAGCATACAGTCGCTTATTTTTCTGGTATTCGTTGTCTTGTTTTTAAATTTCTTTTCCAACAAAGTTGAAAAGAGGGGGTATTTCAACAATGAATAAAACGTATAGATTGTATTAATAAATAACCGAGGGGGGCATTAATTATTCGCTGCATCTTTGATTGCTTCGGTTAGTTCTTCAAACTCCCATGGCTTTTTGAGAAACTTATAAACCTTTGCTGTAAAATCGGGTGTCATAATGTCTTCTGCAGCATAACCCGACAGTAAAATACATTTAGTAGCCGGTGAAATATCGTTTATCTGCCGGATCAGTTCGTGTCCTTTCATACCCGGCATCATCTCATCGGTAATAACAAGAAAAACATTTCCATTTGATGAGCCTAGTTCATCAATAATTTCAAGCGCTTCGTCTCCGCTCTCTGCAAGTTCAACCAGAAACTCATCTGAAAATGCTCTCTTGATTTGCTGCTGTAAGCCCCACAGTATGGCTTTTTCATCGTCAACACAAACAATTACTTTTTGCATGATAGTAAATGGTGATATGAATACTTACAGGGAAAACTACGTTGTTTCTTCTTTTACTAATTTGGGCAAATTAACATAAAATGTTGTTCCCTTATTAAGCTCGCTGACGAAACTTATTTTTCCTTGATGTTTGTCAATAATTTTTTTCACAATACTTAATCCAAGTCCGGACCCCTCTCCAATTTTTTTAGTAGAGTAAAAAGGTTCGAATATTTTATCTGTGGACCCAGCAGGAATTCCGCAGCCAGTATCAGCAAAAAGAATGGTCACATCTTCGCTGTTTTCCTTTGCCGAAATTCTTAATTCGCCTTTGAAATCCATTGCCTGACAAGCATTCACTATTAGATTGGTCCATACTTGGCTCACTTCTTCCTCATAACCAGTAAGATAAATCGTTTCTGGGATATCCAGAATTACCTCTATTCCCGATTTAAGCTGGTTTTGATAGATTGTAAGTATTGTAGAGATACTTTCTTTTAAATGATAAGTTTCAGGCTTGTTGTTTTCTGCACTATGTATATACATCTTAAGTGCATTTACGATACGGGATGCTTTTTCGACAGAAGAAAGAATAGTATCGTTGTTCTTTTGTACAATAAAAAAGCGACAAAGTAACAATACACAATCTTTGAAAAATGGACCTTTTAATGTCAGTAATGAATCATTCAGCTGAAGCATATCTATCTGAATTAACTGACTTGCTATTTCAGCCGCCTGGTCTATTTGATGAGTTGTCAGTTCCTCTGTTAATTGTTTTCTGATCACCCGTTCCTCCCGAGTAGTTAAAAAGTCTTTCCGGATATGGTGATGAGTAATGAGATCAAGTAAGGCTTTTTTTTGATTTTCATCCAGGCGGTTAAAAACCACAAATAAGTTACGCGGGATCTGTTCCAATGAGAGGCTTGTTTCATTGGTAAGCGCCTTGATGGAACCAAGTGGTGTATTTATTTCATGTGCAATACCGGCAGAGAGCTGACCAAGTGCGGCCATTTTTTCAGATTCTACAACCATATCCTGCGCATCTTTTACTTTGAAATAAGAATTCTGGTTTTCTGAAACGTAGAAAATGATTAGGAAGAAGATTAATACCGAGACAACTGAAATATTCATTGTAAACAATACAATAGCGGTATTAGTGGTATACTCAGCAGGGAAAAGGTTATGAAAATAAGCATCAAAAATTCCTGAAAAAATAGTGAGCAGTACAAATGTGAGCATCCAGAAAAAGCTGGTTTTTACATTTGAGTAACTTAATGAGGCGGCAAGCGAAAGGATAGCCCAAACCATCACTGCCCCGGAAGCCATGAACCCGCCAAGCGTCCACTGAAATATAAAAGGAAGAAATAAGCTGATGGCTGTTTGAAACCCCTGGGTGAATTTAAAAAGTTTGTAGTAGTGAAAAATTAGGATGTTTATAAACGAGAGCAAAATGTATCCAAAAGGGATTACCGATTGTACATATTTTTCAAGGTAAATGCAGATTACCCCCCAAAGAAGCCCGCCCATGCTCATCAAAATCGCTTCATAAACCAAAAAGTTTTTTTGATTTTTTCTTAGGCCTTCATCTTCCGGTAAAAGACCAATCTGGTTGATTTGAAGGATGATTTTTTTAAACATCAGAGAACTGATACAGGATATGTAAGTATTCAAAGTTAATTAAAAGATCTTTGCTAAGTATTCATAATCCATCAAAGCTCCGGTAAAATACTGATTGTGCTGAATCCCGCCGCCGACTTATCCAGTCGTATCTGTGTCTGAATTCTTTCTTTCAGCTCCTCGACATGTGAAATAATACCTACTGATTTGCCTGAAGAAGATTGCAGTTGTTCAAGCGTACTAATGGCTTGGTCGAGCGTTTCTGGATCCAGGGTACCAAAACCCTCATCAATAAACAAGCTCTCTATTTTCACATGACGACTAGCAAGATCGCTTAATGCCAGAGCAAGAGAGAGACTGATTAAAAATTTCTCTCCACCTGATAAGGTTTTTACCGATCTTCTCTCTTCCCCCATCCACCCGTCAACAATAATTAAATCTTCTTCCTCGCCGATACCGGGCATATCTAGTACATACCGTTCATTCAGTTTTCTCAAATGGATATTGGCCAGTTTAACCAGCTTAGCCAGTGTGAATTTTTGTGCAAAACTATTGAAGCGATTTCCTGAGGCATCTCCGATTAACCTGTTGAGGTAATTCCATTTTTTATTTGCCTCTTTTGTCGTGGCGATTTCCTCTTCAAGTAAATTAATTTTATTTCTTTTTTCTAAATCTGCATTGATCAGGTATGAAAGATCTGATTTCTCAGTTTCCATTTCTTGTAGTTCCGGCAACAATTGTACAAGACGTTCTTTACATTGTTCTTCAGTTATTGAAGCGTCATCATTTTTTTGCTCAGCCTGCAGTAATTTTTCATTCTGGCTGATCAGTTGTTGATAACGCTGAATGCCGGTTTTAATATTTATTTCTTCTTCATCCAGATTTGAATATTCAGTGTGATCAAGTATATCGCGATCGCTTTCGAGTATTGAAGAATAGCCAAGCGCTTGTAGAACTCCAAGAATTTCTTTTTCTATATGAACAATTTCTTTTTTGTTTTTATCCAGCTGTTTTTCGTTAAGTTCAATCTTGTTAATTGTTTCCGAAAGTAATCTCCTTGTAGTATTTATTTCCTTTAAAAAAGATTCTGTATCTTTTAAAATATCTTCTCCCTTATAGCGTGAAAGTAGTGCTTCTTCAGCATTTACATAAACAGCCTCTTTTTTACTTGTCTCAAAAAGTTCAGCCTTTGTCTCATTCAGTGCAACTAATAATTTGCTGGTGGTTTCAAACAATTGAACATCTCCCAGTATTTCCTCTTCTTTTTTTACAAAAGTCTCAAGATTGCCGATAGATTTTACCTCTTCTATACCGGCTCTTTTTTTAAGGAGATCTACTTCTCGACCAACCTTACTCAAATCCTTCTCTTTTTCTTCAAGCTCAAGCTTTCTTTTTACAAGAAGCTTTGAATTTAGGTCGTTGTTGCGCTTGGCATTCTCGAATTTTTCTCTTGTTGTATTAAGCTTGTTTTTTAAATCAGTCAACACATCAAGCTCTTCATTTAAGACAGCAACATATTCATGCTTATAAGGGTGATGTACAGATCCGCAAACCATACATGGTTCATTTTCACACAAGCTGTTGCGTAGCGCTACAACATTTGTACTGTTTTCTTCTCGTATACGTATTAGTTTATCATTTTGTTCTTCCACTTTATTTTGAGCCTGAGAAAAAGCTGTTTCTAATTCAATTATGATCTCGTCTGAAATCAACTGCGATGAATAACTATTTAAATCATCATTTATTTGCTTTTTTTCATCAATAAGTTTTGTATAATGACCAACGCTTCCTTTTAATTGAATCAGCGCCTCTTTTCTTTGTAAACACTCATCTTTAGTTTTGTGTATCGATTCTTCCGAAAAACCCTTCTCAACATAACTTAAAAGAGTCTTATTTGCTTCTATTATTTTACTGTTTATCTCTTCATCAATAATTCCATACTCTTTGCTCCACGTAAAAGTATCAAGTGGTTTTCTATTTAAAATAGTACTCAATTTACTTTTCTGAAAGGCATAATCGGCTTTAGTGCTTGTTTTTGTTTTTTCTTTTTCAACAATTTCAGCCCTAAAATCATGAATCGCTGTCTCAACCCCTTTGTCGGCAATAGTTGTACCGACAAACCCTTCTATTCTGTTTTTTAATTCTTTCAATCTGGCTTCATTCTGGCTTTTCTCTTGTTCCAGCACAGGTATCATTTTTTCTGCCTCTTTCTTTTCTTTTACTAATTCATCGTGTTGTTTAATTAGTATAATGTATGGAGCAAGGGCGCGGTGTTTATGCAGCTTTGTTTTTTTAAATTCTGAAAATACCGACTCCTCTTCTTTTAACTCCTTTAATTTTATATCATTCTCGTTCAGTTGATCTTGTAAACGCGCTATGCTTTCCTTTACGAGTTTTAGTTTTGTGAGTTTATCTTTTTCTTCTTGTAAACCCTTTGTTTTTTTAATAAGCCCATTTAATTCTACATTTTTATTATTCTGATCTTCATCACTTAACAGTTCATTTTTTAAGTTTTCAATAAGCGTTTCATTTGTCTCGATCGCTTTGTTTTTTACTTTCCAGGTTTCAAAAGCTTTTATCCCGATCTTTCGGTAAATATCAGTTCCCGTAATTTGTTCCAGTAACTTAGCCCGCTCTTCTTTTTTCGCATCTAAAAAACGCGAGAACCCCCCCTGCGAAAGAAGAATGGATCGAATAAATTGTTCATAGTTAAGTCCGATAAGCGCGGCATTTGTTTCCGGGACTTCTCTTTTCTTCTTATCCAGTATCTCATTAGTAGAAAGATCGGTGATCTCCATCTCATAATCACGCAGATTTCCGTTTCTGTTTATAGAAATACTCCATTTTGAACGATAATTTCCGCTTTTACATGTGTACTCAACTTCTGCTGCACATTCTTTTTCAT
>JAULVS010000011.1:0-4906 GCA_032110905.1 Chitinophagaceae bacterium | reverse complement strand
TTTAGGCAAAGGTTTGGTAAAAATAAAACAATGCGCACAGGCTCTTGTTACAGCTACGTATAATAATCTTTTGTTTTCCTGCTCTTCCTGCTTTTTGTATAAATCAGCAAGTTCACTGCTGATTAGATCTGATTCGGCTGTATAATAGACGCCATCCTTGTTTCGGAAGCGCACCTCTTTTGATGTTTTAACTGTAAGATCCATATAAGGAAGGAGTACAACCTTGTACTCAAGTCCTTTGCTTTTGTGAACAGTGATGATATTCACAGCTTCCGCATCACTCTCCAAACGTTGCACATATTCATCGCCGGATTTCAGTTCGCCGTCAATGCCTTTTTTTAACCAATGCATCAATTCTTCAGGACTGAATGATTTTTTTTGTTCTGTTGTATGTAGCAGTTCAATTAACTGAAAACAATTTGATACAAATCGTTCTGATGGCGGATTATCCGATTGAAAAAGGCGGGTAATAAGATGGCAGTCAGACAAACATTTTCTGAGCATCAGGTAAACCCCTTTTTCTTTCCAACTATCGTGATATTCGCGGAAGCGTTCCAATACTTTTTCCTCATCCGATTGCATTAATTGCTCTGTTGTCCATCCACTTATGTTTGTTAACAAAGCCCTGTTGATGGAAGATCGTGTCAACTGAAATGCCGCATTTAAAAGATAATAAATTTCTTTTGCCTCTTCCGATTGTAAAATTCTCACCTCACGTATGGTAACCGCAGGAATTTTCATTTCAGATAAGAACTCTTTAATAAGATCCCCTTCATCATTTTTGCGAACGATGATGCCAATATCTCCCGGCTTTATGATTTCAGTTCGGTCACTATAATTAAATTGAAAATGATTGCCGTCCAGCAGCGAACGAACAAGCGCAGCGGTATCTTTTGCTATTTGTTTTTTATTATCAGAAAAAACAAACTGAATTGCAGGCGGCTTTTCTCCATTATGCATCAGACGAGGCTTTTTTGTAGGCTCAACAGCATCAACCTGTTCATATTCAATCCGGTGAACATCATTATCATCAAAATGGAAAAAATTACTGCCGGGAGCAGGATCGAAAAAATAATTCATCGCTTTAATCAGATCCGGATGCGACCTGAAGTTTGTTTTCATACGATAGATATGATCTACAGAATCTGCAGCACGGAAGTAGGTATTGAGATCTGCTTTTCTCCATCCGTAAATTAATTGTTTAGGGTCGCCGATATAAAACAAAGGCGCTTCCCTGTAATCCGGGTGCTGAAACAATCTTGCAAAGATTTCATATTGCATTTTGTCGGTATCCTGAAACTCATCTACAAAGACAGCCTTGTATCGCTCTCTCAAATTTTGAATCAGAGAAGGATGTTGCTGCACACAAACCGCCTCATGTAAACGCGTTATCATGTCATCAAAAGTCATGTATCCTTTTCGGGACAATTCAAGATCAATTTGATTTCTAACATGAGTATATGCAAACAACGCCAGCTGGTTTACACGGGTGAGCATCATTAAGCGTTGTTCAGTACGTTTTTCATCTAAGGCCTCTATTAAAGAAAGAAGCGGGAGAAATTCAGCTGATAACTTTTTAATATTTTTTGAAGCGAGTTCAGTCACGGCTAAAACATCTCCTGATATGATTACTTCAATCAGATCTTCCGGGGGCTTCTTCATACCCCTCAATGATTTTATCAGGATCTCTTTATGCTCATCCAGATAAATTGTTATTTCATTTTCTTTTTCTTTTAAGGAAGTCTGATACAACTGAATGGCCTCTCTTTCACGATCAAAATATTCCGGGGATAAAATATCATCAGGTATCACTTCCTGTAAATAAATCGCATTCCCGGAAATAGCTTTGTTCACTTTTGCGAGCAGTAAAGCATGTGTAAGTCCGTTGGCCATCAGCCCGGTTAACAGATCAACGGGTATTGTGGTGATGTAATTTCTCCAAATCTGATTAAAGGTATCTGTCACAAGAACATCAAATTCCTCCGGGTCTAATGTAGCAGCACGAAACAGTTGGTTTGTTTCAAATGCATACTCAGACAGACTTTTTTGACAGAACCCGTGAATGGTCATGATGGCTGTCTGATCCAGCATCAACTCTGCATCAGATAATATGGCAATAACTTTTTCTCTGCCTTGCTTTTTTATTTCCTGTTGTACCAGCTCCAAAATATCGGGTTCAATATCCCCAACGTCTTCCCTTACAGCAATTAGTGCTTTACGGACAAATGCTCTCACTCGAATTTCCAGTTCAGCAACAGCCGCATTGGTGAATGTCACCATCAATACCTTGTCAATGCCGGCGGTACCACTCATCACCAATCTGAGTGCGAGCAATGCCAGGGAATAGGTTTTACCTGTGCCTGCACTGGCCTCAATTAAATTGGAATCGCGCAGTGGCTCTGTCTTCGGGTCAAAACGATCGTGTATATCAGGCATATAAATAATTTATTCAAAAAGAGTTGGGAAATTAGTTTGAAGGGGTGTCATAAATTCAATTACATTTTGACGCAGTGATTCAAAATTCTCTTCTGCAAAGAATCCATTCTCAGCAGCCTTCATCAGATAAATATCCTTCAGCCTGTATTCATATTCCGATTCCATTTTATCTTCAATCCATGCAATGAAATCTGGATAATCTACTTGTATATTTTTCATATTCTCTCTAGCGAGTTCGGGATGAAAATAAAACCAGTTGGTATGGCCGTAACGATAATCAGCTGCTATTTTTTGTAATACAGTAAGCGCATCCTTCGCTGTTATACTGCCTACTTCCAGTTGCTCAACTAATAATTCTCCATCTTTTTTATAGATGAAAGAAAAGTCTGCTTCGTATCCAGATGCAAGTAATCCGAGATAGGGTATCCAGGCTCTAATCAGGTGTTTTGAAACAGATGAACTGTCGCACACGTAAACTAAAACATCCTCATAAAAATTATTTATTTTCCCTTTCAGAACAGAAACATCAATCGGTAATGTAATTTCTACCGGAGTTTGCTTCCTTCCTGCAACTACATCCTTAAAAACAATTTCATAGGGTTTTAATTCCTCTTTGATTGATTCAAAATAAATTTTCCCAACTCCGGCAAGCGGTATACGGCCCGACTGCTTCAAACGTTGTATGAGTTTCTTTTCTGTTTCCTCATCAGGGAAACCGCCACCATACAAAATTCGTTCAAATAATTCCGCTTTTAATCCCCACTCCTGCAATGCATCCATTTGAAATGGTTCATGCTCGGAGAGCAATGCTTCCTCATTATGGTAATAAATATTCATTGCCTTGTTTAAAAAAAGCTTTGGCGGGTTTTCCATAAATGAAACCAGCTGCTTCAAATTGATTTCTGAAAAATCAAATGCAAGAACAGGTGCTTGTCCGCCGGAATCAGGAAGTTTGGATTGAAACAGCTCATCGTTCAGGTAACTGATAAAACGAACGCCGTCGTATTGACTGCTGAATCCATGTAAAGGATAAATATTAATCCATTTTTTTCTAAGACTGTCTGCATCTTCATTCATGCCTCTTGCTACATAATCGATAAACTGATCAATAAGTGAAGATGGCGGCAATACTGATCCGTCCCGCTGATCACGAGCGATGTAGCTGATATACAATGTTTCTTCCGCAGAAAGAAGTGTTTCCAGAAACAGGTGTTTATCATTTTCGCGCACATTACGATCGCCCACACGTTCTTTTCCTTTTTCGGTAATGATATTAAAGCTAAGCTGTTGTTCTTTTCGGGGAAACCGGTTTAAATCCATTCCAAGCATCGCAACAATTCGATGAGGAATGCTGCGCATGGGCACAAGAGAGCAGAAAGTAATTCCGGTTCCAGCGAATCGCCTTGACCGTTTTTCCTGTTCCAGGTGATGAAAGAAAGCATAGCGGAAAACTTCAAAGGAAATTTTTTCTATGGTTTCATCTCCGAGCAATTTCCATTCTTCAATCAAAGAAACAAAACGCGGATAATCCGGCTCATCTTCCGTTTCCGGATTAATTACCAATGCCAGCATCAGTCCGGATAAATAATCGGCCCATTCAGACAAAGTTCTTTCCTCTTTTCGCGCAAGCAGCTGCTCTCTTAATACCTGAAAAAAATGCAGCAGTCGTATACGCTGATCCATATCTGCACCTTCAGCGGTATCGAGCGGATGCAACAAATCGGAACCGTCATTGTATTCAGGTTCACCGCTTATGCATAAGCCATAGATGATTTTTTTTAACCCGTATTCCCAGCCAACCATCCATGCTTCACTCTGCCTGTAACGTTCGGTATCCGATACAACAAAAGAGGTTCCGAAATAAATAGCTGCTTCTCTTACAGCGTCGCGTATGGTATCAATGTCTTTAAATCCAAAATGATCTTTTACAAAAGGCGATTCAAGTAAAGACAACACCTCTTCTGACTTAAAAGTATCCAGATTGATTTCAAGGATTTCTTTCAGGGCTGAAAAGATGGTATTTCCCGCAACAATGGATTCATCTGCAATGGTATAGGGAAGATATACTGGAGCGTTTCTGAATACCGCGTGAATGATTGGTGCATACGCATCAATATCGCTTACAAGCACAATGATATCTTTTACACCTGTTGGATTTTTGTCTGTTTGGTTGCCCAGTCGCTGAATCAGAAAGTTATATAACACTTCCACTTCTCTTACCGGTGTGTAGCAGCCATTGATTAAAACTGAGCGGTCATGAATATCCTCCTGATTTATTTGCATTCTGTTTTCCTGCGAAGCGTTGACATAGATGTCAGCTTTTATTTTCTGCAGGAGATTCACCTCTGCACTGAACGGAATATCTTGTTCAAGCACGTTGTATGTATTTACAAACTCATCACGTTCTACAAGCAGGTAAAAACTTTCTTTCAGCACTTTTCCCCAATGTAATAGCAGGTCGTTTCCTTTA
>JAULVS010000010.1:0-8720 GCA_032110905.1 Chitinophagaceae bacterium | reverse complement strand
CTTCGCCTTCTGCTTTCAGTTCTTCCTTATTTGTAGAGATGAGAATATGCGCTGTTGTTTTCTCCAGCTCGGCATCGGCCATTTGAGATGCCATCGTCCTTTTCCAGATCAGTTCATATAGTTTTTTTCCATCCGGATCATCTACTGTTGTCTGATCCATATAAGTAGGACGAATTGCCTCATGCGCTTCCTGCGCATTTTCGTTTTTGTTTTTGTATTTGCGAAACTGGTGATAGCGTTCACCATACATGCTTTTAATTGTTCTCGTAAGATCACCCAGTGCAGTGTCGCTCAGGTTCACACTGTCGGTACGCATATAGGTAATTTTTCCGCTCTCATAAAGACGTTGTGCTACTTGCATAGTGCGACTTACAGAGTATCCGAGTTTGCGACTCGCTTCTTGCTGAAGGGTGGAAGTGGTAAAGGGAGGTGCCGGAGATTTTTTGCCGGGCTTTACCTGAATGTCAGTTACGGAGTAGGTTGCACCGATACATGACTGTAAAAAAGATTCAGCGTCTTGTTGATTATCTTGTTTTTTCCCTTCGGCTTTAAATGTTACGGCTTTTTCTGCGAGGTCTGTAGCGCTAAAAAGTGCTTCTATTTTATAAGAAGAAGATGTAGAGAAGGCGTTGATTTCTCTTTCTCGTTCCGCAATCAGACGCACAGCTACACTCTGAACACGGCCGGCGCTAAGATTATTGCGCATGGATATTTTTCTCCAAAGTACCGGGCTTAATTCAAAGCCAACTATTCTGTCGAGAATTCGTCTTGCTTGTTGTGCATGCACCAGATCCATGTTGACGGTACGTGGTTGCTGAACAGCTTTTTGAATTGCGGGCTTGGTGATTTCATGAAAAACAATACGTTTGGTTTTCACCGGATCCAGCCCTAATACTTCACAAAGATGCCAGCTGATTGCTTCTCCTTCACGGTCCTCATCCGTTGCCAACCATACTTCATCAGCTTTTTTTGAAAGTGAACGAAGCTCTTTCACCACTTTTTCTTTGTCCTCGGAAATCGTGTATCGGGGTTCAAATTCTTTATTGACATCAATGCCCATCTCATCTTTTTCAAGATCTCTGATATGCCCGAAACAACTTTTTACCTCAAAATCTTTTCCGAGAATTTTCTCGATTGTTTTTGCTTTTGCAGGGCTCTCAACGATCAGTAGATTTTTTGCCATAATCAGAATTTGTCCGCCTTTTTTTGAAAAACGGAAGCACAATATTAAAGAATGCCGGGGAATTCAAAGCCTGTTAAAAAAAAGGTGATTTCTTTTTTTATCACATCAACATCATATTCGCCATTACTTTCCCGGTTGTTTTTCGGGAGGAGGGAAACGTAGTGGAGTAAGCATTTCCACAAGCGGATTTACATGATATATTTTTTTATTCATTCGGTTTCCCTGTATAATAATTGTTAGAGAATCCGTGATTACTCTGTAAAAACAGGAATTGTTTCCATGCCACCATCCGTTGTGATAGATTATTTTTTTAGTGCTGTCAAGCAAATACATTCTCCACCCCATGCCGTAATTGCTTATCTCTTTTTTTTCGAAGCTGGTTGGTGTGAATGCTTTTTGTTTCATTTTGGGAGAAATGAAATCCGTATACAATGCCTGATCCCATTTCAGCATATCCCGAACAGTAGAATAAACATTTTTGTCGCCATAAGTCTGATCCAGAAAAGTGAACGGCTCCATTAGTCCGTTTGATTTATATGAAGGAGTAATACGTTTCTCATCTTCCGGTCGGTAGATGAACGTGTTATTCATCCCAAGAGGCTCGAAAAAATTCTTTTTTATATACTCAGGAAAAGATGCCCCACTTACTTTTTCTATTATCAGCGCCAGTAGCATATAATTTGTGTTGCAGTAGAGAAAGGATTTTCCGGGAGCGCCTCTTAGCTTTGGTCTTCGAGTAATCATTGTATTCAGCACATCCTGATTAGTTGCTTTTTTTGATTTGTTTAACCAGTAATCTTTCATAAAATAAACATAGTCGGGCAGCTGACTGCGATGGGTAAGCAGCATCTCTATGGTTATGCCTTTATAGGGAAAGGCAGGGAAATATTTTTGCAGCGTATCTGAAAGTTTGAGTTTCCCTTCATCATTCAGCTTTAGAATAGCCATTCCGGTGAAAGGCTTTGAGCTCGACGCGATATGAAACGGGGTTGAGGCATTAATGGTATCCTTATTATTCAGTTGTACAGTGCCCTGGTACCGTTCGAAAAGAATTTCTCCCCTTTTTGCTATCAGAATAGCGCCGTTAAATGAATGTTTTGTCAGCAAAGTGTCAAAGAATGATACACAAATCATAGAGTCTCGATGACGCATTTCGGCAACAATGGTCGTGCTGTCATTTACTCTGCGGGTTTTGCCGGGGTTAACATCGAAACAACGAATACTAACAATTGTTAAAAATAGAAGAAAGAGAATTCCTTGAAATCTTCGCATGGGCTATAATGATACTGTTAATATGTAAAAGTATATTTGCAACGAAATTAAGCAAACAGTCTTCAAATATGTCAACAAGAACAACGACGAGCTATCCCAAGGAAAAAATAAATATTCTTTTACTGGAGAATATCAGTGAAAAGGCCGTCAATCAGATCAAAGACAGCGGTTATGCTAATGTAAAAAAGCTAACAGGAGCTATTAGTGAAGAAGAACTGATCAAAGAAATCAAAAACGTGCATCTCCTCGGCATTCGTTCAAAAACGCAGATTACAAAAAGAGTGTTGGATGCTGCCGAAAAATTGCATGCAATTGGATGTTTTTGCATTGGCGTGAATCAGGTGAATCTGAAATCGGCGACTGAAAAAGGAGTGGTTGTATTCAATGCGCCTTACAGTAATACTCGAAGTGTCGCAGAACTTGTAATCGGTTTGAGTATAATTTTAATCAGGAAAATCATTGATAAAAACAAAGCTGCTCATGATGGTATCTGGATGAAGGATGCGAAAGGAAGTTATGAACTCAGAGGTAAAACATTGGGGATCATCGGCTATGGAAATATTGGCAGTCAGGTTAGTGTTCTTGCAGAGGCGATGGGCATGAAAGTGATTTATTACGATGTAATTACGAAGCTTCCTCTCGGAAATGCTTCACAGGTACGTTCGCTTAAAGATTTACTTCAGTCGTCTGATATCGTTACGTTGCATGTGCCTGAAACGCCTCAGACGAAACTACTGATCAACAGTAAGAATCTCAAACAGTTTAAAAAAGGAGCAATTCTTCTAAATTATGCCAGAGGTGAAGTAGTTGATCTTGATGCATTGCGTGAAGCGTTGATTGACGGTCGCATTAGTGGTGCAGCCATCGATGTATTTCCCTGGGAACCTGAGAAAAACGGAGATCGTTTTAAAACGCCACTGCAAGACTTACCTAATGTGATTCTAACACCGCATATCGGAGGAAGTACGGAAGAAGCTCAGTTGAATATTGGTGAGGATGTAAGCAACAAGCTGGTGAAATACCTGGAAAATGGTGAAACAACGGGTAGCCATACAGTTCCTGAATTATCCCTCCCTATGCAGTCGGGTTCTCATCGCATATTGCATATACACCGTAATGTGCCGGGTGTATTGAGTGCAATCAACACAAGATTAAGTGAAAGCAAGATTAATATCGTAGGACAGTATTTAAAAACAAATGATCAGATAGGATATGTGGTACTTGATGTTGACCAGGGCCTCTCAAAGAAAGCAGTGCAGTTGCTGAAAGAAGTAAAGGAAACCATTAAGGTGCGTGTTGTTTATTAGATAAATGCGTGATATATGTCATTCGCATTAGTACTCCCATTTTGCTACTTTTAAACTAACATTAAAAACATTATACATGAAAAAATCCTATTTGCTTGGAATTGTTGCAGCTGCTGCTGTTGGTGCTGTTGCCGGTCTTCTTCTTGCTCCTGAAAAGGGAAAAGATCTGCGAAAAAAAATTGTCGATAAAGGCACAGATTTTAAAGACAAATTAAAAAATAACATCAAATCGAATGTAGACCGATTTCGAATGGAAGAGGAAGAGAGTTTAGGGGTTTAACCATTCGGGATAATCCCAACAGGTACGGTATTCTCCCTCTTTTTCAATGTAGCTGATTAGATCGCTGTAAAACCGATCATTTCCAATAGTGCTGCTATCGCCTATAATGATCAGTTTCTCTTTCGCTCTTGTAATGGCTACATTCATTCTTCTGTAATCTTTCAGAAAACCTATTTCGCCTTCTGTATTGCTTCTCACCAGGGAAATGAGTATGGTGTTTTTCTCTCTGCCCTGAAAGCTGTCAATGGTTGAAATTTCAAACTCGTTTGACAGGCTGTTTTTCGCAAGCAATATCTGAGCAGAATAGGGGGATATAAATGCAGTTTGATGTGGATTGATTTGTTCATCCTCTGCTATTTTTTGCATCAGTTTTAATTCGCCACTGTTTTGTAAACTGATTCCATCCTGCCCCGGTTCTTCTTCAAAACCCGAGCCTGCGGTGTCAATGAAAATGATGCTTCCTTTTTGCTGAAGTAAGTGAGATGCTGTTTGGATACGGCCTTCATAAAAATACGTATTACTGAATCCGGCAATACTTTCACGCATCCTGTATTGCTCGTTAAGAAACGATATAGGTAAAGAAGTTTCTATTGCTTTCTCTAAAATGGATGCATTAAAATTTTCCCGTAATGCTTCTTCACTTAATACAGTAGGAGGGAGTTGCATATGATCACCTGCGAGAACAATTCTTTCTGCAAGATGAAATATGCTCCATGCCATTGGTTCCAGACATTGCCCTGCTTCATCGAGAAACAATGTATCAAATCTCATATTATTTAGTCCGGCATCCAGCAGGGCAACCGGCGTGCCTGCAATCACCTGGGCATCTGCATACATCTTTTCATACATATAATGTTGCATTTGCTTGATCTGGGTTCTGATTGCTTTTACCTCTGCAAATAAAAGTTGCCGCTGTTCACGTTCTTCTTTCCCGAATTGTCTTTTGTATTTTAATGCCATGCGTCGAAATTCTTCCGCACGCTTTTTTAATTCCCTGATCTCTTTAAACTCTCTGCTTTGCTGCATCAATCCTTCAGGCGTAAAAGGCTCAATCTTCGTATGTGCTTTACCGTTATTTCCAACCCTGAGCAGTTTTACTTTGTTTGCGGCAAGTTGTAATGCAAGATGATCGGTTGCTGCATTGGATGGAGCAGAAACAACCACCTTTTTATCTTCTTTAATCAACTGCAGAATCGCTTCTGTTAGGGTCGTTGTTTTCCCTGTGCCGGGAGGCCCGTGTACAACCAGGAGGGAATCATTGCTTAGAGTGGTATTCACAGCTGCTTTCTGACTTTCATTTAGTGATTTATCAATAAATGACAGAGTGTTTATTGTTTCGTCTGATGTTGTTTTATGAAAGGTGTCTTTTGTTTCAGCTGGGTGAATCTTGTTAAAAAGACGAAAGACAGCTGGATTGTTTTCCAGGGATTTCAACCTGTTTGTGAGTAAAGTTGTGGTGCGTGTATCCGGACTTAATTTAATCGCAGCATCTCCATCTTCGAGCCAGTCGGGCAAATCGGAGCTGAACAACCTTACTTCTCCCATATTCCCGCTTAGTGATATGAGTATGCCTTTGACAGGCTCCTCGTTGCCGCTGATTAATTCTATGGGTGCATTGTCTTTGAACAAATGTGATTCGGGAGGATATGGCAGACGGAAGGAAAATTCGGGATAGTCGGCCCAACCAAAACCTTTCCCTGTTATACGTATCGGGTGTAATGCAACACCTTCTGCCTTTAATTTCTTTAAAGAGGTTTGTCCCTCTGCATAAAAGCGGCGAATTTGTTCCCTCTCTTCCCATTCAAGGCAACGGATCAATTTTTGAATATGCGGATGCATGTGGCAATTTAATGAATACCGCAAAGTTTCACTAGGAATAGGTATAAATGTATTTTTTAAGATGGAATGTTCTCTAAAATGATGAATTTTGTTTTTTAATGTATGTTATGAGCAGGGATGATGTTTCAAAAATCAGGATCGAGTATTCCCTTCATTCGTTGGATGAAAAGGATGTTTTGTCTGATCCTTTCAGACAGTTTGATAGTTGGTGGCAGGAGGTGTTGTCTGCTTCTGTGGATGAGCCCAATGCCATGACATTGGCTACTTCAGATAGAGAAGGAAGGGTAGATGCCCGCACGGTATTGATGAAAGGGTATAACGGAGAAGGGTTTGTGTTTTTTACGAATTATGGTAGTTTAAAAGGCCGTCATCTTCAGGAAAACACAAATTGTTGTTTGCTGTTTTTCTGGAAAGAGCTGGAGCGTCAGGTGCGCATAACAGGTGTTGCGGAGAAAGTGAGTGATGAAGAGAGCCGCGACTATTTTTTATCTCGTCCGGAAGGCAGTAGAATAGGTGCATGGGCTTCCCCACAGAGTCAGGTAGTTGAAAGCAAGGGATGGTTGGAAAAGAACTATGCACAATATGAAAACAGATTTCAGCAGGAAGAGATTGTGCGCCCTTCTCACTGGGGTGGGTATCGTGTAAAGCCATCAAAGATAGAATTCTGGCAAGGTAGGCCGAGTCGCATGCACGATCGCATTCTTTATACATTACAGGATGATCATAGCTGGAAAATTGAGCGCCTTGCACCTTAATCATCTCTATAATTATCAATGAATCAGCATCCCCTTTTATCTGTCAACCAACTTTCCGGCAGGATGGGGGAGAATCATGCTGTCAATGGAATATCTTTTATTCTGAACGAGGGTGAGAAACTGGCTATTACCGGAGAAACAGGTTCGGGTAAAACTACATTGCTGAAAATGTTATCGGGATTTCTGCAGCCGGATCATGGAGAAGTTTTATTTAAGGGGAAAAAAGTGAAAGGGCCGAATGAACAGTTAATTGCAGGTCATCCTTACATAGCTTATCTCTCTCAGTATTCTGAATTGCGAAATAATTATTTTGTCAAAGATTTTCTCGAGATGGCCGTTGTGGTGTCGAAAGAAAAAGCAGACTTGATTTATGAAGTTTGTCGAATTACACATTTGCTTGCACGTCGAACGAATGCATTGTCGGGAGGAGAACGTCAGCGAATAGCTCTTTCAAGGTTGCTTACTACATCTCCTTTGCTTTTATTGCTTGATGAACCATTTGCTCATCTCGATTTTTCACATAAAGAAATAATCAGACAGGTACTGAAAGATATTAAAGAGGAGTTTGCAACATCTTTTATTCTTGTTTCTCATGATGTTTCTGATCTTCTCTCATGGGCAGATCGTTTATTGATCATGAAAGAGGGCAGAATCGTTGCAGAAGATAAGCCGCACAACTTATTTTATCAACCACCGGATGCATATTGTGCAGGGCTGATGGGTTATTACTCAATCATAGGTGGTGGTTTAGCTAAAAACTTAGATCCTTCTTTGACAGGGGAGGCTCATTCCGTTTATTGTGTCAGACCGGGTCAGATTCAGATAACCCATGATTCATCATTTGCTGAGGCGACAGTGGTGGAGATTGTTTTCTTCGGAAATTATTATATGATCATGGTAAAATGTGAAGATGAAGTTTTTCAAATGATTCATCTTACAAATGAATTTCAAGTCGGACAAAAGATTCAGATCAGGGTTAGAGAAGGCATGGGGCTTAAATCCATAAATGAGACATTTGACAGATAATTGCTTGTCTAACAACTGTTTGCTTTGTCAAAAAACCCATTCTATTTTGTTGATGTTCAAAAGATTTATATAAATTGAAGCGCTGTAAAAAATTGTTTCAATGATCGATGCTTCCTTCAACTGGCGGATAATAAATATCCGCTTCATTTTATTGTTCTTTATTGTTCAATGTTCTGACTCTGTTTTTTCTCAAAACCTGCTTACGAATGGTGATTTTGAGCAGGGGAATAATGTGGGGTTTTCTTCCAATTATACATTTATTACTCCGACAGGTACTACCGCAGCAGGCCAATACGGAGTAGGAACAAACCCGCAACCTTATAATACAACCAGCTTTGTGAGTATGGGTGATCGTACGACAGGCAGTGGAAACATGCTGATTGTTGATGGAACAAACAACAATGGCAACCCCGAGCCTTTTTTCTGGCGTGTCAATAACAACGGGGAGATATGCGGACTGACAGTTGGGATTAAATATACCTTTAGTTACTGGATCAAATCTATTTACAGTGCCTCCATACCCGGTGCATCTGTTGCAGAAGTTAGAATCAAATGGAATAATATTCAGGTCGGACAATTTACATCGCCTGTTTCAGGCTCCACATTTGCTCCTCCTCCGGGAAGTAACTGGCAGAAAGTGACTTATGAATTCATACCCACCAATGCGTGTGTGCGTATTGAAATGTTTGATCAAAATGGTGGATTGGCCGGCAATGATTTTGCTATAGATGATATGGAGTTGCTTCCTCCTCCGGAACCTCTTTCCGTTTCTTATTCTTTAATCAACAGTACATGTACCGGTGCATCCAACGGTAGCATCGTTGTTTACGGCAAAGGAGGGATCAAGCCTTATGCATTATATTCTTTGAGTGGTTCGGCTTCTCAAACAAATACAACAGGCATTTTTACGGGATTAGCACCCGGTACCTATAGTGTTTTAGTAACGGATGCAAATAACCAAACTGCTTCTATCGGTTCAATTGTGATCACCGAACCGGTTTCTCTCTCTATCAATGCAAGCAATAATACCGTTTGTGCGGGCGACAATGTAACGCTCA
>JAULVS010000009.1:0-7637 GCA_032110905.1 Chitinophagaceae bacterium | reverse complement strand
CCTGTGGTGTATGTCCGCTCAACACCCTGATGAGCATACTTACCAATCCTTTCACGATCACCGCATCACTCTCTGCCGTGAAATAAACATGCCCGTCTTTCAACTCACTCACCATCCAAACAGTACTTTGACAACCCTTTATTTTATTTTCATCTTTCTTATGCACTTCATCCAATGGTTTCAGTTTCTTACCCAGGTCGATGATGTATTCGTATTTCTCATCCCAGGTATCAAACAGAGAAAATTCTTCCACAATTTCCTCCGCAATAGTTTCTATTGTTTTTTCATTACTCATCGTAATAAACGAATTGCTTTGTTTAATCCATCCATCAAAACATCAATTTCCTCCTCCGTATTATACATAGCAAAACTTGCACGAATGGTTCCGGGAATGGCAAAGCGATTCATAAGTGGTTGTGTGCAGTGATGCCCTGTACGAACAGCCACACCGTAATTATCTAATAAAACTCCCATATCTGCAGGATGAATGCCTTCAATCACAAATGAAGCGACGCTTACTTTATGTGCCGCTTTTCCGATGATACGCAGACCATCTATTTTTTCAAGCTTCGTTGTGACTGATTGAAGCAATGCATCTTCATGCACACGAATTTTATTTTTCCCGATTATCGTTACAAAATCAAGTGCTGCTTTTAAAGCAACTGTATCAGCAATATTGGGTGTACCTGCTTCAAATTTATACGGCAACTCATTCCACGTTGATTGTTCAAAACGCACTTCCTTAATCATCTCGCCCCCACCCATGAAAGGGGGCATCGCTTCCAGCAAATCTTTCTTTCCATATAAAACTCCAATGCCGGTAGGTCCATATACTTTATGCGAACTGATGGCAAAGAAATCACAATCGAGCGCTTGTACATCAATGTCTAAATGAACAGACGATTGTGCACCGTCAACAAATACAATTGCGCCAACTGTATGTGCGGCTTCAATGATGTCTTTAACCGGATTGATGGTGCCCAATGAATTGGATGCATGAACGATTGAAACAAGTTTCGTTTTTTCAGAGAGCAATGTTTTGAATCGATCCATTTCTAACTCCCCGTTATCATCAACAGGAATCACTTTAATTACAGCACCCGTCATCTCCGAAACCAACTGCCAGGGAACAATATTGCTATGATGTTCCATTCCACTGATCAGTATTTCATCTCCGGCCTTCAGATTTGTTCGCGCCCAGGTATAGGCTACAAGGTTGACGCTTTCCGTGACACCACGCGTAAAGATAATTTCTTCACGATGTGCTGCATGTATAAACTGCTGAACCGTATCTCTGGTTGCTTCATAGGCCGCTGTGGCTTCTTCTGCAAGAGAATGAATGCCGCGATGAATATTCGCATTGTACTGACGATAATAATCTGCAATGGCATCAATCACTACGATCGGCTTCTGAGAAGTTGCTGCATTGTCGAGATAAACCAGCGGCTTTCCCTTGACTGTACGCTGCAACACCGGAAACTGCTTGCGTAGTTCCAATACATCATAAGTTGTATGTTCTGCAATCATTGACATCAGATCCATTCATTTTAATTTGTGTACCCAAGCTGTTCGGAAATCAAACGATCGGCATAAGCACGAATGGGTTCAATTTCAATTTTCTCCAGAATTTCACCTGCAAAGGCGTGAAGTAATAAAGCCCTCGCAGCCTCTTCCCCTATTCCCCTCGCTTTGAAATAAAACATCGCTTCTTCGTCGAGTCGACCAACCGTACACCCATGCGAACACTTCACATCATCTGCAAATATTTCAAGCTGTGGTTTTGTATTCACAGTAGCTGTATCACTCAGTAAAATATTTTTATTGCTTTGATAGGCATTTGTTTTCTGCGCATCCTGGCGGACAAATATTTTTCCATTGAACACGCCTGTTGAATGACCATCGAGAATACCTTTATACAGTTCATTGCTATAACTATTAGGCTGACGATTATCTACGATGGTGTGATTATCAATATGCGTTTCTCCTTTCACACAATACAGTCCGTACATGTGACTCTCACAACCCGGCGCTTCGAGAATAAAATTCAGATTATTACGAATAACACCTCCATTGAGTGTAATGGTGACCGACTGCACTTTGCTGACACCCAGCTGACGCACATGCGTTGTTTTCACACAATTGCTGTGGCGATCCTCATTCTGAATTTTATAGATATGAACATCCGCATTTTCTTCTACCACAATTTCATTCACACGGTTGATGAATGAATCATTGGTTCCGAGCGTTACTTCTTCCTCCACGAGATAAACCTTCGAACCTGCTGCCGCATAAAACAACACGCGCGGCAGAGAGAACAAATTAGAAACGCGTGCATCGCTGATATAATAACAATAGATCGGATGAACTAATTGTTTGTTCTTTTTCACTGCAACAAATAAACCTTCATAAGCGAAAGTATTATTCAATGCATTGATGCCATCGGGATGATAGCTCGCACTATGACCGATATTTTCATCGATGATTTTTTTATACTCGCCTTTGATGGCTTCACTCAAAGAAAGCACCACCAGTTCATCCTCAGGTGAACGAACAGAAGAAAGTTCCGGATGATAGATCCCGTTTACAAAAACCAATTCATTGGCAGCGTCTGCACCCGGCAAACGAATCGCATCTACTTCTGCTTTCGTTACAGTTGCTGAAGTAGAAGAATATGTATAATCTTTTGCAATAACCTGACTGATCCGTGTATATTTCCACTCTTCGTGTTTTACGGAAGGAATTCCTTCTTTCTCAAAAACATCGAGTCCTTTTTGGTGAAGCGACTGCAAGGTTCCGTTTCCTTGCCAGGCATGCTCCTTTATTTTATTTTCTATGATCGTTTTGATGTCGGACATAATTTATTTTTTTTTCGCACCTGATGCTGTTAGTAAATATTCATTAAGCATCTACTCCTTCTCCCACTTCTTCTTTGATAAAGTCGTACCCTCTTTCTTCCAGTTCGAGCGCCAGTTCTTTGCCTCCGCTTTTCACGATGCGTCCTTTATATAAAACATGTACATAATCAGGCACAATGTATTCGAGCAAACGCTGGTAGTGAGTAATTACAAGAAATGAACGATTGCCGTCGCGGAGTTTATTGACACCTTCTGCTACGATACGCAAAGCATCGATATCAAGTCCGCTGTCTGTTTCATCCAAGATAGCGAGTTTAGGTTCGAGCATTGCCATTTGAAATATTTCGTTGCGTTTTTTCTCACCACCGCTGAATCCTTCGTTGAGAGAACGACTTAACAATGACTGATCAATTTCAACCAGTTTCATTTTCTCTTTCATCTTCTTCAGGAATTCAACAGCATCCATTGGTTCTTCACCACGGTATTTACGAACTTCATTCACAGCTGTTTTAATGAAATTGGTACTGCTCACACCAGGGATCTCAATGGGATATTGAAACGCGAGGAAGAGTCCTTCACGAGCACGGTCTTCCGGAGAAAGCTCGAGTAAATCTTTTCCTTCAAAGGTGACTGTACCTCCTGTTACTTCATAATCTGCACGACCCGCAAGTACGGATGCCAATGTTGATTTTCCACTTCCATTAGGGCCCATGATGGCATGTACCTCTCCCGGTTTGATGTCGAGGTCAATTCCTTTTAAAATTTCTTTTTCTTCTATTCTTGCCTGAAGATTTTTAATCGAAAGCATTGTTTGTATTTAAAAGTTGATAATTGTGAATGATGATTTTTATTACCCCACACTTCCTTCCAAAGAGATAGCGAGTAGTTTCTGCGCTTCCACCGCAAATTCCATAGGCAGTTGATTCATTACTTCTTTTGCGAAGCCATTGATGATCAAAGCCACAGCTGTTTCTGTATCGAGTCCACGCTGATTACAATAAAAGATCTGGTCTTCTCCGATTTTTGAAGTGGTGGCTTCGTGCTCAACCTGTGCGGTATTATTTTTCACTTCGATGTAAGGAAAAGTATGCGCACCGCATTTATCACCTAATAACAAACTATCGCACTGTGAAAAATTGCGTGCATTCTTTGCATTCCTACCTACCTGCACCAATCCACGATAAGAGTTCTGACTGAATCCGGCAGATATCCCCTTTGATACAATGCGACTTCTGGTATTTTTCCCAACATGTATCATTTTGGTACCGGTATCGGCTTGCTGATAATTATTGGTAACTGCAACGGAATAAAATTCACCCTGACTGTAATCACCTTTTAAAATAACAGAAGGATATTTCCAGGTAACTGCACTTCCTGTTTCAACTTGTGTCCAGCTGATCTTCGAATGAACACCCGCACAAATTCCTCTCTTAGTAACGAAATTGTATATACCACCCTTTCCTTCTTTGTCGCCGGGATACCAGTTTTGAACCGTAGAATATTTTACCTCTGCATTGTCTAGTGCAACAATTTCAACAACGGCTGCGTGTAATTGATTTTCATCGCGCATGGGAGCTGTACATCCCTCCAGATAACTTACATAACTTCCTTCCTCTGCAACAATCAATGTTCTTTCAAACTGTCCGGTTCCTGATGCATTGATCCTGAAATAAGTGCTTAATTCCATTGGACACTTCACTCCTTTTGGAATATAACAGAAACTTCCGTCGCTGAAAACTGCACTGTTGAGTGCAGAATAAAAATTATCTGTCACAGGCACCACAGATCCTAGCCATTTTTGTATGAGTTCAGGATGTTCCTGTATTGCTTCACTCATACTACAAAAAATAATACCAAGCTCTGCAAGTTGATCTTTGAATGTAGTGGCTACCGATACACTGTCGATTACCGCATCAACCGCTACACCGGTCAGGCGCTTTTGTTCATCGAGGGATATGCCCAATTTCTCAAAAGTGTCACGCAGTTCGGGATCTACTTCATCCAGGCTATTCAAAGTTTTTTTCTGCTTGGGGGCACTATAATATTTGATAGCCTGAAAATCTACATCAGGGTATTTCACGTTTGGCCAACGGGGAACATCCATTTTCAACCACTGACGATATGCTTTCAATCGCCATTCGAGCATCCACTCAGGTTCGTTCTTTTTCGCACTGATAAAACGGACAATATCTTCACTTAGCCCGGGAGGCGCCTCATCCGCTTCGATGTTGGTTACCCAACCATATTTGTACTCACTAAGAGCCGTTTGCTCCAATGTGGTCAGCATTTCACTCATGTTTGCCTTGTTTAATTATTAAAACAAATTAATTTAACAAAATAAAGGAGCACAAAGTTATATCTTATTTATACAAAAAAGTATAAACCATGTGCGAGATCGGGAAAATTTGAGGAAAAGAGAACTTACAAAGCTTTCAGTACCCGGCGGATTGCCTCTGTTTTTAAAAGGCATTCCTCGTATTCATTTTCAGGGTCGCTCATATATGTTATGCCGCTGCCTGCGAAAAATGACAAGCGTTGTTGTACTTCATCGTAAAACAGGCTTCGAATCACAACATTAAAATCAAAATCACCATCCGGCTTAATATAACCAACTGACCCGGAAAAAAGTCCACGTGCGTCCACTTCATATTGATCTATCAACTCCAGCACCCGTTTTTTAGGTGCGCCTGTCATGCTTCCCATCGGAAATAAAGCACGAATAATTTGCGTAAAAGAAATATCCTTTTTGATTTCTCCGCGCACCGAAGAAATCATCTGGTGTACGGAAGGAAAAGTTTGCACATCAAAAAGAGAAATTGCTTGCACAGTCCCCTCCTTGCACACTTTGCTTAAATCATTTCTTACCAGATCCACCACCATTACATTTTCAGTTTGATCCTTGCTGCTTTCTGCGAGTTTCTTCTTTTGAAGGATATCCAATTGCTGATCATCTGTATTTCTTGAAATCGTTCCTTTCATTGGCTGTGAAAGAAGTGTATTTCCTCTTCGGGATAAAAATCTTTCCGGGCTACCGCAGAATAAATAATGTCCGTTCCATTTATAAAATGCAGAATAGGGATTGGGAGAGAAAGAAGTTAACTCCGAGTAAATAGCAACGGGATCAAGCGACACATTTTCAGCATGAAAAGGAAGACAGAAATTAATTTCATAACAATCTCCGCGACTGATGTGACCTTTCAGGCGATGTATTATTTCAAGATAATCTTCTTTATTTACAGGACAAGTAATATGAACAGGTGATAATGCTATGGATGTTTCATTGGATATTTCTACATCTTCAATTTGCTTCCAGATTGCTTCAGGATGTTCAGTCAAAGAACCGATGGTGAGTTGATTTTGGGATAGACAAAGAAGAACTTCCGGGATAAAAAATCCCATATCTGAAAAAAGAGAAGATTGGGAATGTTTGGAGGATACGTCTTCCGTTTCCTGCATCAATCCATAACCAAGATGACCAAAGCACCAGTCGCTCTGTTTATTCAGAAAGTCTTGCAACTGCTCAAGCGCGTTCCCTGATTTTACCTGTATGGAGGAAGCTGCTCCGCAACCGGCAATAACTTCATATTGATGTTCGTCTGAATCGTATTGATGATTATCCAAAAAAGTACAAATGTTGAACCGGTTACACCAATTCAACATTTGCATTTTAAGTTTATGAAAATCAGAAACCGGAAACGTCTGAAAATATCGGGTTTGCATCAGCGTTTAGAAATCATCATCGTCATCAAAATCATTTCCTCCTCCCATCATGTCAAACTCTTTGAAATCTTCATCTAAACCTAAGTCGTCATCATCCGATTTCTTTCCACCTTTGCTTTTTGACTTAGACTTAGGTAAATCGAATTCTTCAAAGTCAGGATCATAATTATCATCCTCTGCTTTATTCCAATCATCATCCTCATCATCGATGTCATCGTCCTCGTCATCATCATTAGATTTTGAGGATGCAGATTTACCTTTCCCTTTAACAGGTTTTTCATCTAACTCATCTTCATCTTCATCATTGTCTTCTTCCTGCTTCTTGGATTTTGAAGATGGTTTTTTGAGCTCTTCTTTTGGAGCATCAGTTTTAGAAGCTGATTTTTTGGTTGATTTTGCCATATTGGATATCTCTTAGAATGTAAAATTTCAAAGCCTTTTTGATATAGCCAAAAATTTTTTTGAAATGTAATAACAAATTTAGACAAGAGTAAGGCTGATGATTTCATCTCTGCCCGGCCCATTCGACAAATGACTCACTTTTACGCCCAGATAATCTTCTATAAAAGATAGGTACTGATTGAGTTCATCCGGCAATTGCTCTTTGGTTTTGCAGGTTGAAACGGGGTTTCCCCAACCTTTAAAAAGCTGGTAATTAGGGGACAGATTCGGCTGATTCAGGTCATACGGTACCTGATTGGTTTCGTTTTCACCAATTTTATAGCTCGTACACACTTTTAACTGGCTGAAATGATCCAGCACATCTGCTTTTGTCATGACAATTTGCGTAATCCCATTGATCATGCAAGCATATTGCAGGGCTACCAGATCCATCCATCCGCAACGGCGGGGACGGCCGGTGGTAGCTCCGAATTCGTTTCCTATTTTTCGTAATTCTTCTCCATCCGCATCGAACAATTCGGTTGGGAAAGGGCCACTTCCTACCCTCGTACAATATGCTTTCGTAATACCTATTACCTCGCGAATTTTTAAAGGAGATATTCCCAGACCTGTACATACACCAGCTGAAATGGTGTTGGAAGATGTTACAAAAGGAAATGT
>JAULVS010000008.1:0-9778 GCA_032110905.1 Chitinophagaceae bacterium | reverse complement strand
GGCCTGAGTGCAGCTCATCAGTTCACCCATATTGGCGCACACACATATATTGCAGGAATGAGCGCCATCCGCAAGGATGTGCCGCCTTATATCAAAGCTGCGCGTACCCCTCTAAGTTATGCAGGCATTAATAATGTTGGACTAAGTCGCAGAGGCTATAGCAAAGAAGTAATTGACCAGATATTTGAGATATATCATATACTTTTTGTTGAAAAACATACTGTCTCGAAAGCATTGGAAAAAATTGAATCGACAGTTAACACATCTGAAGTAAGGGAAGAAATCATCGGATTCATCCGTAATTCAGAAATTGGCATCATCAAACGCCTCGTACAAAATGGCAACGATGAAGATATCGCTTTCTGATCTTGGCAAACGATATAACAGAGAATGGATTTTTCGCCATTTACACTTTGAATTTGAACAACATCATCGCTATGCCATCACCGGATCCAACGGCTCGGGCAAGTCGACACTTATTCAGATTCTTGCGGGGCTGATTCATCACAGCGAAGGTAAAATTGTTCATCAGCTCAATGAACTTGAAATACTACCTGAAAAAATCTATTCACAGGTTTCTGTTTCAGCACCCTATATGGATATGCCGGATGAATTCAGTTTTCAGGAGCTTCTCTCCTTTCACTTTCAGTTTAAATCATTGCCCAAAGACATTGGCATAGACGATATTATAGAACAGTCTGGCTTAAAAAAATCAGCCACTAAGCAGATCCGTTTTTACAGCAGTGGGATGAAGCAACGTGTCAGGTTAGCGCTTGCTTTTTTTTCGGACACCCCTTTACTATTATTAGATGAACCCTGTACCAATCTTGATGCTGAAGGCATAAAATGGTATAAAGAATTGCTGGATAAAGTAACAAACAACCGGCTCCTGATCATTAGCAGCAACGATCCTCAGGAATACGAAATATGCGATCGGAAATTATCCATAGAATCATTTAAAAAAAATTAAGCCCTTCGCGTTATCTCCTGCTCGCAATCAAAAGATTCAGATCTGTATATTTAAAATCGAATCGCTGACTCAAGTAAATATTTGTAAGCGCACCTTTAAACATATAAATCCCGTTACGAATATTCAGCTTATGCCATAGAAGCTGCTCCAGCCCTCCCTCATCCGCTATTTCTAACATCAATGGCATTAACACATTGCTGATCGCATGAGAAGCAGTACGGGCAAAACCACTGGGTATGTTGGGTACGCAGTAATGAATCACGCCATGTTTAAAAAAAACGGGCTGTTCATGGCTGGTCACCTCGCTTGTTTCAAAACAGCCGCCGCGGTCAATACATACATCAACAATCACACTTCCCGGACGCATGGCTCCAACCATCTCTTCAGTTACAACAATCGGCGTTCTAGATCCTCCTGTGGAAGAAAGTGCGCCAACTGCAACATCACAGGTTTTTAACTGTTTGGCCAGAATTTTGGGTTCGATAACAGAAGTCCAAACCCGATGACCTACAGCTTGCTGCAACCGTTTCAGCCTGTAAATGTTATTATCAAATATTTTAACACTCGCCCCCATCGCAAGAGCTGTTCTTGCAGCATATTCGCCAACTACTCCTGCGCCGATAATAATCACCTTGGTTGGTGGTATTCCGCTGATCCCACCGAGTAACACGCCTTTTCCATTGTTGGCGCTGCTCAGGTACTGACCGGCAATCAACATCACTGCACTTCCAGCAATTTCACTCATACTCCTCACAATGGGATTATGTCCGGAATCGTCTTTAAGATTTTCGAAAGACAATGCAGTGATTTTTTTCTCCATCATCACCTGCAAGATTTCCGGCTTCATTAGCGAAATATGAATCGGCGAGATAATTGTTTGTCCTGCCCTCAGGTACTCAAGTTCAGATTCACTAACAGGAGCCGACTTGATAAGCATATCACATTGGTAAACTTCTTTTCTGTCATAGGCAATCTTTGCGCCAGCTTCACTAAAATCTTTATCAGAATAATGTGCGCCTTCTCCTGCCTTGTATTCGACCAATACACGGTGCCCATTATTTGTGAGCACATTAACCGCGTCTGGAGTAAGCGCAACCCTGTTTTCCTGAAACATTTGTTCTTTTGGCAACCCGATAAACAAACTTCCTGCCTTAGGCTTGATATCTAGGGTTTCTTCAAGAGTTTGGTATTCAAAAGAAGCGCTGACAATTGGTTTGGGAGAAGACATAAAGAGTATTACTAACTTTAATGATGATCACAAAATACAAAACTACCCGTTAATTTTTACCTCTAAGTTTCGGGTAATGTGATCTACTGTCTCAAAATACAAGCGAACGGCATCTGCCGGTAATTCATTTTCTAATATACCGGGCCATTCAATCAAACAGACCGCATCAGTTGTTAGGATTTCGCCGACACCTGCCTCCAAGGCTTCGTCAAAATTTTTGACCCTGTATAAATCCGCGTGATAAATCCTCAACCCCTTATGTCCCTCATATTCATTAACCAGAGAGAAAGTTGGACTGGAAATACTTTCAGCAACACCAATATATTTGCAAAGCTCTCTGATAAAGGTGGTTTTTCCTGCACCCATAGCGCCGTAAAAAGCAAAGATTTTTTTGTGTCCGTAATCCGACCAGAAGCGGGATACGAACAATGGTAAATCCTGAATCTCATAACTTTCCTTCATACAAAAGGTTTCTTCTTTTAAACTTATGCAAAACAAACAGGGAACCTTTACATTTTTCCTCAACTTTCAATAAGGAAATTCCATCCTATTAAATAATCATTTCACCCTTTCAAACAATTAACACCACCTTTATATTGCATAACTGTTGCAAAGATACCGCGCCCGATTCGAAAGAGCCGTATATTAAGACTGTAACTTTGCAAAAGAAGAAAGCTCCAATTATTAGAGGAGAATAAAGCCTGTTGTATGGAAAAAATAAACTGGAAAATTGAAGGGATGAACTGCGCGAATTGCGCCTTGACCATTTCCAACTATCTGCGCAAGGAAGGCCAAACCAATGTCCAAACAAATCCTGTCAGCGGGGAAGTCCATTTTGATTACTCAGACACAAAAGCGAGCACAGAGCAACTCAGAAAGGGAATATCCTCACTTGGTTATAAAGTTGTGAACGAGTCAACTAACGTAGAAGGACAAACGAAGAAAGAAATAAACAGATACCTGTATTATGTACTTATCTGCGCGCCCTTTACACTTACATTACTGCTGCATATGCTGCACGGATGGATTCATATCCCCTGGATTACGAACCCCTGGCTGCAGCTTGGATTGTGTTTGCCGGTATACTTGGTGGGCTTAAGCTATTTCGGCAGAAGTGCATTTCACAGCTTGCGCAACGGCATTCCCAATATGAACGTCCTAATCGTCATAGGTGCGACAGCAGCTTTTGTTTACAGTTTATACGGAACGCTTACAGGACAAGGAACAGATTATTTGTATTATGAAACTGCAGCAACAATCATCACTCTTGTTTTTTTGGGAAACTACTTGGAAGAGGCATCCATACAACAAACCCAGCGTTCACTTAAAAAACTGGCAAGGTCACAAAAAGTAATGGCGTATATGATTGCTTTTGATGATCAGCACCAAGAGCAGATTTTCCCTGTTGAAAATACCGCACTTCGTGTAGGAGACCTTATTCTGATTAAAAGTGGTGAACAGGTGCCTTCCGACTGTAAAATCCTGTGGGGTGAAGCAACAGTTGACGAAAGCATCATTACCGGTGAAAGTTTACCTCTGACAAAAAAAGCGAAAGACCTACTTATCGGAGGAAGTGTGATCACAGACGGAACAGTGAAAGCACAGGTAACTGCACAGTCATCAGATTCTACATTAGCCAATATTGTCAATCTTGTAAAACAAGCTCAGGGAGAAAAACCTCCTATGCAAGTGATGGCTGACAAAATAAGTGCAGTTTTTGTTCCGATGGTCATTGGCATAGCCATTGCTACTTTAATAGGCAACTGGCTCTATCTGGGGGCTTTTACTCCGGCATTGATGAGAAGCATCGCTGTACTCGTCATTGCATGCCCATGTGCGATGGGATTAGCAACACCTGCCGCCATTGCCGTTGGTTTAGGCAGAGCAGCCAGATCTGGTATTCTCTTTCGTAATGCGAAAAGCCTTGAAATTTTTAAAGACATCAGACAAGTTGTATTTGATAAGACAGGAACCCTTACAACTGGAAAATTCACTATTTCCTCTTTTCAGATTACAGATCCTAAAACATCAACTGAAGATTTTAAGCGTCTTTGTTATGAACTGGAAAAGTATTCAAACCATCCGATCGCTGTTTGTATAGCAGACAACTGGCGCGTAAAACAGGAAATGAAATGGCAGCAAATTGAAGAAATAAAAGGACTTGGCATGAAAGCCACCGACAAAGAAGGAAACGAATACATTGCCGGATCTTATAAAGCAGCTGCATCCGTTACCAAAGATGACAGCCATAATATTTATGTGCTGAAAAATGGCGAATTAATTGGATGGGTAGATGTACAGGATGAAATTCGTAAGGAAGCTGCAAGTGTCATCACCTATCTAAAAAGTAAAAACATCCGGACTTTTCTACTCAGCGGAGACAGAAAAAAGAAATCTGAACTTGTTGGGCAAGAACTTGGCATCGACGAAATCATTGCCGAGCAAGTACCCGAACAAAAACTCGAAACAATTGCCCGACTCAGTCTAATTGCACCCACAGCAATGATCGGAGACGGCATCAATGACGCACCTGCACTTGCCAAAGCAACGATTGGAATATCATTAAGCGAAGCATCACAGGTAGCTATGCAAACGGCTGATGTGGTTTTAATGAATCACGGATTGAAAAATCTGCCACTGACTCTCGGACTTGGGAAGCATACATTTATTACAATAAAGCAAAATTTATTCTGGGCCTTTTTTTATAACATCATTGCAATACCCGTTGCTGCTTTCGGCGCCCTTAATCCGACTGTCGGTGCGCTGGTAATGGGTTTGAGCGATGTTGTACTCGCCGTCAATTCTGTCAGACTCTTCATTAAAAAAGTGGTATAACTTGTAAGACAGCGATGCATAAACTCACATCTATCCTAAACGAATACTGGGGTTATACTTCCTTCCGGCCAATGCAACAGGAAATCATTGAGTCTGTACTGGCAGGGCGGGATACCCTTGCATTGCTGCCAACAGGAGGAGGAAAAAGTATCTGCTTTCAGATTCCTGCATTGGCAAACGAAGGCCTTTGCCTTGTTGTTTCCCCATTAATCGCCCTGATGAAAGACCAGGTCGAAACTCTTCGCAAAAAAAATATCACAGCTTTTGCACTAACGTCAACTAATAGTCGAAAAGAAACTGAACATATTTTACAGGTTGCCGGCAACAGCAACTGTAAATTTTTATACGTATCTCCCGAAAGACTACAGACAGATCTTTTTCAGGAATATTTACCAGGGTTAGGTGTTTCACTGCTTGCCGTAGACGAAGCACACTGCATTTCACAATGGGGATATGATTTCCGACCTTCTTATCTGAAAATAGCTGCAATCAGAGAACAGTTGCCTGAAGTTCCGATTCTCGCGGTTACCGCTTCTGCTACACCTGAAGTGCAAAAAGATATCTGTGAAAAACTATTGTTTAAGAAAGGACATATTTTCAAAGGCAGTTTTCTTCGACCAAACATCTCCTACAACATACTAAGTTCTGAAGCAAAAGCAGAAACCCTTGAAAACTTATTTAAAACAAGCAAAGGGTCGTCCATCGTTTATTGTCGAAGCAGAAGAATGACTGCTGAAATCGCAGGATTTCTTCAAATGCACCGATTGAATGCCGACTTTTACCATGCCGGTTTAACCAGCGAAGAAAGAAACAAAAAACAGGAAGCCTGGATCAGAAATGAAACCAGGATCATCGTTTGCACCAATGCTTTTGGCATGGGAATTGATAAACCGGATGTACGACTGGTGGTTCATTATGAAATACCCGACTGTCTTGAAAACTACTACCAGGAAGCCGGTAGAGCCGGAAGAGACGGACTGCCCTCTCAGGCAATACTTCTGTATCACAAAAATGATCTTGATGGACTAAAAAAAATGTCGGATATCCGGTTTCCTTCCATCGACACGATCAGCAGGGTATATGCAAGTATCTCACATTATTTACAAATACCTTCAGGAGGAGGTGCAGGTATCTGGCACGAATTCGACCTGGCAGATTTTTGTACCCGATTCAAAATCCCTTCTTCAACTGTTATCCCTGCTATGCAATTACTGGAGCAGGAAGGATGGCTTGCTCATGCCGGCAAAATATTTTTACCCGCAAAAGTCGAGTTTACATGCAACAGAGAGCAACTCGAGTATTATGAAGAATCCAACCCCATAATGGAAGAAGTAATAAAAACACTGTTGAGAACATATGGCGGAATTCTGTTTTCTGAAGCAACCATCTCAACTTTACAACTCGCAAAAATTCTTCAGACAGATAAAGAAAACATCCATCGTTTGCTCATAAAACTTGATGCAGACGGTATCATTATTTATAAACCCGCAACCGACAAACCCCAACTACAACTACTTGAAAACCGTCCGGTAACAACAGATTACTTAATTCCCCACCTGGCATGGCAGCAACGAAAAATTCAGTTTGAAAAACGCCTGGGAGTAATGGTTGACTTTGTAACCAATCAAAAGATATGCAGGTCTGCTTTTATTACAAATTATTTTGGAGACAGTGAACAAGAGGAATGTGGCAATTGTGATGTTTGCAGGTTGAAAAAAGAAAAAGAACTGAATCATTTCAGTATAGAAAAAATCAAAGCAAAGCTGTTAGAGAAACAACATCTGCGGCTGAAAGAGATACTGACAGAAGCTGATGAAACAGAGAAAGAAAAAATAAAAACCGCGATCAAGTACTTCATTGCAGAAGAAGTAGCCTCAATGGATGCAGAAGGAAAATTAATTTTCAAACGATAAAGAATCATTATAATTCCTCCTCTCGCTCGAGCATAAGAATCGCACTTTGAGGAACAATAAAAAATTTATCCCCTTCATAAATTATTTCAGTAGCACCACTCAAAAGAAAAATCGCCAGATCTCCTTCTTTGGCCTGCAAGGGAACATATTTCACCTGCTCTTCCTCCCCTTTCCAAGACTCATCTTCCACGGGCATAGGAATCACATATCCCGGTCCCGTTTTGATTACATAACCTTGCTGAACTTTTTCTTTTTCCTGCACACCGGGAGGCAAGTAAAGTCCGCTAGCTGTACGTTCATCCGGCTTACTTGGTTTAATCAGCATCCGGTCGCCGATGACAATGAGTTTCTTAAACCGATTATCAGATGTAATACGCATAATCTGTTTTTTGCAAAAATACCATAACCGGAGCCATCAAAAGAAAATGGCAAGCCGGTTTGAATATTTAAATCAGGATTATAACTTAATATGGATAGACTACCTTTAACAAAATATTGATAGTAAAGAATTATGATTGTTCAATCATATGTTTTTTATTTGTTATAGAAAAACAACTGAATATGGAAGAAACAAAATCAAAAATATTGCTTGTTGAGGACGACAGCAATTTCGGAAACGTACTGAAAAACTATTTGGAACTAAACGATTTTGAAGTAGTGCTGGAAAGAGATGGCCGTCTTGGGCTGGCCGCTTTTCAACGTGAAAAATTCGATATATGTCTCCTTGATGTGATGATGCCGCATGTAGACGGATTTACACTTGCAGAAGAAATAAGGGATATTGATCCTGAAATACCTTTATTTTTCCTCAGTGCCAAAACAATGAAGGAAGATATACTTACCGGCTATAAACTGGGTGCGGATGATTACATCACGAAACCTTTCGACAGCGAAGTGCTGATGATGAAAATCAAAGCTATCCTCAAAAGAAATGAAGAAACGAAATTTGAAACTGAGAACAAAGAATATCAGTTGGGAATATTTCACTTCAATCCGAAGTTGAGAGAGTTAAGCCACAACGAAACCAAAGAAGTGCTTTCTCCGAAAGAAAATGAATTGTTGCGAATGCTCTGCGAATTTAAAAACGACCTGGTTCCAAGAGAAACAGCACTGAAACGTATCTGGGGAAGTGATACTTACTTCAACGGAAGAAGCATGGATGTTTACATTGCAAAACTCAGAAAATACCTGAAGCCTGATCCTAAAGTAGAAATTGTAAATATCCACGGAAATGGATTCCGGCTGGTTGAAACACCTTAAGAAAAAATGATTTACATAATATTAGGAGGGGCAGTTTGCCCCTCTTTTCATTTAGAAAACATCGCGGATGTCTGCTGCAAAAGCGACTCGATCAGCTCTATTAATTCTTTTCTTCCTCTTCCTTTAATGGCGGATGTAATAAAAAAAGACGGTATTTCCTCCCACTGCTCATCAAGTTTATCCATAAAAGCCTTCACACAGGAAGCAGCTTCCCGTTGAGTGGTTTTATCAGCCTTGGTAAAAACAATAGTAAAAGGAATCTGCCACTCCCCAAGCTGGTTTACAAATTCAAGATCAATGTCCTGAGGCTTGTGGCGTACGTCGATCAGCACAAACAAATTAATCAGGTTTTTTCGCAGTCTGATATATTGTTCAATCATCTTGGTCCACCTCTTTCGCTGCTTTTGCGCAACTTTTGCATAACCATACCCCGGCAGATCAACCAAGTACCATTTTTGCGATACATTTTTAGAACCGAGAGAATTAATCAGAAAATGATTGATCATCTGCGTTTTCCCAGGCGACGAACTTGTTTTGGCAAGCTTTGTTCTGTCTGTAACCATATTGATCAGAGACGACTTCCCTACATTACTTCGACCGATAAATGCAAATTCTGCTTTGTCGGCAGGCGGACATTTATCTACAGACGGGCTGCTAATGATATACTGAGCAGATATGATATTCACAACTGCAAGATAAGCAGAGCGCAGAGTATTAGGATATTTTAATCAAAGTCCTTAGCGATTCCTTCTCCCCCCTATACAATCTGACATTACCTTTGCAGGGATGAGACAGACCTATCCTCACGACCAGGTAGTGCCGAACAAAGATTCTAGGCTTTCCAAAAAAGAACAGGTTGCGGCTATGTTTGACAGCATCGCCCCTCGATATGACAGAGTGAACCGTATTCTTTCAGGTGGCATAGATATTCGCTGGAGGAAAAAAGCACTGGGTTTTTTGAAACCTTTAAACCCCAAAATAATACTTGATGTTGCAACCGGGACGGCAGATGTAGCCATATTGATGGCAAAAATGCTTCATCCCGAAAAAGTAATCGGCATAGATATCAGTGAAGGCATGCTTGAAGGAGGCAGAACAAAAATTAAAAATGATTCTCTTGAAAAGGTGATAGAGCTCAGGAAAGGCGACAGTGAAACAATAAATTTTCCCGAACACACGTTTGACGCAGTTACAGTATCTTTCGGAGTAAGAAATTTTGAAAACCTTGAAAAAGGACTTCAGGAGATTCACAGGGTACTAAAACCGGGAGGCCGACTGGTGATACTTGAATTTTCGAAGCCAAAATTTCCTTTGATGGCTGCTGTTTACAGGTTTTATATGCAGATAGCTGCACCGCAGGTAGCAGGCTGGATCAGCAAAAACAAACAAGCATATGAATACCTTGACAATAGCATCAATGCATTTCCCGAGGGGAATGCTTTTTTGAATATCCTGCATAAATCAGGATTTAAACATACTGTATGCAAACGATTAACTTTTGGCATAGCAAGCATTTATATCGGAGACAAGTAATCTTTCTGCTGATTCTTCTTTGCGCAGGCCGGTTTACCT
>JAULVS010000007.1:0-2394 GCA_032110905.1 Chitinophagaceae bacterium | reverse complement strand
GCGCGAATTTCTCCACTTAGCCCGATTTCTCCGGCAAAACAAATTTTCTGGTTTAGCGGAACATCTTCGTAGCTCGACAAAAGAGCACATAGTACTGCTAAGTCTATTGAAGGATCTTCCACTTTCAGCCCGCCGGCAATATTTAAAAAAACATCTTTGTTGCCGAGTTGAAATCCGCCCCTTTTTTCAAGTACGGCAAGCAATAGTTGCAAACGACGTAGATCAAAACCTGTGACAGTACGCTGCGGCGTACCATATACACTTGTGGTAACAAGCGCCTGTACTTCAATCAGCAATGGCCGCATACCTTCGATGGTTGCAGCAATGGCAATACCGCTTAAAGGATGTTCTTTTTGTGTGATGAGGATTTCGCTTGGGTTGCTCACAGGTCTCATTCCATCATTGCTCATTTCATATATGCCAAGTTCGGATGTAGAACCAAAACGATTTTTCATGGTGCGAAGAATACGATAAGCATAATGACGGTCGCCTTCAAACTGCAATACAACATCTACCATGTGCTCCAGTATTTTTGGTCCTGCAATGCTTCCCTCTTTTGTGATATGACCAATGATGAATACAGGTGTATTTGTTTCTTTTGCAAAACGTTGCAGTTCGGCTGTTGTTTCGCGTATCTGACTAACACTACCAGCTCCGCTTTCTATATAAGGTGATTGCAGTGTTTGTATGGAATCAACGATGACAAGTTCCGGTTTCAGTTTTTTTATTTCCTGAAAAATGGTATTTGTTCCTGTTTCTGTTAACAGATAAAATTCTTCGTTTTGTTTTTGCAGTCTGTCCGCGCGCATTTTTATTTGCTGTTCACTTTCTTCACCACTGATGTACAGTGTGCGAATTCCTTGCATTTCCAATCCAAGTTGTAAGAACAAAGTTGATTTACCAATTCCCGGTTCACCTGCAACAAGTATTAAACTTCCCGGAACGATTCCACCGCCCAATACGCGATTCAGTTCTGCATCTTTTGCATACATTCTTTTTTCTTCGCTGCTTGTCACTTCACGCAATGCAATTGTTTTTACATTGCGTGTGTCTTGTTCTTTCCAGTTTTGTGCTGCAGGATTATTTTTTTCTTTGGTGATGAGTTCTTCGGTGAATGTGTTCCATTCGTTGCACGATGGACAACGTCCAACCCATTTAGCAGATTCATATCCGCAATTCTGACAAAAAAATCCTGTTTTAACTTTCGCCATGCGTTAAAGGTAAGAGAAGAGATGTTTTTACTGACCGATAAATGAACCTAAGAAAAAAGGAAAAAAAGAATAATGAAGAATACTTTATAAAAAGTAAAAGGGCTGAAATTTCTTTCAACCCTTTGTACTTACTAACCCATTAAATTCTATTGCTAAATTACGAATTGAGGGCAGATTTCAAAATTATTTTTGGAGGATGTGCATAACTCTTGCTGAGAGAACAGGGTTCGACTACCGATGTTTCAGACCATCTGAATTAATATTAAAGCGTTGAAAATCAACATTTTATATATTTATTTTTGATACCAGCCGCGTAAAGAAAAGATAAAAAAAATAGTTCACCGACAATTTGGCGCGACAATTTGGCGCTATTTTTTATGCTTAACAACAGTTTAAGAGCTGGATGTAAATTTGCTATTTAAATTTGAAAAAAATAAGAAAATGACTCCTGGTGTATTATTGATTTCCCTGGTATTTATGGGAATAGGATTCCTCGTTCAGATGCGTTTAAAGTCCAAGTTTAACCAATATAGTCGCGATAGGCTGCTAAGTGGCTTAACAGGCAGGGAGGTTGCAGAGCGGATGTTGAAAGAAAACGGCATTTATGATGTCAAAGTGGTTTCGGTTGATGGTTTTCTGAGCGATCACTACAACCCAATGAATAAAACCGTGAATTTGAGTCCGGATGTTTACAATGGGAATTCAATTGCGGCGGCTGCCGTGGCAGCACATGAGTGTGGCCATGCTGTGCAGCATGCCACGGCTTATCAGTGGCTGATGCTGCGTTCAAGACTGGTTCCAATTGTACAAGTAAGTACTACTTTGTCTCAGTGGATATTGGCGATTGGGGTGGGTATATTAGGTTTCGGCGGCGGCAATAACACTGTATTATTAATAGGAATAGCCCTTTTTGCGGCTTCTACCTTGTTTTCGGTCATCACACTTCCTGTTGAGTTTGATGCCAGTAACCGGGCCCTGGCATGGTTAGACAAAACAAATGTCACGAACCAGTATGAGTATCCCGGTGCTAAAGATGCCCTTAAATGGGCAGCAGCGACTTATGTGGTAGCAGCACTGGCATCGATTGCGATGCTGGTTCAGTATATATTAATATATCTTGGTAGAAGGGAAGAATGATAATTTGATCTCTAATTTATTTTTTTAGGGGCGCGCTCGCCCCTTT
>JAULVS010000006.1:0-2525 GCA_032110905.1 Chitinophagaceae bacterium | reverse complement strand
AGCCATGTCCATATTTTATTTAGCAGGTATGAAAATCAACCTTGCGTTAATCTTGAAGCGCTTTGTTGCGGGCTGCCTGTTATTGCTACTGATGTTGGAGGTTTGCCCGAAGTGGTTGATCATTCAAACGGGGCTTTAATCCCTTCGCAAAACGAAAATGCTTTGGCGGACGCCATGGAGAAAATGATACTATACTATAATAAATATGACCGTAAAAAAATCAGTGATAATGCGATCTCAAGATTTGGGTACAATATAATTGGAAAGCAAATTTTGAAAGTATATGAAACGGTTATAAGTGAAAAATAAATAATCTCTTATCAGCTTTTGAGCAGGTTTATTAGTGAGATGTATTCCTTCATCGCTTCTTCTTTCGGCTTGCCAATTTGTTCCTTCCAGGCATTGGCTTTTGCAATGCCCACAATATCAAAGGTGTTGGATGGCATTTCTCCGCTGAAATCGCCTTCTGTTGCCTGTTTGTACAGGGAATAGATCTTCAGCAATACTTCGTTGGCAGGTTTTTGGGGGAGGAGTTTGCTTTCGATTATAGCTTGTTCAAATTCCTGAGTAAGGTCCATTGTATTTTGTTTCTCCAAATTTATTGTTTTGGACTGGTTTTGAGGCTCCGTTCCGCACCTTTAATTGCATTACCTTTGCCACCTCATAAAACGGTGACATTAGGAATGAAGCAAATCAGGAATTTCTGCATTATCGCCCATATCGACCACGGAAAATCAACCCTGGCCGACCGGCTTTTGCAAACAACGAATACGATCAGTGAAAGGGAGATGATGGACCAGGTGCTGGATGATATGGACCTTGAAAGAGAAAAGGGTATTACCATTAAGAGTCATGCCATACAGATCAATTATAAAGCGAAGGACGGCTCTGAATTTATCCTGAACCTGATTGATACTCCCGGACATGTGGATTTCAGTTATGAAGTAAGTCGCGCATTGGCAGCCTGCGAAGGTGCTCTCTTGCTAGTTGATGCTGCTCAGGGTATTCAGGCGCAAACGATATCCAATCTTTATTTAGCCATTGAAAATGATCTTGAAATCATCCCTGTTATCAATAAGATTGATATGGCAGGTGCGATGATAGACGAAGTGAAGGACCAGATCATTGAGCTGATTGGCTGCAAACCTGAAGAAATTTTACTTGCAAGCGGCAGAGCAGGTATTGGCATTGAAGAAATACTGGAAGCGATTGTAGAAAGAATACCGGCTCCAAAAGGTAAGCCGGATGAGCCTCTTCAGGCGCTTATATTTGATAGTGTGTTTAACAGTTTCAGAGGGGTAATCGTTTATTTCAGAATACTAAACGGAAAAATTCGCAAGGGGGATAAGGTTAAATTTGTGAGCACGGAGCAGGAATATGAAGCTTCGGAGATTGGTATTTTGAAGTTGAAGATGACCGAGAAAAAAGAAGTTACCTGTGGAGATGTGGGTTACCTGATAACAGGTATAAAAAATGCCAAAGAGGTAAAAGTGGGCGATACAATTACCATTGCCGCAAATCCGACCAAAGAGCCTATACGTGGATTTCAGGAAGTGAAGCCGATGGTGTTTGCAGGCATTTTCCCTGTTGTAACTGAAGATTTTGAAGAGCTGCGCGATTGTATGGATAAGTTGCAGCTCAATGATGCTTCACTCACTTTCGAGCTTGAAACTTCACAGGCGCTTGGTTTCGGTTTCCGATGCGGGTTTCTCGGACTCCTGCATATGGAAATTATCCAGGAGCGTCTAGAGCGTGAGTTCAATCAGACGGTTATTACTACGGTTCCCAACGTAAGTTTTATTGCTTATACAACAAAGGGTGAAAAGATTATTGTAAATAACCCGAGTGAAATGCCTGATCCTACGCAGATGGACAGGATAGAAGAACCATTTATCAAAGCACAGATTATTACAAAGCCTGAGTACATTGGGAATATTATGACATTGTGCCTGGGTAAACGTGGTATTTTAATTAACCAAAGTTATCTCACGCAAACACGTGTTGAGTTACTTTTCGAAATGCCACTGACTGAAATTGTATTCGATTTTTACGATAAGTTGAAATCGCAAACACGTGGCTATGCTTCTTTTGATTATCATCCGATTGGATACAGAGATGCAGATATTGTGAAGATGGATATCTTGTTGAATAGCGACAAAGTAGATGCACTTAGTGCTTTGATTCATAGAAGTCGTGCGCACGATTTCGGAAGAAAACTCTGTGAGAAACTGAAAGAATTATTACCGCGTCAGCAATTCCAGATTGCCATACAGGCTGCTATTGGAGCTAAAATTGTAGCTCGTGAAAATATTTCTGCGATGAGAAAAGATGTGACTGCAAAATGTTATGGTGGTGATATTAGCCGTAAACGGAAACTATTGGAGAAGCAGAAGGAAGGCAAGAAACGTATGCGTCAGATCGGCAATGTGGAAGTGCCACAGGAAGCGTTTCTTGCAGTCCTTAAACTGGATGATTAAAAAAATAGCCTCGGTTCTAATCGTGTAAACCAAAGAATAATACAAAAT
>JAULVS010000005.1:0-2713 GCA_032110905.1 Chitinophagaceae bacterium | reverse complement strand
AGAAACTTTCAATTGACCATATACTGGCAGAAAAAAAGTCAACAGGCAAAGAAATGAAAAAGAACTTTTATAATTCACAATAAGTTAGATTAGGTTTTTAATTGGTTTCAAAAGTAACGTTCTCTGCTGTATTTTGCGCTTTAAGAGCAAGTTCCGTTGCAAGAAAACAGTGATGCTGAGACATTGCCGTTTCCGTTCTATTCAGAACATCATCCACTAATTGTCTTCCGTAAGGTAAATCTTGATCTTTGCAATCAAAATATCTTGTTTCCTTATTATCTGTGAGAAAAAGATGATTTCCTCCGGAGCGACCCGCAGGATCTATATTTTTCCTTATTTCAATGAATCCATCGGTTCCGAGGATAGTTAACCTGCCATCTCCCCATGATTTCAGACCATCGGGAGTAAACCAATCGACTCTTATATAACCCATACCTTTATTACCTCTCACCATCACATCACCGAAATCTTCAAATTGAGGATACTGAGAAAAATGCGTATTCCCGACTTGTGCAGCGATAATATCTGCTTTGGTTGAGCCTGTAAAAAAGAGAAATTGATCAAATTGATGGGAGGCAATATCACAAATTATGCCTCCAAAATATTGTTTGTCAAAAAACCAGGGAGGTCTAGACTTTATGTTCATTCTATGAGGGCCCAGACCTATGGTTTGAATTACCTTACCGATGGCGCCAGCCTGAATGAGTTCACCGGCTTTAACCGTTGCCCTGTTTTCAAACCGTTCGCTATACATGATAGAATAAATTCTACCTGTATCTTTCTGTACTTTTTTTACCTGAGCTAATTGCGAAAGGGTGGTAATTCCGGGCTTATCAGCCATATAATCTTTTCCACTTTTCATCACACGGATGCCTAAGGGAGCTCTTTCAACGGGAGTAATAGAACTTAAAACTAACTGAATGGAGGGATCATCTAAAATAGCCGCTTCACTGTTAGCCACTTTAGCTTGTGGATACCGTTTGGAAAACTCGGCTAATAAATCAGCTTCTTTTGCAAAACAGGCAACCAATTCACCTCCCCCACGAATAACAGCATCTGTTTGACCATAAATATGACCATGATTCATACCAATGACCGCAAATTTAATTCTGGGAGCCAGATAAGGATTAACTTGTAAGGGTTGAACTACTTCGGTATTTATTGCCCCGAAAGACAGAGAAGGAAGCGCTGGGAGTACTAAGAGACCAGCCGCAGAGGCGACGGATTCCTTTAAGAAATCACGTCGCCTATTTGGTTGTTTTTCCATAAAAAATATTAAGAAATTTTCACGTTAGTCGTACCATAAGGTTTGCGTTGTGAACGACTGAGCATAGCATTAGCCTCATCATCTTTTACAAATCTTTCTGCTTTCGGATCCCAATTTAACTTTCTGGGTAACTTCATTGCAATATGGCTTACTAAACAAACAGAACAAGTCCTGTGACCAATTTCCACAGGAGAAATCGGTTCTTTTCTGCTTTGAATACAATCTAACCAATTGCCATGATGTTCATCGCTTTTATACAGGTGAATTTCATTTGCACCAATTACGGAGGTCAGAATTTTTGGGTCACTGGCATCAAGTGCTTTACTACTTTTTGCAGCCGTTACCGGATCACTGGACGAAGCCACATAATTTCCTCTGGAAACGAATATCCAGCCTTCGGTACCTTCATATCTAATACCGTTGGGATATCCGCCACTGGTTAACATAGTAATACCATTAGCATATTCTGCTTTCACCATAAAATCGCCGTGAACATTCCACAGTCCCGATTTAGGGAACTCAGCTACGGCCTGAACAGATATTGGCCCCGTATATTCTGTATCCATACCCCATGCAGCGGAGTCAAAGTGGTGTTGACCCCAACCGGTAATCATACCTGCACCATACTGTTCCAATCGAAGCCAACCTGGACGATCATAGCCCTTTTGGGGATGTACACCAATTTCCGTGTAAGGCACTTCTGGGGTAGAACCCAGCCACATATCATAATTAAAGCCGGCTGGAACAGGCATTGCCGGAGCGGGAGGGCCGGAAGGGTCACCTGGCAGGCCTATTTTTACGGTATGAAGTTTGCCAATCCGGCCATTTCTAACTAATTCAGCAGCAATTCTAAACTGAGGCGAAGATCTTTGTTGAGTACCAACTTGTAATATAATCCCCTTCTTTTTAACAACATCACTTAATAAACGACCTTCGGCGATCGTTAAAGAAGTTGGCTTTTGAAGATAAACGTCTTTTCCAGCCAATGCAGCTTCGAGAGCAGGTTGAGAATGCCAATGGTCAGGGGTACTGATGATGACTGCATCAATATCTTTGTTATTCAACATATCATGATAATCATCATACATTTTAACATCAACATAATTAGCATTCCCTGTTTTTTTGGTATAGTAAGCTTCCACCAATTTTTTACCATCGAGGAGACGATTTTTATCTAAATCACAAACTGCCACTAAACGGGCAATTTCGTGTTGCATCGTACCTGGGAGGTCATGATCGCGGGCAATACGACCACAACCAATCTGACCCACATTGATTTTATTGCTTGGCGCATTTTTTCCAAAAACGCTGGAAGGAACGATAGTAGGTACCGCGATGGCACCTACCACACCAACAATAGATTTTCCTATAAAATCTCTTCTTTTCATTTAAAATTGGTTTTGCAATTTTTCGAATGCTTACAAGTTAAGAAAATTTTATTCCGGA
>JAULVS010000004.1:0-2161 GCA_032110905.1 Chitinophagaceae bacterium | reverse complement strand
TGACATCATAATGCGTAAGCCCAATCGTAACATCTCCTTCCGGTGTGCGTCCGCTTAAAAATCTGATCAGGCTATCTGCTCTGTATCTCGCCCTCCCTGACCGCCAAGCAAAGGAGGGATGTTTAATAGGATCGGCCACTTCTGTTTCTAATCCAAGCTTTTTTAATTGATTTGAAAGTTTAAGTGCTGCTTCTTTTTTAAAATCGGAAAACGGCTGCAATACAACTCTCATCGCCGGTTTTTCAACAGATACTGTTTCGTTTTTAATCGATACCTTTTGATTACAGCTACACAAACATAAAAGTGTTGCCGAAAATAAGATAACAAGAAAGGTAGGTCTGATTATAAAGTTGAAATTCATAGATTAAAACTATTTTAAATATCCTGTTGTGTACTTTCTTTCATCACCCTCAGATAAATTATGTTTCTATATTTTTTAAGGTAAAAAAGGATCGGTTTAAATTATTTAATCTTTTTGAAAACGAAACCGGATGAGATTAATTATATTCTATTTGTTAAAAATTTATTTTTCTCTGTTTTTTATGAGTAATCTCTCTATGTTCATTGATATCAGTCAGAAAAACAAATGAAGTAGTTCATAGACTTGCGGCACTTCAGCCCCATACCTTCATCTCCGTTTCAAATAAATCATCGTAAATAAACTGTTATGACAAATAATTCAACTGCCTCTTCCCGGGTTTTCATACGAGGTATTTTTTCTGCTGCCTGTATTATTATCCTTACATTTCCAACATACTCACAGCTTGCTCCTATCAATCTGCCAACAGGTGGTTTTCGAATCGATGGTGACCTGAAAGCCGGTACCCCAACAATCAACGAAGGCGACTGGGTTGCGGGATCAAGTGGAGGATATGTGTTTTACAACGATGGTTCACCAGTTAACCCTTCTAATTCCCGGTTAGTAAAAGATATATATCACAATACAACTGATGATGTGTTTTCAGGGTCATCGTTCAGTCAAAACCCTAACTCATGGAGATGGACCAATGCAAGCGCCGCAAACAAAACGGATATCAACAACGGTATGTATCATATTGCAAGTTCGGGAAATCACAAGTGGGTAATCTTGGGCGGTGATCGTGAAGTAAATACAGGTACAAGCTATATTGATTTCGAATTTTTTCAGGGCTACTTTACAAAAAATAGCAACGGCAGTTTTACTTCTCTTTCAAAAGACAGCACTTCGCTTTCTGCTACTAATGGCAGAACTGTTGGTGATTTTGTATTGTCAATGGAATATACAAACGGCGGAGCATTGGCTACTGTTCACTATTATCGCTGGGAACTTTCTTCGGGAAGCTACCGCTATGTGGAATACAATCTTCCCTCCAACAGCTCCGGCACACTCGCCTTCGGTGCTACAAATACTGCATCTGTCAATACACCACTCGGCGCTTTTGGCAGTAATACTTATTCTCCTTACCTATTCGTAGAAGCAGCCGTCGATGTGGATGCGATATTAAATGCTGTTGACCCCTGCGCACAAATCAGCATCAAAACAGTTTTCATTAAAACCAAAGCTTCAGATTCATATAATGCTGCACTGAAAGATTTCATCAGTCCGATTCCTGTCAACTTCGTATTTGGTCGCGAAACATTCAATTATCCGGAAGGACCATTTTACAATTGCGGATCCATCACCCCCACCGTTTCAGGAACTGGTTCTTTCGGTGCAAGTCCCGCAGGACTTTCAATCAATTCAACAAGTGGTGTAATTGATCTCTCCGCAAGTGCAACCGGTTCTTATGTGATCACTTATTCCTATGATGCCGGAGGCGGCTGTAATATACCGGCAACAGACACCATCAAAGTAATAGGACTCCCTGCTCCGGGAAAAATAAGTAATCAGGTTCTCTGCAGTGGTACATCAACCAATGCCGTCACATTTAGTTCATCACTTACACCGGTCAGCTTTAGCTGGACTAACAATCTTACATCGATTGGACTAGCTGCAAGCGGTGCGGGAAATATTGCGTCTTTTAATGCTGTAAATAGCGGAACAAGCGCTGTTACTGCCACCATCAACTATACACCTTCATATACAACAAACGGTGCAACATGTACCGGACCTTCTGATAATTTCACAATCAAAGTAAATCCGATACCAGCAAAGGCGAATGTCCGTATAACTGAACCACGT
>JAULVS010000003.1:0-3595 GCA_032110905.1 Chitinophagaceae bacterium | reverse complement strand
CTGGGCGAAATCGATGAAATATAAATACAAGGCCAACAAGCGTAGTCAGATGTTGAAGTATCATATTCAAACATCAGGAAGAAGCTTGCATGCACAGGAAATTGATTTCAACGATATACGTACCACACTTCAGGCATTGTATGCGATTTATGATAACTGTAATTCACTACATACAAATGCATACGACGAGGCCATCACCACACCAACTGAAGAGAGTGTGCGTCGTGCGATGGCCATTCAGCTAATCATCAACCGTGAACTAGGAACTGCGAAAAATGAAAATCCGAATCAGGGCTCATTTCTTATTGAGGAGATGACTGATCTTGTAGAAGAAGCGGTGATGAATGAATTTAATCGTATTACGGAGAGAGGAGGTGTGCTTGGTTCAATGGAAAGAATGTATCAGCGTAATAAAATTCAGGAAGAGAGTTTGTATTACGAACATCAGAAACACACAGGTGAATTGCCCATTGTAGGTGTCAATACATTTTTGAATAAGAAAGGAAGTCCGACTGTTGTTCCCGGAGAAGTGATTCGCAGTACAACAGAGGAGAAAGAACAACAGATCACCAATCTCCTTGCATTCTGGAAAAGAAACGAACAGCGTGGAGCGGATGAATTGAAGAAACTTCAGCAGGTTGCTGTTTCTAATGGAAATATTTTTGCGCAGTTGATGGAAACAGTGAAATATTGCTCACTAGGTCAGATCACCAACGCTTTGTATGCCGTAGGCGGACAATACAGGAGGAATATGTAATGCGAAACTCAGGGAAAAAGCCAGGCGTTGATGTAGTGTTGGATGTATTAATCCTCCTGAATCAATCTAATCCTGACTCTGCTTTTATCTCAAGTCTGCTTGCGCAGTATCGCGAACGAGGTAGTTTGAGCAGAAAACAATTGCAAGGGTTAGTGTCTAAAGGAAAGAAAGCAGGTTCTGTACCGGAGTCGAAATTATCTACAATAGAAGCCATCATATTAAAAATGCCTGTACGTGATAAAACACCTCCTTCTGTATCAGTAAACATACAGGAAGAAACTAACGATCCGCTTCTAGAAGAACAGCTCAAACAAATTCTTGCAGTATTCCCTTCACATAAACGCGCATTGTATCTAAAAGCAAAATATGATCATGGCGAATCAATTAGTCCCGTAGAAAAAAAGGAGTTAGTTCAGTTTGAGCAAATTGCTTTGAGGAAGAAGTGAAGTGAGCGGTTATCCGTTAGCGGTTGTCGGTTAATGTTCTTGGACTCACATTGATTCAGAAAAAGCACAAATGGCTATTTCGGTAATGTGAAGGAGTTTTAGTTCTTATAATAATTGTATTAAAATAGTATTACATTCGTAACAATGCAACAAAAATCTGTTTGCTGAGGTTCCCACTTTGTTTTCTCTTATGACGGGAGCTGTTTGTTGGCAAATTTTTAAACAGATAAATGGGGCAAAACATCCTGCCAGTCGTTAGGTTTTTTAATTAAATATAAATTCATTGCTTTGACAATTTTAGAAATTGCTTTATTACTTGGAGGATGCTTTATATTAATTTTCGGCATCATCTTAGCATTTTTTCATCGTGCGTGGAAACGATACTATTATTTTGTTCTGATTTCTATTGGACTAATACTTGTTTATATACCTACACTTGGGCCTCTTTCAGGCATTAAAAAGAGAATATCAGCAATTACCGAAATCAACAGTTCTGAAGTGGAATCAATTGTGCTGCAGCCAACAAGAAGGAAAGACTATAACGTTTATTCGTTAGTTGAAAAAGACAGTGTTATTACTGACAGGAATTCGATTGATGAAATTTGTGAAAAACTTCGCAAGACAAAAGTTATAGGACCTGAATATGATGAAAACAGAGGAAGAACTTGGTCAAGCGGGAAACCGAGTTATTCTGAACGCTTGGCCTGCAGGGTGGGAATAAATTATTTTAATAGAAAAGTCGTAACCTTTGGTATCACAAAAGCAGCCGACGCTACCAAGATAAGCCTTAACTCAAATGGAGAATTTGGGTGGCATTATGCAAATTTAGAAGCATATGAACTGGGGGAAATATTAATGAGATTTAGCTCAAAGACTGATTATTAAGAAAAATATGATGATAAATAATATGATAAATAAAATGAAAACAAACAAAGCAATCCTGAAATTATTAGTATTCTTTTTTGTATGTACAAACTCTTTTGCTCAAAAATTTGATGAAGTCAAAATCGGTACTCAGATATGGATGTCTAAAAATCTAAATGTCGACAAGTTTCGAAATGGCGATCCGATCCCTGAGGCAAAAACAATTCAAGAATGGTTAAAAGCGAGTGAAAATAAGCAACCAGCCTGGTGTTACTATGATAATATAGCAGCAAACGGAGAAAAATATGGCAGGCTTTACAACTGGTATGCTGTTACTGATCCAAGAGGTTTGGCTCCTTCCGGATGGCATGTGCCAACTGATGCAGAAATTACTCAACTTACCGATTACTTAGGAGGAGATAAGTATAGTCCTACTACAGGTGCCAAGTTGAAAAGTACCTCTGGCTGGAAAAACAATGGAAATGGAACAAATGAAAGCGGCTTCTCTGCTTTACCTGCCGGAGGTCGTGATCTTAATGGAATATTTAGTCTCATTGAAGAAGCAGCTGGATTGCATAGTACATCAGAACAAACGACTAGCAAAGCGTGGGCGCGACAATTAATGTCAGTATCAGGTTATATTTTCAGAGCAAGTGGAGATAAAGGAACTGGCTTATCTGTGCGTTGTGTAAAAGATTAAAAATGTAGTCATATCAATATTGCAGATCCTGTTACAGATTATTGCTTTCTGAGAAACACTCTTTCAAATAGTTATATCACTCAAACTTAACAAAATGACAAAGACTGACCTTAAAGACTTAACAGATGAGCAGTTGTTTCTAGAAAGAAAAAAAGTAAAAAAAAATCATTTATTATTTTCTATAGCTTATGCTATACTTTTCTTCCTTTGGATTCTGATAACATTTCGAAGGAAGGATGGTGGAGGAGGAGCAATGGTTTTTATCTTTTTACCGTTGGCTTTCTCGCCGATCATGCTTAAATTAAATACAAAAAATAAAGCTATAAAAGAGGAAATAAAACGAAGGGAATAATCAAATTCCTGACCAGGTTATTTTTCCCAAATAACCTTCCCTGCTGCTTCAAACCATTCAGGATAAAAGTGCTGATGAATTTTCTCAACCTGGTTTCTTTTTACTTTCATAGTAGGAGTAAGCAATCCGTTTTCAACTGTCCAGCTTTCTTTCATCACCACCAGCTTCTCCAGTCGCTCGTAGTGTTCTAATAAAGGGTTTACAACTGTGAGTAATTTTGTAAATCCTTCAGTTAAGTCAGTATTTGATTTTTTCTTTCCTGTTTCTGAGATGGTAACCAGTGCAATGGGTTGCGGAATACCCATCCCAACTACACATACCTGTTCTATGTCGGTATTCACCAATAATTTAGTTTCAATCGGCGTAGGGGCTATGTATTTGCCTTTATTGGTTTTAAATAAATCTTTTACACGGCCTGTTACAAACAAAAATCCATCGTGGTCATATTCGCATAGATCACCGGTTTTTAAATAACC
>JAULVS010000002.1:0-5164 GCA_032110905.1 Chitinophagaceae bacterium | reverse complement strand
CATTTTCAGAAATAACACTTTTTGCGTTCCTGCATTATTATTGGTTGTATCAGGTGTGATATCATTTGAAAATTCACCAACTTGATACACTTTGCCGTTCACAGTATATTGAAATGCCACCCCCAACACCTCATCAGGCTGCAAAACGGTATTCAGTGAAATGAATCCGATTTGCGGATTAAAGTAATATTCTTCGGGGCGGAGTTTTCTCGCGAAAGTCCTTTCAAAATCCTGTACGGCTACAAGTCCGAGTGCAGACAGACTGCTGGTTACAAGTGATGCATCTCTATTGGCAGGATTGTTGACGATACGCTGGTAGAGATCGTTTACTCCGTTATCGGGTAATTCGGAAGAAGTAAGTGAATTGATATTCTGGTTGTAGGGTTGTTTTTCACCCAAGTCCATAAAAGCAACCACATTTCTGTTTTCAGTCGTAGAACCAGTTCTGTTGGTTACCCACACTTCCATACGCAGCACCTGAACCGGCGTGGTAACGGCAGGCAGGTTTTGCATATTTTTATTATAATTCAGACGAAAATATTGCGATAGCAAAAAGTGTCTGTTCTCTTCGTATTCATCCGCTTTCACTTCAAAATTCTGTAAGCCCGCGCCTCCCTGCAGTTGCATCTGCTGGCGGCTTGAGTTTTGATTCGCAAGCACTGTTGTAATAAATAATTTACCAAACTGGAGTTCTGTCTTAATACCGAATAAAGTAGAAGCCCCGGGCATTAAGGTTCCTCTGGCGGGGAAGGCAACGTTACCAGCTTCGATTTTTTTTATGATCTGATCAGCATTACCTGCATAATTCAGCTTAAGCTGATTCTCAAACTGAAAATTTGCAAGGGTATTATATGTAACAGGGAAATTGAGTTTGTCACCAATTTTGGCGTTCAATCCAAAATTGGCCTGCATATCGAAATCAAATCCACCATTGCGTCTGGCACGTTCGGGTAATGTAGGGTTTTTGATATTTTGGCCAATATAACCTGCCGTGAGTGTAACATCCCCCTGTGGCCTTATTTCAACTTTGGGAATACCAGTATTACTGAACATTCTGTTGAAAAAGCTTTCTCGAACCTGTAGGTTGGGGTCGGTAATTTTTCTGTTCAGGTTGAGTATGGTATTTAATCTTCTCTGAAAATATTCCTGCTCTGCTTTCTTTGAGAGATAATTCTGCATCTCATCAAAACTCATCCAGCCAGGAGTGCGAAACCATGTTCTTCCTATTTTTTCGTAAATGAAATAACGTTTTGTTTCGGGATCATAAGCGATAGAATCCTGGAAAGAAGAAGGGCGTGATAAATCAAAAGTATTATTACTAATGGATGAAAATGCATCCCCCCTTCTGTCTTGAATAGGAAAACGCAAGCCACCTCCTGATGGGATGGTATCCAGGTTCAGAAAAGGATTTTTTTCAGCATAGACCGAACCGGACCAGGTAAAAATCAAAGCCAGCAGGATAGCAAAACTTAATATCGTACGATTCGACAAATTCAAAATCTCTTAAGCGTTGGTTGAGGTTTTATAAACATTTTAAAGCCGCTTTTATCAACTCCTCCACCTGCCCAAGGGGTGCTCCTTTGGCAAGTGCTTTTCGGATGGCTGATTCTGCGGCTGAACGGGCAATTCCTAAAGCTGTCATAGCTATTAACGCTTCCTGCTCTAAAGTATTGTAGCCGGAAGCAGAAAAAACAGCTGATTCTCCTGCTGATTTAGATAATTTATCACGCAATTCAAGCACAATACGCTGGGCTGTTTTTTTTCCGATTCCTTTCACACTCTCTAGCAACGCTTCATTAGCGCTTTGAATGGCCCTTGTTATCTCCACAGGTTGCAGGGAAGAAAGCATAACTCTTGCTGTAGAAGCCCCAACCCCGGATACGCTGAGTAAATGCAAGAACATTTCTTTTTCTGCAAGATCAAAGAATCCGTAAAGAATATGCGCATCCTCTCTTACCAAAAGATGGGTGTAAAGCATACCCTGCTCAACAGATTGAATTTTTGAGTAGGTATTCAGGCTCACCTGCACTTCATATCCAACACCTTGTGTTTCTACCACAACAAAAGTGGGTGTTTTTTGCGTAAAAGTCCCTTTGAGATAAGCGTACATATTAACGAAAGTAGTTGAAAAAGTGTATAAAAAGCCTGACAGATTTCCTGTATTTTTGCAGCCTCCAAATCAAAGAAAATGAATCAAAAACTAACTGCCGTTATTAGCGCTGTAAGCGGGTGGGTTCCGGAAGATGTTCTCACCAATTTTGATCTGGAAAAAATGGTAGATACCAACGATGAATGGATTCGCACAAGAACGGGTATCAAAGAGCGAAGAATTCTTAAAGGGGAAGGATTGGCCACTTCCGACATGGCTGCTCCGGCTGTTATCGAACTTTGTAAAAAAAGAGGCATTAATCCCGAGGAAATCGATTGCCTAATTGTAGCAACAGTGACGCCAGATATGGTATTTCCTGCTACTGCTAACATTGTTTGTAATAAAATAGGCGCCACTAATGCTTTTGGTTTTGATATTAGTGCGGCCTGCAGTGGGTTTCTTTTTGCATTGACCACAGGCGCATGTTTCATTGAAAGCAGACGTTACAAGAAAGTGGTTGTAGTAGGTGCGGATAAAATGAGTTCAATTGTTGATTATACTGATCGCAATACCTGTGTTCTTTTCGGTGATGCTGCCGGAGCCGTACTGCTTGAACCAAACGAAGAAGGCTATGGTATTCTTGACAGCATTCTGAAATCTGATGGATCAGGAAGAAATTATCTTCATATGAAAGCCGGTGGATCACTGCGACCTGCTTCTATGGAAACTGTTGCAAACAAAGAACATTTTACATTTCAGGAAGGTCAGACCGTATTCAAATTTGCGGTGAAAGGTATGGCTGATGTAAGCGCTGAATTATTGGCAAAAAACAACTTGACTGGAGAAGATATCGCATGGCTTGTACCCCACCAGGCCAACCTGCGCATCATTGATGCTACAGCCAACCGAATGGGCCTTTCTAAAGAAAAGGTAATGATCAATATAGAAAGATACGGCAACACCACAGCTGCCACCATCCCACTATGTTTATGGGAATGGGAAAAGCAACTTAAAAAGGGCGACAATATTGTGCTGGCTGCTTTTGGTGGAGGATTTACCTGGGGCGCAACACTTGTAAAGTGGTGGTTATAAAATATAATTTTTCCGAGTTTTAAATTTCGCGCATACACGCATAGTTTTATTAAGATTTTATTAAGTGCTTTCACTTAATTTATCCCGAATTGCATCTAATATTACTTTTTTCATTAGAACGAAACGTAAATTCATATTCTAAATCCAAAAACGTAAGTCCTATGCTAAAAGAACTTTTATCCGACGATAATTTTATTTTTTTCACAACACATGCCTTTTTAATAGGTATGACACTTGGAATAACTGTTTGTTATTTCATCATTCGTAATATGAAAAAAGCACTGCTGTCGCAGACAAAAGCTTATGAAGAATTACTTCAGAGCACAAGTGTCGAATTTCCTCCTGTAAAACAAGAAAAATCCAAAAAACATTTACAGGTTATTCGAATGGATAATGAAGAAATACAGGTAGCGGGTTTGGCAATTTGAGAATTAGCCAATTTGATACTGTGATATTTAACTAATGAGATAATATAGTTTCGTCTTTTTATTGAATTTAGGCAAGAAAGTAAGAATTAAGTCTTGCCGACAAATCAAAAAAAACTATACTCTCTTTGGCTTTATTTTCATTAAATCATAAGGATTATTTGCAGTAATCTATTGAAGGCTGAGCTAAACAGACTTTAACTTGCTTGTTTCACGAGCATAGGTTTTGTCTGTTTGTAGGGAAGACAGGATTACCTCGCTTCGCTCGGTGATTCATTGGAGGGGGCTAACTCAAAAAACATTGCTCGCTTCGCGAGCTTTATCTTTTTTTATTGGTACGCGTATGAAAGCAAGCTTTAAACGCTTGCCAACAAAAAAGCCCTTAGCTTTCGCCAACGGCTTTTTTGAGTTGTCGGGACGACTACCGGAAGTTCTAACTTTTTTGAGGATATAGCATCCTTTAATTTAAGCTGATTTGATTATGGATGTGTATTGTAAAAGCCATAATATTTTCGTAAATTCGTAAGGTAAAAAAAAGAAAGAAACAGGTCTGGATTTTGAAGTTGACAAACTGACCAACTCTATTGAAAATGTAATAACCGGAGATAGCTTTTCAACGGAAGTTTCCATAGTCTCCTTTTCATTTGTTTCTAAATCACAACTTATTCAGCATTACATACACACGTTGGGCGCTATGCATGTGGGTGGTCGAATCATGATTATAGACACTATTGCTTCATTAAAATTAATTGATAAATATTTTCCGAAATGAATAACAAAACAAAACATTTAGACGTAGACATAATAGGTGAGCAAAATAAAACCCTAAGCGAAGCTGAGTTACTTGCCATTAGTACTTTTATAAAGGCCGACAAGGAAAAAAATAAAAAATTGAAAACATCAGCAAGCATCACCAAAAAGACATCTTCAAAAAAAGCGGCCTAATTTACCACACCTATGAAGTATTTGAAAGACTTTAAATTATGATTAACTACAAAAAGATGGATGAAAAACGGGGGATGCCCATTTTAATACCATAACCAATCCCTTAAGATATAGGCGTTTCCGCCCAGTATGGAAGTAGAAATTTTACAACGATTAAATCGTTACTGCCTTTTTATTTCGAAGCGTTTTCTGAGCAATTCGCAGATTTGTTTTACTGCGCCCGGCAAAATGGTACAATGAACAGCAGAAACTTAAATACCGGCAACTAATAAGGGCAACACTCTCTACATACTATGGTCCCTGAACTTGCCAGAACAACATTATTTTTTCCGAAAATGATCGAAGACACTTCAACACGGTCGCTCCCGATCACATAGTTGGGCAAAGAAAATGCTGCTCCATATGAACCTGAAGTATTCGATGTTACTGTAAAGCTAACATTTTGTGTAAAAGTCTGATCTGTTCCACTTGCACTTGAAATATACCGACAAGTCACCTGCAATTTGGTTATAGATGAGGTTCGTATCCCTCCAAAGTCACCCCCAATCCCTGCATAGAAGTTTGGCAAAGGAGGAACCGGACTGGTTTTGACACCACATCGGATAGTCAGGAA
>JAULVS010000001.1:0-3099 GCA_032110905.1 Chitinophagaceae bacterium | reverse complement strand
AAAAGGAAAAGAATCTCTCATACAGGCTGTGTTTGAAAAATGGGATCTTCCCTGTGCGCAGATCGGAGAAGTGACAGCAGATGGCAAACTTGAGTTTTATATGCATGGTGCGTTGGAAGCAGAAATACCTGCGTATGAACTCGTGCTGGGTGGCGGGGCTCCTCAATATGAAAGATCCTACAAAGAACCTGCATACTTTGAAAAGATCAATCAGTTTTCTCCGGAATCAATTCCCGTGCCGGAAGAACTTAAAACCGTTGCAAAAGCGCTTTTAGCCCTTCCCTCGATTGCCTCCAAAAAATTTGTATTCCAGCAATATGACAGTATGGTTGGAACAGCCAATGTTTCTACCAATGCTCCTTCAGATTCATCGATTGTTCATATCAAAGGAACAAACAAGGGACTTGCAGTTACGGTCGATTGTAATAGCCGTTATGTGTACGCGGATCCTTACAAAGGAGCACAAATCGCTGTCAGCGAAGCTGCACGCAATATTGTTTGCAGCGGTGGTAAACCATTGGGTGTCACTAACTGCCTCAATTTCGGGAACCCATACGACCCTGAAGTGTATTATCAATTTGTGCATGCAATAAAGGGAATGGGAGATGCTTGCCGCAAATTTGATACACCTGTTACGGGAGGGAACGTGAGCTTTTATAACCAGCATCCGGAAGGAGCTGTGTACCCAACACCCACCATCGGTATGGTAGGCTTACTTGAAGATATACAGTCGTTCATGACGCTTGATTTTAAAAATGAGGGCGACCTGATTTTCTTAATCGGGCAATCAAGAAATGATATAGGATCAAGTGAGTATGTTCATAAAATAAAAGAAATTGAATTCAGCCCTGCTCCGTACTTTGATCTTGATGAAGAATTTCATCTACAGGAAATTATCGCTAAACTGATTAGTGAAAAAGCGGTTGAGTCGGTACACGACCTGAGTGAGGGCGGACTGATAACGGCTTTGTTTGAAGCATCTTTCAACCGAAACCTAGGCTTTGAGGTCGCTCAAGAACAGAAGGCCATTCGCAGCGATGCTTATTGGTTCGGAGAATCACAAAGCAGGGTGTTGGTTTCCGTAAAACCTGAAAAAATAGATGTATTTAAAAAAATATTGAAAGTTTTTGCTTTCGAACAGTTAGGTATAGTGACTTCCGGAGTGATTTCTGTTGAAAGTGAGAACTGGGGATCTGTTGCGGACTGGAAAACAATATATGATGAAGCCATTGGTTCAATGATGCTAAAAACATCCTAAGTTTAAAACTTACACCAGGCTTTTTCTGTAGAATCTGATTTTGATCATAAGTAGAATCATTCCTCCGGAAGATCTTTACATCCGTTTATGTCTATTTGTTTTAAAGATTCCTTTATATAATTTCTTCTGATGAATAAACAATCAGTTATTCTTGTTACCGGTGCGGCCGGTTTTATAGGCAGTTGTATGATTCGCTGGCTCAATGATCATGGCTATAAGCATATTGTTGCAGTGGATGATTTTTCTCGGACAGATAAGATTCCGAATCTAAAGGATAAACAAATGCTGCGTCGGGTGGAACGAGAGCAGTTGTTTGCATGGTTGTATGAGGAAAAGCCGGTCATAAGTTATGTGATTCATCTTGGAGCAAGAACAGATACCACGGAATTCGACTATGCGGTACATCAGCATCTTAATGTTGAATACACGCAGCAGCTGTGGCAATACTGCACTATAAATGGTGTTCCGTTGATTTATGCATCCTCAGCTGCCACTTACGGAGACGGTTCAAAAGGGTATAATGATGACCATGCAATCATCAATGATCTTTCGCCATTGAACCCGTACGGCATTTCCAAAAATGAAGTAGACAAATGGATCATTCATCAGGAAGATCATCCTCCGTTTTGGGCCGGACTGAAATTCTTTAATGTGTATGGACCCAATGAATCTCACAAAGGAAGAATGGCAAGTGTAATCTTTCATTCTTTTAATCAGATTAAAGAGGGAGGACGTGTTCGCCTTTTTAAATCGCACAGACCTGATTTCAAAGACGGCGAACAGCTGCGCGATTTTATTTATGTGAAAGATGTGGTGGCCGTTATTGGCTGGATGATGGAGAATACTGTGCAAGAATCGACCGATATATACAATGCTGCGACATCAAAAGCCGTCATTCATTCCGGAATTTATAATCTCGGCACAGGACAATCCCGAACTTTCTATGATCTTGTTGCTGCTGTTTTTAAGGCTTTGAATCTGCAAACTGCGATTGATTTCATTGATATGCCGGAAGATATTAGAGATAAATATCAGTATTTCACAGAAGCACGAATGACCAAATTAAAGCAGGAAGGTTACCATATTCCTTTTACAAGCCTGGAGGATGGAGTAAATGATTATGTGAAGCATTACCTTAGCACCCATAACTTTTATTAATTGGTAAATTCTTTTCCCTGATCTTTTTCTATTTTGTCTTTTCAAATGGAAATAAATATGAATAAAAAAATAGCCATAATTGGCGGAGGAAATCTTGGTACAGCTATAGCAGAAGGGTTGATCTCAAGTGGATTCAGTTTGCCTGAACATATCATTATATCCAAAAGAAATATCAAAACACTTACAGAAATAGAGTCTAAAGGAGTGCTTATTACATCGAATAACGAAGAGGCGCTTACTTATGCCGACCTGGTGATCGTAGCAGTAAAACCTTATCAGATTAGAGACGTGCTTATTTCTCTTCGGGAAAAACTGGATGCGCAGCGACACATCCTTATTAGTGTGGTGACCGGCGTTCCGATTGCTGAAATGCAGGAGTGGACAGGCGACACACTGCCCGTAGTACGTGCTATGCCAAATACAGCAATTGCCATCCGTGAAAGCATGACCTGTCTTTCTGTAAAAAATGTACGTCAGGAACAGCTTGATTATGTACATGATTTATTTTCTCAGCTTGGGAGAGTTGCATTGATAGAAGAAAAGTTGATGGATGCGTCAACAGTGCTTGGGGCATGTGGCATTGCATTTGCCCTTCGGTACATACGCGCCAGCATTCAAGGAGGCATTGAAATTGGTTTTGATGCCAAGACGGCTACACTTATCGCTGCACAGACAGTGAACGG